>CADBPR010000016.1 GCA_902796555.1 uncultured Bacteroidia bacterium
ACTTGCCGCTGGTTCCGCGTCAACGAGGCAAGTCGTGGAGGGAATAAAGGCCGCAGGGGGTTCGGGGGAATCCTATTCCCCCGTATACCCGTATTTGGGAGGGGTCGCGCATCGCGCGACGGCAGGAAAAATGATGCAGGTTATAGAAACGGAAACAACGTCTTACTTCAAGAATACGAAGAATACGGCGAGGACCAGGCAGATAAATGCGGCGAAATGGTTCCACTGCAGCGCCTGCCCCTTGAAGAAAAACATCACGATGACGGTGAAGACCGTCAACGAGATAACTTCCTGAATCACTTTTAATTGCAGCAGGTTGAAAGGCCCGCCGTTGCCGATGAACCCGATGCGGTTGGCCGGGACGGTAAGACAGTATTCGAAGAAGGCGATGCCCCAGGAGAACAGGATAATCAGGATGAGCGGCCAGCCGTCCGAAATCTTCATCTCCTGCAGCTTCAGGTGGCCGTACCACGCGAATGTCATAAAGACGTTGGACAACACCAACATCAAAATGGTTCCGAGTCCTTTCATATCAAATCAATTTGAGCCTGCAAAGTTAGAAAAAAAATTGCAAAAAAGGCGGAAAATACTTATCTTGCAGAAACGATTGTTTAACCGCTTAATCTTTCCTGCGATGAAAAAGAATCTTTTCCACAGGCTCAGCGATATCAGCCGTATCCATCACCGGGCTGCATTCCGAGATGTCCATCAGCGTATTACCCCCAAGAAGTCCGGTTTCCTGGACCTGGCCAAGGCACGCTATTCCTGCCGGGCCTTTACCGACAAACCTGTTCCGGACGGACTCCTGGACCAGATTCTGGAGGCGGGCCGGATGGCGCCGACCGCCGTCAACAAACAGCCGGTCCATATCTGGGTGGTCCGTCAGCCGGAACTACTGGAGAAACTGGGCGCTGCGACGCAGTATCTGTTCGGTGCCAGCCTGGTGCTGGTCGTCGGCTGCAAGAGCGGCGATGCCTGGGTCCGCAAGTACGACGGCAAGAACGGAGCGGAAATCGATGCCGCCATCGTGGGCACTCATCTGATGATGGAAATCGCCGACCTCGGGCTGGGCACCACCTGGGTAGGGTCTTTCGACCCGGCGAAGGTCAAGGAAGTCCTGGATATGGGCGACTATGAACCGGTCGTCCTTTTCCCGGTGGGCTATCCCGACAAAGAACCGTCCGAACGGCACGGCGTCCGCAAAGCACTGGACGAACTGGTGACCCGTCTGTAGTTTTTCCGGGTCGGAAAGATTTCGGGCATCTGCGCAAAAAACAGGCGCGGATGCCCGAACCGCGTTATACGCATGTAGAAGCCATATCGCTATAAATTAGTTATATAAAATGATTCAACGGTAGGTTTTTTTTTGTAAATTTATGCCGATTTTCGAGTAGAATCACAGACGTATGACAAGAAAACTGATAACCGTTTTGGCGATGGCCGTGCTGGCGATTGCCTGTTCGAAGGAAAAAGCCCCGCATGCCGCGTGGACCTATGATGCCGTTTTGTATGAAGTCAATGTACGCCAGTTCTCGCAGGAGGGCACCTTCAAAGCCGTTGAGGCTGCGTTGCCGCGTCTGAAGAAGCTGGGGGTGGACATCCTCTGGCTGATGCCGGTCTATCCCATCGGCGAGGCCGAGCGCAAAGGGACCCTGGGCTCGTATTACGCGGTCCGCGACTATCAGGACGTCAACCCGCAGTTCGGCACGATGGCCGACTTCGAAAGCCTGCTCGCCGCTGCCCATGCGCAGGGCATGAAGCTGATTCTGGACTGGGTCCCGAACCATACGGCTCCGGATCATCGCTGGATTACGGAACATCCTGATTATTATAAACTTGATTCGCTCGGACGGCCTACTTTCGACGCCGACTGGAACGATACCCGCACCCTGAATTACGCCAACCCGGCCGTGCCCGAAGAGATGGACAAAGGCCTGCGTTTCTGGCTGGAGAAGGGCGTGGACGGCTTCCGCTGCGACATGGCCGGGATGGTGCCGACGACGTATTGGGAGTGGCAGATTCCCGCCATCCGCAAGGATTATCCGCAGTGCTTCTGGCTGGCGGAGGCGGAAGATGCCGCCCTGTCCGACCCGGCGACGACCTTCGACGCCACCTATTCCTGGGAACTGCATCACCTGCTGAACGATGTGGCGCAGGGGAAGCGGACCGCGCAGGATATCCGCGCCTATATTGAAAAAGACAAGGAAAATACGCCGGCAACAGCCTTCCGGATGATGTTCACGACCAACCATGACGAGAACAGCTGGGCGGGAACGGAATTCGAGCGAATGGGCCTGGCGAACCGCGTCATGGCCGTGCTGTGCTTCACCCTGCCCAAGGGACTGCCCCTGATTTATACGGGACAGGAAATCGGCTGGGACCATCGCTTCCTTTTCTTCGAGAAAGACCCGGTGACGGATTGGACGCCTAATACCTTTACCGCTTTCTATCAGGAGCTTACGGCGCTGAAACATGCCAATCCGGCCCTCGCTGCCGGCGAGCGGGGCGGCCAGGCCGAGTGGCTGGAAGGTTACCCGGAAGGTGTGCTGGCCTTCCGCCGCAGCGTGGCGGGCAACGCGGTGACCGTCATCGCCAACCTCACCCCGGATGCCTGGGTCCTGCCGGATGGGCGGAGCTTGGAGCCGTGGGGATATATTATTGAAAACTAAGTATTTATATAAGTTTAACCAAAAAACGAACAAAATGAAAAAAGTGATTTTTGCTGCGGCCCTTGCCGCACTCGCACTGGTCGGCTGTAAGAAGGCCGAAGGTGTTTACGTGGCCGATACTAACAGTCCGGTACGTTTTGTCGCCCAGAACATTGGCACTTATACCGTCAAGGCTGAGGCTATTGAAGCGGCTGATCAGGTGGTCGGCGTCTTTGCAGGTGATCCTATTAACAGGAACAACGTTCAGTTTACCGTTAAAGCCGGTAAAACCCTTGAAAGTGCTACTACACTTTATTGGGGTGCTACCCAGACAGATCCCACACCTTTCGCTGCAATGTATCCTTATGACGGTACTACTGAAGATGTACAGGATGGCAGCTTCGAGTATGTTATCAACAACTATGAGCATGCCAACAAATTCATGACGGCATATGTGAGTGCTGCAAAGGGTAACGATGTCGTTCTTCCTTTCAAGCATCCATTCGCAAAGCTGGTCGTTACCGTAGATGCAACTGCCTTGGAGAATGATGCAGTCAAGGAAGTCAAGATTGGCAACATCACCCAGACCGGAACAGTCAATCTTCTTGCCAATACCGTGACGGCTGGTAATAAGGTTGCAGACCCTGTTACTCCTGAGGTCGTCGAAGGTAAATATGTAGTAATACTATACCCTGAAGAGACCAACCCTGTCATCTATGTCTCTACTCTCGCCGGTGACACTTATGCTTTCCAGCTTGCCGCGAACTACACATTCGTGGCCGGAGCTGTAGCTACTGCAACTGTTACCGTTAAAGGTGGTGCCGGAGATGCCGGGCAAGGTGGTCTGGGCGCTCCCGCAACCGTAGGTTCTTTCACCGTTGCCGAGTGGGGTGAAGAAGCATCGGCAGGCACTACTGAGGCTGCTTCCGGCACTGAAGTAGCAACTGACTGGTGGTATCTGATTGGTTCTGTCAACAGCACTGTATGGAACAAGGCATTTGCACTGACAGCTTCCGCAAATAATACATTGACAATCACCTTCACATATAACAAACCCGCAAATGCCGGTGATGAAGGTTTCAAACTTGTCAAGGTCGCTAAGGCTGGCGTTTCTGCATTCGTGGCAGACATTTCCACTTGGAATACGGCAGTTATAGCAGAAGCCGGCAGCAATGACACTTCCGCCACCATTACCGTTGGAACAGAATATAGTGCGTTTGGAGAAAACGATGGTAATCTTAAGTTTGCTGAAGAAGGGACCTATACTTTGACCTTTACACCCATAGGATACAAGATTAACGTTACCAAAGAATAATTAAAACTGGCCGACATATCATGAAAAAGATATTTGCAATTGCACTTGGCATGCTCGCCCTGGCGGCCTGCAACCGTGAAGCTGCTCCGCAGCTCGCCCAGAAAGGCGACGTGGTGAAATTCACCACCCGGATGAACAATTATGTCGTTAAGGCAGGGGAGACCGCCCTGGAAGGCAAGACCGTCCAGATTATCGCCGGCACCCCGATTGAGGCTGTTTCCGCCGCTACCGTGGCCGGTGAGACCCTGGCCCTCACGAACCCGATTCGCTGGAACAAGGACCAGACCGACGCCACTACCTTTGCCGCTGTCTATCAGCGCGAAGGCGACGCACCGACCACCCTGTCCGTGCCGTATGCCATCGACAATGACGACCTGGACTACCATGGCAGCTATCTGACCGCCGTGGCCAAGAACGTCACCCCGGGCAACGAGGTCACCCTGAATTTCAAGCACCCTTTCGCCAAAGTGACCGTTAATGTGACCAACAACCTCGAAGGCACCCCGGCCATCAGCGCCCTCACCTTCGACGGTCTGGTCGTCGCGGGTACGATTGACCTCGCCGCCGACGCCGTCGAGCTGACCGGCGACGCCACCACCGTGGCCCCTGTCGCCCAGAATGACGGTTCCTATCAGGCTATCCTCCTGCCGCAGACCGCCAAGCCCGTCCTGCGCATCACCGCCGGCGAGAAGAACTTCGCTTTCGCCCTGCCGGCTGCCGTGGCTTTCGAGGCCAACAAGGCCTATACCGTGGCCGTCACCCTGACCGAGAGCACCCCTGTCATCGAAGATGGCGACGAGGTGACCTTCGGATTCACCGTGGCTGACTGGGCCGATGCCGAAGCCCCGCTCGCTTATGAAGATGTCACCGATGCATGGTATGTGTCCGGTTGCGTCTATACCGGCGCCACCGCTCCTGCTGCCGCATGGGGTGAGGACATCCCGATGGTCAAAGGCACCGACGGCAAATACAGCGTCACCGTTACCTATGACGAGGCACTGGCCGGCGAAGACGCGTCCGCCAAGGGCTTCCTGATTCACAAAATCGGCTATACCGCGAAATACGGCACCTGGGCCAATTCTCCGCGGGTGAACCTGTCCTGGGGCAGCTACGGCCTGACCGCAACTGACGGCGTCAACATCCTGCTCTGCACCGTCACCGGCGAGGCTCCGGACGAGGTCTGGACCCCGTATACCGGCACCGTGACCATCACCTTCAACCCGGCGGACGGTCAGATGACCTGGACCACTGAATAACCCATAACACTAGAATGTATATGAAAAAGATTTTTGCAATCGCATTGGGTGTTCTCGCGCTGGCGTCCTGTGCCCGTGAGGCCGCACCTGTCAAGGTGGAAAGCTCCCGTGAGGTGAAGTTTACCACCAACGTGAATACCTTCACCATGAAGGCGGGCGAAACCGCCCTCGAAGGCAAGACCGTCCAGGTATTGGCCGGCACTCCGCTCAACACCGGTTCCGCCGCTGTCGTGACCGGCAACAGCCTGACCTTGACCAATAAGATGTATTGGAAGGACGGCCAGACCGAAAAGACCACTTTCGTGGCTATCTATCCCGGTGAAAACCAGACGGCTACCACGATTCCCAACTATGTTATCACCGATGACTTCGCCTACCACGCCAACTTCATGACCGCTACGGCCAAGGATGTGGCTCCGGAGACCACCGTGGCCCTGAACTTCAAGCACCCCTTCTCCAAGGTGGTCGTGAACGTGACCAACAACCTGACCGGCACCCCGGCCGTGACCAGTGTCGCCCTCGAAGGCGTGGTCCTCAGTGCTGACCTTGACCTGGCCGCCGAGACCCTGACCCTGGGTAACGACAAGGTGAACGTCAATGCCACTGCGCAGGAAGACGGCAGCTTTGCCGCCATCATCATGCCGCAGACGGTCAAACCGGCCCTCATCGTCACTGTCGGTGAAAAGGCCTACCGCTTTGTCCTGGCCGAGGAATTCACCTTCGCCGCGAACAAGGCTTATACCGCCGCCGTCACCCTCGAAGACAGTACGACGCCTGTCGAGGAAGGTGGTGAAGTGGCTTTCAACGTAGATGTGACCGACTGGGAGGCTGCCGCCGAGGCCCTTCCGTATGTCGCCGAGCAAACGGGAGAGGAAGCGCTGCCTGTCACCGCGCTCTATCTGCTGGGTGATGCCTGCGATGCCGGCTGGAGCATCGACGCCGCCCTGCCGCTGACCAAGGAAGGCAACGTATTCTCCCTCACGACCAACCTGTATGCGAACAAGCAGTTCCGTTTCCTGGCCCAGAAGGAGTCCAATGTCTGGTTCCCTTCCGTCGTGAAGGCCAAAGCGGACGGCAAGGCCGTCTATTGCGCCTCCCAGGCTGAATGGGATGCCAACTCCGCCGAGAATTACGATCACTTCTATGTGGCCGAAGACGGGGTGTATGACATCGCGGTGGATATCGTCGCCAAGACCGTCACGCTGAACCGCAAGGGCGACCTGCCGAAGGCCACCTGGTATGTCATCGGCGACGTCTATACCGATGACGACACCGTTGTCGCATGGTCCACGGACTTCCCGATGACCGAGGTCGAGGGTGTCTGGACGATTACAATCAACGTCCGCAGCGAGTTCAAGCTCCGCGCTTATGCCGAGGGTACGGCCGACGCTGCCAAGTGGAACACCCAGCTGGGCATGTGGGCTTCCGACTCGAACACCTATATGGATGTGGCCAATACCTATGGCCTGGCCGATAATAGTACCGGCAAGGAGAACAAGAACATAGCCTTCGCCGAAGCCGGCCTGTACAAACTCGAACTTACCGGCACCGAACTGGCCGCGACCAAACTCTAATCTGCATCGGATATGAAGAAAATAGTTGCATTTTCGCTCGCGGTTCTTTCCCTCGCGGCCGTTTCCTGCCGCAGGGGTGAACTTGCGCCGCAGCGCCCCACGGACGCTGTGCAGTTCAGCGTAGCCATGAACACCTTTGACGTGAAGGCTACGGACAATGCTTTCGAGGCCGGGGATGCCGTCGGTATCTTTGCCGGTGCGCCGATGAACGCCGCCAATGTGAAGGGTACCATTTCCGGTACGACCCTGACCCCCGCTACCGAAATCAAATGGGCTGAAAACCAGACGGCCAGCACGCAGTTTGCGGCCTATCTGCCCTACGATGCGGCCCGCAGCGCCGCTACCTTCAACTTCGCCGTAAAGGCGGACCAGAGCGCGTATGCGGACTACCAGGCTTCCGACCTGCTGGCCTCCGCGGTGACGGCTGCTCCGCGCACCACCGTGGCCTTTGCGATGAAGCACCAGCTGACCAAACTCATCGTCATCCCCACCTGTGAAGATGCGGCCGAGACGGTCACCGGTGTCACCATTCAGGAACTTGTGACCGAGGCTTCCGTTGACCTGATGGCCGGAACGGTTGCGGCCGGTACTGCCAAGGGTGCCGTCAAGGCCGGTGCCGCTGTCGCCGGTAACGGCGGACAGGGCTTCGCTGCGATTCTGGTACCGCAGACCGTCCAGCTCAAACTGACCGTCACCACCTCCGCCGGCCGCAGCGTGGAATATGCCCTGGCCGATGCCAAGGCCCTCGCTTCCGGCAAGGCTTACAAGGCGGAAATCACCGTCAAGAAAGCCGGCGTGGAACCCGGCCCTGAAACCCCTGTTGAATTCACCATCAGCATCATCGACTGGGAAGCCGGCGAAGACCTCAGCTTCGTCAACCCGGACGAGACCAACCCCAATGAAGGGAAGTGGTCTGTCATCGGTAAGCTGAACGGTACGGACTGGGACACCGACTTCTGGATGGAAGAGACCTCCGAGGGTGTCTGGGAAGTGGATATCACCTATGCCGAGGGCGACAGCTTCAAGCTCCGTCAGGACGGCAAATGGTCCTCTGAGACCGAGACCCACGCCGAGGCCGGCATGCCTGCCGAAGCAGAAGGAACCGTTCCTGTCGACGGCACCGAATACGGCCTCTGGGGCTCCAACAACAAGGACATCACCCTGGCCGCTGCCGGAGAGTACCACCTCAAATTCGTCGTGGACGGCTATAAGCTCTCTGTCACCTCCAATGCGGCCCCTGCCGGTCCCGAAGTGAACGAACTCTACCTGCTGGGCGAGGCCTGCGATGCCGGCTGGAGCCTGGACCTGATGGAAGCGTTTGCCAAGGAAGGCAAGGTCTTCACCCTTACGGCGAACCTCCAGGCCAACAAGGAGTTCCGCTTCATGGCCGTCAAGCAGTCCAATACCTGGTGGCCGGCGATTGTCCAGGAGATTGAGACCGGAAAACCGGTCTATTGCGCCGACCAGGCAGACTGGGATGCCCATAACACCGTGTACAAGCATTTCTCCGTTGCGGAGACCGGCTCTTATGAGATTGTCGTGGACGTGGACGCCTGGACGGTGACCTTAACCCGCAAGGGCGATGTCGTGGCTCCGGTCGTTACGATTAACGAGCTGTATATCATCGGCGAGGCCGTGGCCAATACCTGGAGCCTGGACGCAGCTGAGCAGTTGACCAAGAACGGCGATGTCTTCACGATTACCACCCACCTGGATGCCAACGAGATTTTCCGTTTCATCTGCCAGAAAGACTGGTACCCGGCCCTGGTGAAGGGTGATACCGAAGGTACGGTGCGTTATGTCAACAACGCGACGGATCCGGACCACTTCACCGTAGCCCAGTCCGGCACCTATCTGATTACGATCGATGTGGCCGCCATGACGATTACCTTCGCCCTGCAGGAGGCCGATCCGGAGCCCGCACCGTCCACCTGGTATGTCATCGGCGACGTCTATACCGATGACGAGACGGTCGAGGCCTGGACGGTGGACTTCCCGATGACCGAGGCCGAAGGCGTCTGGTCCATCACGATCAACGTCCGCAGCGAGTTCAAGCTCCGCGCCTACCCTGAAGGTACGGCCGACGATGCCAAGTGGAACACCCAGCTGGGCATGTGGGCTTCCGATACGAACACCTATATGGACGTGGCCAATACCTATGGCCTGGCTACCACGGCCCAGGGCAACAAGAACATCGCATTCGCCGAAGCCGGCCAGTATAAACTCGAACTTAACGGTACCACCCTTTCGGCGACGAAACTGTAGGAGCGTAGCGTATGAGAAAGTATTTAGCAATAGGCCTCGTATGTTTGTCGATGGCGGCAGTCTCCTGCCGCCGCGACAAACTGAATCCCGAGTACCTGCCGCAGGCGCAGGACGTGTCCTTCTCCGTGGAGATGAACACCTTCCGCAGCGGTAGCAAAGCGACTGACGCGGCCTTCGACAATGGCGATCTCCTCGGCATCTTCGCCGGTGCGCCCATCGGGAAGACGAATGTGAAGGGAACCGTTTCCGGTACTACCCTGACCCCGTCCAGCCCGATTCAGTGGCAGGCCGGACAGACCGAAGAGACCACTTTTGCCGCGTACTATCCGTATAACGCTACTGCCACCGGGCAAAGCTTTTCCTTTGCGGTGCAGACCGACCAGACCACCTATGCCGCCTACCTGGCTTCCGACCTGCGCGGGGCGGTGACGAAGGCGGCGGCCGGGACGCCCGTGACCTTCAGCCTGCAGCACCTGCTGTCCAAGCTGGTGGTTGTCCCCACCTGTGAAGATGCTTCCGAGACGGTTACCTCCGTGACGGTCCGGGAGCCTATTACCCGGGCGACGGCCGACCTCTCCGCCGTGACGGTGTCCGTCGGTACGGAAAAGGCCGACGTGAAGATGGGTGCTGCCGCTTCCGGCAACGGCGGGAATGGCTTTGTGTCCATTCTGATTCCGCAGGCGGTGCAGCTGCAGCTGGCCGTGACCACTTCCAAAGGCAGGACCCTTCCGTTCACCCTGACCGAGCCGGCGACGCTGGCCTCCGGGACGGCCTACCTGGCTGAAATCACCGTGACGAAGGAAACCCCCGGACCCGGTCCCGAGCCGGCCGAATTCACCATCAGCATCATCGACTGGGGCAGTCCGGAAGACCTGACGTTCCTTGCCGACGATGCCTATGACGCATTCAGCGAAGGCAAATGGTCCGTTATCGGAACGGTGAACGGAACCAACTGGGATTCAGACATTTGGATGACCGAAACGGCAACCGGTGTCTGGGAAGCGGACATCACCTATCCGGCTGGCGGCGCCTTCAAGCTCCGCAAGGACGGCAAGTGGTCCACCGAGACCGAGACGCACAGCGAAGCCGGACAGCCCGGCGATGCGACCGGCCCGGTCCCCGGCGACGGCACGGAGTACAATCTCTGGGCTACCGACAACATCGACATCACCCTGCCTTCAGCCGGCGAGTATCACCTGAAATTTGTCGAGGAAGGCTATCTGTTCTATGCGACGCTGACCGGCGAGCCGGCTCCGTCCATCAGCGAACTGTATCTGCTGGGCGAGGCGACCGACGCCGGTTGGAGCCTGGACGATATGCCTGCCCTGACCAAGTCCGGGAATACCTTCTCCATCACCGCCAACCTCAAGGCGAACGCCAAATTCCGTTTCCCGCTCCAGAAGGCGCCGAATACGTGGTGGCCTTGCCTGGTCCGCGGCGATGCGGAGGGTACGGTCAAAATCGGAACCGGTGACGGCAATGACGCCGACCAGTTCACGGTGGCCGAGGACGGCTCCTATGAGATTGTCATCGATGTCGCGGCCATGACGATAGCCATGACCCGTGTCGGTGACCGCGTGGAGCAGCAGGTGACCATCACCGAGCTGTATCTGCTGGGTGGTGCGACCGATACCGGCTGGGATTTGGACAAGATGCCCGCGCTGGAGAAATCCGGCCATGTCTTCACGATTACGGCCCATTTGAAAGCCGGTACATTGGAGAGCAATGAAGTATTCCGCTTCCCGATGCAGAAGGCTGCAAACAAATGGTGGCCTTGCCTGGTCAAGGGCTCTTCCGAAGGGAAGGTCATGGTCGGCACCAGTGACGGGGATCAGTCCCGGCAGTTCACGGTCGATACATCCGGAACGTACCTGATTACGATAGACACGGCAGCGATGACGATTTCGATTGTCCTGCAGACGCCTGACGCATAAGGTTGTAACGTAATAGATTTCGCCGCAGGCCCGGGCAAGGACTTGCGGCGATTTTTATCCTGATTCCTTGCTTATTTCATAATTTGTTTATATTTTTGTCGCAGTATGTTTGAACATATATATAAAATGATTGGACAAACTTACTGAATTTGCATGATAACCAATTAGATATTAGGCGATTATGAAAAAGTTAATTTTATCCCTCGTGCTGATGGCGGGTTTTGCTGCAGCCCTGACAGGCTGCAAAAACAATGAGCCCGAGAAGAAGCCGGACACGAGCAGTGATCCGTCTGAACAGCCCAAAACGCCCGCTTCCCTGGCGGATGTATCCACTATTTATATTTATGGAAGCGCTACGGAGGCCGGATGGGACATCTCCAAAGCGATGGAATTTTCCGACAACGGCGGTGGCCTGTATTCCTGGCAGGGCTATCTGGCCGCAGGAAGCCCCTTCCGTTTCCCCCTGCAGAAAACCGCTGACTGGCCTTGTCTGATGGTGGACGAAGACGGCGAAACGCTGGTTTTCGGAAACTCGGAAGAGGACCTGGTCGTCTATACCGTCAGCCCTTCGGGTACGTATGATATCGTCATCGACGCGCGCGACGTGGAGCACCCTTCGGTGAGCGTGGACCTGGTCAGCATTGACCTCAACGAGCTGGAAATCACCGAACTGTACATGCTCGGCGAAGCCTGCCCGACCGGATGGGCGCTCAACCTGATGGAGGCCTTCACCAACAATGACGGGGTCTTCACCTGGGAGGGACCGCTCCAGGCCGGCAAACGTTTCCGCTTCCCGCTGCAGAAAATTCCCGATCCGCCGCAGTGGTGGCCTTGCCTGATGCTCGGCCCGGACGGGAAAGTCCTCTATGGCATGGGCGACGAGGATGAATCGAACGTCCCCGTTGCGGAAGACGGCGTATATCTCCTGACCATCGACACCCGCAACCGCGACAACATGACCTGGACCATCGAGCTGAAGTCCGCCGGTCTGCCCGACCCGGAAATCACCGAACTCTACCTGCTGGGCGATGCCGCTCCGGGCGGATGGGCGCTGGATGCCGCGCCGGCATTTACCAACAACGACGGCGTCTTCGTCTGGGAAGGCAAGCTCCGCGCCTCGGGCGTATTCCGCTTCAATACTACGAACCTGAATTTCTTCCCGGCTATCGTCAAGGAAATCGCTACCGGCAAGCCGGTCTATGCTGCCGATTGGGATGAGACCCTGTACGAGCAGTTCTCCGTAGACAAGGACGGTATTTATCAGATAGTCGTCAATGCGAAGAAATTCGATGACATCTCCGTTACCATTACCTTTGTGGGCGATACGCCGGTGTCGGAATATCCCATTGAAGAACTGTACCTGCTGGGCGATGCCACCGATGCCGGCTGGTCCATCGATGACATGCCGGCCTTCGCCGGGGACAAGGGCGTCTTCACCCTGACGGCCAACCTCAAGGCCACCGGCGGATTCCGCTTCCTGACCCAGAAGGTCGGCGGCATGTGGTTCCCTGCCATTGCCAAGGAAAAAGCCACGGGGAAGGCCGTCTATGTGGATAACGGCCAATGGGATGATGCTGTCTATGAGCACTTTACGGTCGCGGCGGACGGCACCTACGAAATCGTCGTCACGGCCAAGAAACTCGAAGACATCACCGTTACGATAACCCAGAAATAGCAGACACATGACGCTGAAATCTAAACTTTTGTCCGCTGTGGCGGCAGTGCTGACGGCACTGCCCGCCATGGCGCAGACAAGGGAAATCAGGGGAACGGTCACAGACAGCGACGGCCTTCCGGTGATTGCGGCCGGGGTGCAGGTCGTCGAAGTCCCGAAAGCGGTGACGGTCACCGGTCCGGATGGCAAGTATGTCCTGGCGCTCTCCGCCGAGCAGGCGAAGGAAGCCAGGACAATCGAATTTTCCTGCCTCGGAATGAAGTCCGTGACGTTGCCCGTCCCCGCATCGGGACGGCTGGACGCCGTCCTGGCCCCTGATGCCGAATCCCTGCAGGACATCGTGGTCATCGGCTACGGTTCGGTCCGCAAAAAAGACCTGACCGGTTCGGTGGTCAATGTCACCCCGAAACAGTTCAACAAAGGCGTCGTCACTTCCGCTACCGATATGATTGCCGGACAGGTGGCGGGCCTGGTCGTGACCAAGGTGGGCGGTGACCCGACGACGGAAGCCACCCTGCGCCTGCGCGGAACAACCTCCCTGCTGGGCGGCAACGGCCCGCTGGTGGTCATTGACGGCGTCCCCGGGGCCTCCTTCAACCTGGTTTCCCCGGAGGACATCGCCTCCATCTCCGTGCTGAAAGACGCCTCTGCAGCAGCTATTTACGGTGCCCGCTCGGCCAACGGCGTGATTATCATCACGACGAAGAAGGGCGAGGAAGGCAAGGCGACCGTGTCTTACAACGGCTATTTCGCCGTGGAGAAGGCGGAAAAGCTGCTGGACATGATGACGGCCGATGACTGGCGGGCCTATGTCGCGGAGCACAATATCACCAGCGCGATTGACTATGGTGCCAGCACCGACTGGCAGAAAGTCGTCACGCGGCTGGGAACTTCGCAGAGCCACGGCGTCAGCCTCACCGGCGGCTCGGGCAAAAGCCAGTACCGGGCCAGCGTCACCTATCTGAACCGCAAGGGCATCATGAAGGAAAATGACCTGCAGCGCTTCAACGCGGACGTTTCCTTCGTCCAGAAAGCAATCGACGACAGGCTCACGGTGAACTTCTCCTTTATGGGCTCCTACGAGGACTGGAAAGACCTCTCCTACAACGGCGACATCTGGAGTTATGTCTATAACCTCAACCCGACGGTTCCCGTGTACAATCCGGACGGCAGCTATTTCCAGTTGTTCACCTACATGAATTACAACCCGCTTTCCGAAATCGAGCAGGTGCACATGGACAAGAGCCGCCACTACAGCCAGGGCCGCCTGGCCGTGGACTTCAAGATTCTGCCCTGGCTGTCTGCCGGGGTCAGCGGCGCCCTGTCGCGGAACAACTTTATCTCCGGCTACTACACCCCGTCCACGACGGAAACCGGCTTCGCGACCTCCGGACTCGGAAACCGGACGACCAGCGTGTCCAACATGCGGCTGCTGGAGGCCAACATCACGGCCGACAAAGATATCGACAAGCACCATATCGGCGCCATTCTGGGCTATTCCTGGCAGCAGTATGTCGACGAAAACTTCCAGGGGACCAACCGGGAATTCACCACGGATGCCTTCACCTACAACAACCTCAGCACGGGCAACGACCTGCAGGACGGTGACGTGGGCAGCTACAAATCCTCCTCGAAGCTAATCTCCTTCTACGGCCGGGTCAATTACGACTATGCCGGCCGCTATCTGTTCACCGGTACGCTCCGGAGCGACGGCTCCTCGAAGTTCGGCAAGAACAACCGCTGGGGCCTCTTCCCGTCGGCCTCGGTGGCCTGGCGTATCTCCTCGGAGCCGTTCATGAAGGGCCTTTCCTGGCTGGATGACCTCAAACTGCGGGTCTCCTACGGCGTGACCGGCAACCAGGACATCGGCAACTACCGCACCCTGGCGATATACGGCCCCTGGGGCTATTATTTCAACAACGGCAAGTTCTATCCCCAGTATGCTCCGACGCAGAACCCCAACCCCGACCTCCGCTGGGAGAAGACCGCCCAGCTTGATATCGGCCTGGACTACAGCTTCTTCGACGGGCGGCTGCGCGGTGCCATCGAGTATTACGCCAAGCGGACGACGGACCTGTTGTACGATTATGACGTGCCGGTCCCGCCGTACCAATACAGCGTCATGACGTCCAATGTGGGCGAGGTGTCCAACAAGGGCGTCGAAATCACCATTGCGGGTACGCCGGTCCTGACCCGGGACTTCCGCTGGGACGCCAGTTTCAATTTCGCGCGCAACAGCAACGTGCTCGTAAGCCTTTCCAACGAACAGTTCCAGCGCGACAAAGTCTACTTGGGCAGCTATTCCATCCGCGGCCTGGCCGAGACCACCATCATCCTGGAGGAAGGCCTTCCGCTGGGCACATTCTACGGCGCGAAATGCCTTGGCGTGGACGAGGACGGCATCCTGCTGTATGAAGACGTCAACGGCGACGGTAAATTTGTCTATGCGGACGACCGTACCTATATCGGCTGTGCCCAGCCGGACTTCACCGCCAACTTCAGCAGCCAGCTGAGCTATAAGAATTTCTTCGCTTCCTTCCTGCTGCGGGGCGTGTTCGGCAACGACGTCATCAACGGTACGGCGCTGTATCTGAGCGATATTAGCCGTTATCCCGGCGAGAATGTACTGCGCGCGGCGCTGAAAAAGACGGCCCAGACGATGGTGTATTCTTCCTATTATGTGGAGGACGGCAGCTTCCTGCGCCTGGACAATGTCCAGGTCGGATATGACTTCTCGTTCAAGCCGTCCGTTCCCATCCGGAAACTGCGTCTGTCCCTGACAGCGAACAACCTCTTCAACATCACCCGCTACACCGGCATCGACCCCGAGGTCAGCCAGAGCGGCCTGGTGTTCGGTATCGACGCGCGGGACTATTATCCCAAGACCCGCTCCGTTTCCCTGGGTATGAGTGTATCTTTTTAAAGGACGCGCAAGATGAGAAAGTATTTGATTTTCACGATATTGGCCGTCATGACAGCCTGTACGAATCTGGACGAGGAACTGTATAGCGTCATTTCCCAGGACAACTTCGGCAAGACGGCCGCCGAGATCAATTCCCTGATTGGACCGGCCTATGGTTCCATCTGCGAATATATCGACGGCTACTACTGGTACGGCATGTGTTCGGGCGATGACTACATCATCCCGTCCCGGGGCTATGACTGGAACCACGGCGGCGTGTTCCGCCGGATCCACGAGCATGAATTCAACGCCCTGGAGGCCGATTCCTACTACAATTTCTGGCGCTTCAACGCCGTCACCAACATCAACAAGGTGCTGGAGATGATTGAAGAGGTGGAACTCAGTGACAAGCCCCGGGCCGTCGCCGAACTGCGGAGCCTGCGGGCTTGGTGGTATTTCTTCATGCTGGACCGGATTGGTCCCGTGCCCATCGTCACCAAATTCGACGATACCATTCCCACCAACAAAGGCCTGACCCGCAAGGATGTCTATGATTTCACGGTGAAAGAGCTGGAAGAGGTGGTGGAAAGCCTCAGCGAAGACGTCACTCCGGAGATGTACGGCAAATTCAACAAGTGGGCGGGCTATACCCTCCTGGCCAAGTTGTATATCAATGCCGCAATCTATACCGGAGAACCGCAGTGGGAGAAGGCCCTGGATGCCTGTAACAAGGTGATTGAAAGCGGCGCCTATATCCTGGAGCCGGACAACAATACCAACTTCAGAGTGGAATGTGAGAACTCGCGGGAGAACATCTTCGTCATTCCCTACGACTACGAGCATTTCATCTGCTATTTCATCCCCTATCAGATGTCCCTGCACTACAACCAGGTGGACCAGTTCGACATCCGGTTCGACGGCGGCTGCTGGAACGGGCCATGCTTCACGGAGTCTTTCATGAAGTCCTATGACCCCAAGGACAAGCGCCTGGGCTGGTTCCTCTACGGACAGCAATACAGCAAGAAGGGCGAACCGCTCACGGACCGCAAGGGCAATCTCTTGAATTTTACCTTTGAAATCGCGGATTATGCCAACGCGACCGAGGTGGAGGGCGCCCGTATCTTCAAGTGGGAACTGGAGAAAGGCAGTTACAACCACCTGAACAACGACTTTGCCGTGTTCCGTTATGTGGATGTGCTGCTGATGAAGGCGGAATGCCTGTTGCGCCTGGGCGACGAGAAGGGTGCCCGGGATATCGTGAACGAATGTCGCGAACGCAACTTCGCCCCGTATGACGCGTCCGTCCAGATTAAAACCCTGACGCTGGACGAGTTGCTGGCGGAGCGGGGACGCGAGCTGGTCCTGGAGGGCTGGCGGCGCAACGACCTGATTCGTTTCGGCAAATTTACCGAACCCTTCGATTTTAAGAACACCAAAGACAATGCGGACGGGCATACGCTGCTGTTCCCCATCCCGCAAATCGTGATTGACAGCAACCCCGGCATTGTGCAGAATCCCGGCTATTGATATGGAAAAAGGTATTGTAACATCTCCCTATACGTTTACGGGAGACACGATAGGAGGAGAAGGCTTGAAGACGGGCGTCCGCACCCTGGCCGACCTCAAGGGCATTTTTGCGGACGAAGCCGCCTATCAGGCGATGGACAAGGACACCCTGGCCTACCGGGTGGAGTCCATCGAACCGGACCCGCAGGGGACACCGGGCGGCCTGTATATGGGCATCACCTATCTGGCCCCCGGCAAGGTGGGGAAGGAGTATTTCATGACGAAGGGCCACTTCCACCTGAACCCGGAAAGCACCGAGTTTTACTGGGGGGTCAAGGGCGAAGGCATGCTCATCCTGATGGATGAAGACCGCCATGTGTGGGCCGAAAAGATGGTCCCGGGCAGCCTGCATTACATCCGTCCGCGGGTAGCGCACCGGGTGGCCAACACCGGGGACGAGACGCTCGTTTTCGCCGCCAGCTGGCCTTCCGACGCCGGGCACGATTATGGTACGATAGCCCGGGAGGGATTTGCCAAACGTATGTTGGACATAGACGGAAAACCGGAATTGGTATGAGCAGTTATCTGGGAATAGACCTGGGCGGGACCATCGTCAAGCTGGGCCTCGTCCGTGGCGGAAAAGTCGTGGCGACGGAGCGTGTCGCAGCCGATTCACAGGCGGGGCTGGGCCGTATGCTCGGCCCTGTCGGTGAGGCGGCTGACCGCCTGCTGGCGGGTGTGGAAGACTTGGACGGTGTGGCGCTTGCCTTCCCCGGCATCGTGGATTTCCCGGCCCGTCGGGCGGCCTCGACCAATGCCAAATACAACGACGCGCCCGAGATTGATGTGGAAGGGTGGGTCCTGGACCGCTACGGGGTACCGTTCATCATGGACAATGACGCGCGTATGGCGCTGATTGGCGAATGGACCTGCGGGGCCGGCCGGGGCACATCCCACATGGTGATGATGACTATCGGCACCGGCATCGGGACGGGCGTGGTGATTGACGGGCGTCCGCTGTACGGGCGGAACGGCTGCGCCGGTTCGCTGGGCGGGCATCTGGTCGTGGACTACCGCGGCCGCCGCTGTACCTGTGGCAATGTAGGCTGTGTGGAGGCTCATTCGGCATCCTTCTTCCTGCCGCAGATCGTAGGGGAGGATGGGGCCTTGTCCGATGCTTTCCGTACGGACAGCGCCAACTATAACTACAAGACGCTCTTCGATAAATACCGCGCGGGCGACCCGGATGCCACCCGCGTCGTGCAGGGCTGCATGGACGTATGGGCCGCCGGCATCGTGAACTATATCCACGCCTACGACCCCGAAAAGGTGGTCATCGGCGGCGGCATCATGCGCAGCGCCGATATCATCCTGCCGTATCTGCGCGAAAAAGTGTATGCTCTGGCCTGGTGCCCGATAGCCCGGCCGGAGATTGTCGCATCGGAACTGGGTGATGATGCCGCGCTGCTGGCGGCGGCGTATTATTTTCAGCATGCATAGGTTTATCCATCGCTGCTCCCGGCCATGCTCCGGGACAAAAGCCCCTGGTCACCGGGTACCCGGGAGGTACATTCTCTTATCTAGTTAAGTAATTGAAAATGAATAAATATCTGGCAAAAGACCTTAAGCCGAATTATGATAAATATCCGGTCGTGGAAGTGCCGGGATACGAGGATGCCTGCGTAGCCGGTTGGCCCGGTATCATGGCGGCGCTGGCCCAGGCGGTCCGGGCGAAGCAGACCGGTCTGCTGGTGCTGGAGTGCTACCAGGGGGTTCACGATGCCGAGGTGCTGAAGGCCCTGGGAGAAGCATTCCCCGGGGCGGCGCTGTACCTGAGTGCAGATGCCATGAAGTCGGAAAAGGAGCTCTGGGATATTCTGGGGCAGGACATCACGGACGACGAAATCTTCGGCTACCTCACCCGGCAGACCATCGAGGTGTATTTCGACCCTGACAAGGTGGCCCGGATGCGGGAAAAGATTGAAAGCGACCGGCACGGGCTCCGGATTGTCTATGGCGTCGGCGCCTCCTATCTCGTTTCCGAGGGACTGCTGGTCTATCTGGACATGGCCCGCTGGGAAATCCAGATGCGTTTCCGCCGAAACGAAGTCTCCAACGTGGGCTTCCGCAACAGCGACAAGCGTGCCGGATTGCAGTATAAACAGGCTTTCTTCGTGGACTGGCGGGTGCTGGACCGCTGGAAGAAAAAGCTGTGGAAGCGGATGGATTATATCCTGGACACGAATGTCCCCGGCGCGCCGAAAATGATTCCTGCCAAGGCTTTCTTCGCGGGACTTGCCGAGGCGGCCCGGCGGCCGTTCCGCGTGGTCCCGTACTTTGACCCCGGGGTCTGGGGCGGACAATGGATGAAGGAGGTCTGCGACCTGGACAAGGACAAGGTCAATTTCGCCTGGTGCTTCGACTGCGTGCCGGAAGAGAACAGCCTGTACCTCCGGTTCGGACCGCACCGCGTGGAGATTCCGTCCATCGACCTGGTGTTCACCCATCCGGTGGAACTGCTCGGTCCGAACGTCTATGGCCGCTTCGGGGACGAGTTCCCGATTCGCTTCGACTTCCTGGACACCATGGAAGGCGGCAATCTGAGCCTCCAGGTGCATCCGCTGATTGAATACATCCAGGAAAAGTTCGGCATGCACTACACCCAGGAAGAAAGTTATTATATCCTGGATGCCACCCCCGAAGCCAGCGTCTATCTGGGCGTCAAGTCCGGGATTGACCCCGACGAGATGATTGCCGACCTGCAGCGCGCGCAAAAGACCGGTTCCTTCGACGCCTCCCGTTATGTGGGGAACTACCCGGTCAAAAAGCACGACCATGTGCTGATTCCGCCCGGCACGATTCACTGCTCCGGCGCGGGCAGCATGGTGCTGGAAATCAGCGCCACGCCCTATATTTTCACCTTCAAGCTCTGGGACTGGGGCAGGGTAGGCCTGGACGGCCGTCCGCGGCCCATCAATGTCGGCCACGGCAAAAACGTGATTCAGTGGGAGCGGGACGAAAACTGGGTGAAACGCGAAGGTATCAACGACATTACGCCCATCGCCGAGGGCGAAGGCTGGCGGGAAGAAAAGACCGGCCTGCATGAGCGGGAATTCATCGAAACGCGCCGCCACTGGTTCACCGGGAAGGTGCGCTTCCAAACCTGTGGCTCCGTCCAGGTGATGAACCTTGTAGAGGGCCGGGAAGCCCTGGTGGAAAGCCCGACGGGCGCCTTCAAGCCCTATGTGGTCCACTATGCGGAGACCTTCATCATCCCCGCGGCCGTCGGCGAATATACGATACGCCCCTACGGCGAAAGCGAAGGAAAGGAAATAGCGACCATCAAAGCCAGTATACGCAAATGAAAAAATATCCATTCGACCCGGGTTTCGACATCCGTCCCACGCCGGACGGGATGGGCTTTATCTATGGTGACGGCGTCTTCGGTCCGGCGGTGGAAAACCGCAGCCTGGATGCCATCCGGCGCAGTCTGATGGACCCGCAGTGCCAGGGCCCCGAGACGGTCTATGCCATTGCGATGGACGTGGGAAAATGCGTGCACAAGCCCCTGCTGGAGAAGTTGCATCTTTTGTACGGCGCCGTGGCCTATGCGCAGGGACGCCTGGGCAGCGAACCCGTCCGCAGCCAGGGCCATATCCATGCCATTTCGTCCTTCAGCGCGCAATCGACGCCGGAGGTCTATGAAATCTGGTCCGGGAAGGCCGCGATTTATATGCAGGAAACGGCTGAGGACAACCCCGGACGCTGTTTCGCCGTGTATGCCGGGCCGGGTGACGTGGTCATCGTCCCGCCCTATTGGGCCCATGCCACCGTCAGCCTCTCCCAGGAAGGCGACGACCCGATGACTTTCGGCGCCTGGTGCGTGCGGGACTACGGTTTCGACTACAAGGGCGTGCGGGCGCACGGCGGCATCGCCTGGTTCCCCGTCTATGCCCCCGACGGAGCCCTGACGTGGCGGAAAAACCCCGCTTACGGCCCCTGCGAGCTGGTCTGCAAGACCCCGTCCGACCACCCCGAGCTGGGGATTGTGAAAGGGGAACCGATTTATACGACCTTCGAGAAGAATCCGCAGACCTTCGCCTATGTCGTAGACCCTTCTCTGCGGGATTGGAAGAATTATATCCCTTGACAGGGCATGAAGGTTGTTGCAATGAGGTAGCTATTTTCGAAACGACGAAAGCGTATGAAAAAGATCTTGACAGTGATGATAGCCCTGCTGCTGGGCTGGTGCGCCAGGGCCGAAGAAGCGACCTGGCTGCTCCACAACAGGCTCACGGGTGCATATCTTTGCGATAACGGAGAAATGACCCTTTCCCCGGAGGCCGAAAACGCCCGGTGGACCATTACGGCCGACGGCGCCGCGGTCCGGATTCGGGCGCAGCACTCCGGCCGGCCGCTGCTGGGGCTGGACACCGCCTGGTCCTATGGCGGATTTGACTTTGCGACCAAAGAAAATGCCGGCTGGTACACCTTGTCCCCGTCAGATGGCGGCCACCTGCTACTCTTAGGCGGGAAAGCCGCCCTGGGTCAGTCCGACCGCAATACGGATTTTTCCGCCCACTGGACCTTCGTCCGCCTGGATTCGCAGCGTATTCCGTATGTCATCTCGGCCGACGGCGTCGTCGAATCCTCTTTTCTCGGCCGGCGGGAAGCCCGGGCCCTGTCGCCCACCGAAATCACCTCGGATTATCACGGCCCGCACACCTGGAAACTGACAAAGGACATCTCGGCCCTGCCGCAGTTCTCCGCCCGGGACAACACCCTGCTGCCGGCCCTGTACAACATGGCCCTCGAAGAATCCCTGCTGGATATCCGTCCGCAGGACGGCACCTTTATGGCCGGTATGCTCTGGCCCGACACCTGGACCCGGGATGTCGTATACAGCATCTATTTCGCCTACTCCTGGCTCTTTCCCGAAATCTCCCGCAAAACGCTCGAAAAACAGACGCTGAAAAACCCCTCCGAAGCCCTGCAGGACACCGGCAGCGGCGGCTCCTATCCCGTTTCCACCGACCGGGTGGTCTGGGCAATCGCGGCCTGGGAATACTACCTCGCGACGGGCGATAGGCAGTGGCTGGCCCAGGTTTATGAAGGCTTGGGGAATACGGCCCGCAAAGACCTCCACATTGCCTATGACGACGCGGTGCATCTTTTCAAAGGCGAGACCTGTTCGATGGACTGGCGCACCCACACCTACCCGAACTGGTTCACCAATGCCGTCATTGGGGAGTCCTATTCCAGCGGCACCAACGCCCTGCACCTGTTCCTGTATACCTTCCTCTCCCGTGCGTCCGTGATTCTGAACCGGCCCCAGGAGGAAGTCGACCTCTGGAGCGGCGTAGAAGCCGAGTTGCGCCGGGGCATCAACGATATGTTCTGGGATGCGGAAGCCGGCCTCTACAAGTGCTGGGCCTATCCTGCCTTTACCGGCTACCAGCTGTCCGAAAGGGTCGGCTGCATGTCCAACGGACTGGCGGCGATGCTCGGCGTGGCCGACGCGCAGCAGACCACCCGGCTGGTGGCGGCGTATCCGCTGTACGCCTACGGCGCGGCCGTCCTGTATCCTTCCAAACCGGAAGGCTATGCCTACCACAACAAATCCGTCTGGCCGGTCTGGCAGACCCCGTTGATGTATGCCGCCAAACGCAGCGGCAATGCAGCTGTCACAGAACATATGATCAATTCCGCCGTCCGCGCCGGCGCCCTGTTCCTGACCCACAAGGAGAACATGACCTATGACACCGGCTATGACCGGAATACGGCCCTGAATTCCGACCGGCAGCTCTGGTCCGTCGCTTCCTTCCTGAGCATTGTCTACCGCATTTTCTTCGGCATGGAAATGTCCGAGGCGGGACTTGCCTTCAAGCCCTATGTCCCCGAGATGGCCGGCGGCGAGATTTCCCTGACCGGATTCAAGTACCGCAAGGCGGTCCTGGATATCAGCATCAAGGGCTGCGGCGACAAGGTGGTGTCGCTCAAGGTCAACGGCCGCAAGAAACAGCCCGGGTATGTCCTGCCCGCCTCCGCCCGGGGCCGCTATCGCATCGAAATGGTCCTGGAAAGCAGCGGAGAGCGCGGTCAGGCCAACCTGGTTCCGGCAGGTCCCGGCAACTGCTGGGCGCCGGTTGAGCCGGTCATCCGCCTGGAACAGAACCTGATTTACTGGACGGTCGTCCCCGGGTGCACCTATTCCCTGGTGGGCAAGGACCTGCGCCGCGACAATATCCACACGCCCTGCGACATCAGCGCCCTCCCGGACGGATACTACAGCGTGCTGGCGACGGGGCCGGACGGCTTTGCCTCCGACCTTTCCAATCCGGTGCTGAAGGCCTCTTGGACAAGTACTTACGTAGTGGATGTCAAGGATATGAGCGCCACCCACCAGGACTTCTCCGCGACCTTTGCGGTTCCTGCTGCCGGCGACTATGTCCTCTGGTTCGAAGGCGCCAACGGCAACGGCCCCCACGAAGTCTATTGCGCCATCCGTTCCATCTTCATCGATGGGAAGGATGCTGCGACCGCCATCCTGACGGCCGAAGGCGACTGGAACCTCAATACCCTCAGCAACCATATCGCCCTCAAGGGCCTGTCCGCCGGGGAACATACGCTGACGGTCCGGTTCAATCCCGAAGGGAAGGGCTATGACGACAATATGTCGCACGGAAATGCGAACCGCAATGACTGGCATGTCCGTAAAATGACAATAGCAAAATTATGAAATTCAAGTACTTATCCATCTTCTTCGCGCTCCTGTGCGTTGCCTGTTGCCACAGAGGAACCCCGGTCCTGCCCGAAGACAATACCGCTTCCCTGACTGAAAAGCTGCCCGTATCCACGGACTTCGGGGAACTGTCTTTTAGCAGCGACAAGGCCCGCTATGCCCCGGGCGATATCGTCACCTTCCGGGCTTCCGCCCAGCGTTCCGGCGTGGGCGTACGGTACTGGCACCTGAGCGAGCTGGTTGAAGAAGCCGTGCTGGAGAACACCGCTTCCTGGACCTGGACACCCCCGTCCACTGACTTCCAGGGCTATTTTGCCGAGCTCGTCGCCAAGGACGCGGACGGTAAGCTGCGCTCCTTGGGGACCTGTGCCGTGGATGTATCCAGCACCTGGACGAAATTCCCCCGCTACGGCTATCTGAGCCGCTTCGGCGCCGATGCGCCGGCAGGTAAGCGGGCGCAGGTGATGCTGAACCTGAACCGCCACCATATCAACGGCCTGCAGTACTACGAGTGGGCCTACGACCACCATCATCCCCTGGCCGGGACGCCGGAGAATCCGATGGAAGAGTGGGATAAGTATATGCTGGGCACAACCTGCCGCAAGGACGTCATCGAAGACTACATCCGCTCCGGCCACCTGTACAACATGGCCTCGATGTTCTATAACCTGAACAACGGCGCCTTCGAGTGGTATGCAAAGGATGGATGTCAGGAGACCTGGTTTACCTTCAAGGACAAAAACCACAGCGTGAAGGATATGCATGACCTCGCCGTGCCGCCGTTCCGCAGCGACCTGCTGCTCACCGACCCCAATATCCAGGCGTGGAACGACTATCTTGCCCGCCAGACGGACGACGTGTACAAGGTGTATGACTTCGACGGTTTCCATATCGACCAGCTCGGAAACCGGGGCGCCATCTATGACTACAACGGAAAGGAAGTCTACCTGCCCACGGGCTATGCGAAAATCATTGAAACGATGAAAGCGGCCCAGCCCGGGAAATACCTGGTTTTCAATGCGGTAAGCGGATATGGACAGAAGGAGATCGCCGGTGCGCCGGTGGATTTCCTGTACAACGAGGTGTGGGAGTTCAGTTTCGGGGCGCTGAAAAACACCCTGGATGAGAACTACCGGATTGACCCTTCGCGGAATACGGTCATCGCGGCCTATATCCACGACAAGAACGACGGTTATTTCAATACGCCGGCCGTCCTGATGCTGGATGCGACGCTGTTCGCCCTGGGCGCATCGCACATCGAGCTGGGCGAGAAACTGATCTGCCATATTTACTGGCCTTCCTGCAAGATGGAGATGAAACCCGAACTGCAGAATGCGCTGGTGAAATACTACGATTTCCTGACCGGCTACGAGAACCTGCTGCGCGACGGCGGAAAGGAGAGCAAGCTGGCTGTCACGTCGCCGGATGTGCCGGTGGAATACTTGGGTCCTACGCGGGGGAAGGTAAATGTGTATGGAAAAATTGTCGGGGGCAAGACGGTGGCCCATCTTTTGAATTTCAAAGATGCGGCCCATCTGAACTGGCGTGACGACGCTCGCAACCAGGCCGAGCCGAAGGAAATCAAGGAATTCCGGGTGACCATCCCGACCGTGAAATCCGTGAAGAAGGTCTGGGCCGCTTCGCCTGACTATGCGGGCGGTGCGCCGTGCGAACTGGCGTATACCCTTTCTGCGGACGGGTCTTCCGTCACCGTGACGGTCCCGTATTTGAAGTATTGGACGATGATTGTTGTAGAATAATGATGCATGTTATGAAAAAATATCTGATTCTGTTGACGGTGCTGTTCCTGTCTGTGTTCGGCTGCAAGAAGGCCGCGCTGCCGGCCGTCACTCTTTCTTCCGACGCCACCGAGGTGAGCGTCAAGAGTTACAGCAGTGCCATCCTGTTCAACCTTTCCTGGGAATATACCGGCGGCAATGCGGAGATTGGCCAGACCTATGTGCAGTTCTGCACGGACAAGGAGTTCGTGTCTCCCTATGTCCTCAAATCCTCCGGCAATTCTTTTGTCGTTATCGGAAAGGACCTTAAGAAGATACAGGATACTTTCGGTGTTTTGGATGATTATGAGTTGATTATCAGGCTTTTGGTTGAGGGCGACAATGTCCCTTCGGTCTATTCCAATAAAGTCAGGGTTCATATCGATATTTAACCATGGTGCTGAACAGGAAAAGCAATACGCCGTTGCATACGCAGGCGGAAGAGGTGCTGCGTAAGCTGATTGAGTCGGACGAATACAAGTCGGGGAAACTGCTTCCCAAGGAGGTGGACCTGTCTCGGCAGCTCCACATTTCTCGCAATACCCTGCGGCAGGCGACCACGAAACTGGTCAATGAGGGTCTGCTGGAGCGAAAGAAGGGCGTCGGCACGAAGGTGGCTCGCCGGGGCATCAGCGTGGGCGTCAAGAACTGGCTGAGTTTCTCGCAGGAGATGAAAATGCTGGGCATCGAGGTGAAGAATTATGAGCTGCATATTTCCTACAAGGGGGCGACGCCTGAGATTGCATCCTTCTTCGGCATCAACGAGGGGGACCGCTGCCTGGTGCTGGAGCGGTTGCGGGGCAACAAGGACAATCCTTTCGTCTATTTCATTTCTTATTTCAACCCCGCCCTGGGGCTGACCGGGGAGGAGAATTATGTGAAGCCGCTCTATGAGATGCTGGAGCATGACAAGGGGATTGTCGTGAAGACTTCCAAGGAGGAGATTTCGGCCCGTCTCGCGGGCGAGGCCATCGCCGCGAAGCTTGAGATGTCGCCCAGTGACCCGATTCTGATTCGCAAGCGTTTTGTCTACGATACGGAGGGGCGCCCGGTCGAATACAACCAGGGGTACTACCGCTCCGACAGCTTCACCTACACCATCGAAGCTACCCGGTAGCCATTCCGAAAAATCAGCTACCTCATTCCAAAACCTTCCGCTTCGCTCCATCCCTCCCAAACAAGTTTGGGCCCCTCCCGTTCATGTGGCCACGGGCGGCCACAGGTTTTGAAACGAGGTAGCTGATTCTTCTTCAGTCAGACCGGTCAGTCCATCTTGTAGACTTCGTAGTAGAGCTCGTAGGAGCTGCGCCACATGTTGTCGTAGAAGCCGTTCTGCGGGGGCTCGCTGCCGGCGGAGGGGAGGGCGAAGCGGAAGAGCCGGTCTTCGCCGCGTTCGCCGAAATACATCGTCGACGTCACATTCCCGGCGGTTATCGTCATCTGCCCCGTCGTGAGGTCCAGTTCCCAGGGATTCGTACCGGGCGGGAGGAGGTAGCGCAGACGCGGGTCCATATCCAGCGGGGCTTCTTTGCTGTAGGGGGAGAATACGCCCCAGAAATGGCCGTAGGCCCCGTCGGCGCCCGCCGTGTGGGTGATTTCACCGGTCAGTTTGTTGTTCTTGACGCCTTCGTTCATCGTGATGATGATGCGGTCGTCGTACTCAGCCTTGCCGAAATCACCGAACTCCGCGCCGCTGAGCTGGGTCTCCCAGGCCCCGTCGCCGCAAGCCGCAAGCCGCTGGTTGCAGCACAGTTTGACGTCGATAATCCGCCAGGTGCCCACATAGAAGGCATCGTAGGGCTTGAGGTAAATCCACCAGTCCATCTGCTTGCCGGAACCGGAGGTGACCGTCAGTTTGGCCCGCCGCTCGGGGTTGGAGAAATTGAGGGTGCCGCCCGGCGCAACGCTGGCCGAGGCGCCGTAGGAAACGACCAGTCCGGTCACTTCCACCCGGCTGTAGTCGAAACCGTCCGACTCCATGACGAACAGGGTCGCACGGGCCCCGCTCCGGCCCCGCTCGATGACGGCCGTTCCCATCTGCCCCTTGATTTGAATCTCCAGCAGGGACATGTCGTTGTAGGCCAAGGGGCTGTCGATGGTCTTGGAACAGGCCGCGGCCGCAAGCAGCAATAAGATGAATATCAGGCGTTTCATGGGACTAAAAGCGATTGTTGTTCTCATGGTCTACATTCGGGTTGAGGTCGATTTCCCGCTGGGGGACAGGGTAGAAGGCCGCGTCCTCCTCTGACAGTTTGGACGCTTCCCGGACCGTGGACGTGACCGTACCGGTACGCCGCAGGTCGAAGAGCCGGTTCCCTTCGAAGGCCAGCTCCAGAGCCCTTTCCTTGATGACTTCGCGGCGGAAGGTCTCGATGTCCAGCCCGGCGGCCAGGTCGGGGATGCCGGCCCGGCTTCGGATGCGGTTCACGATGGGATAACCCTCGTCGGGCCCGGCGGCTTCGGCCAGCACCAGGGCGATGTCGGAGTAGCGGAGCAGGTAGGGCCTGGCGCTCGTCCGTTCCCCGATGAAGTCGGAATCGACGTATTTCGCGCTGTAATACTTGGCTCCGGAAGGAATGGAAATCGGACTGCCGTACTGGTCAAAGAACTGTCTGTGAATCAGCTCCGTGCGTCGTTTGTCGGTGGACAGGAAACTCTCCACGAAACTGTCTTCCGCGATGAATACGCCCCAGCCGTTGCCGTTTGCTTTCTGCAGGCTGCCGTCGCCGTATTTGAGATAAATCGGGACGGCGCTGTTGTTCGGGAGGAACTGCAGGGGAATCTTCGTGTACATGCCCTCATGCGTACCGCTGCGGTCCGTCGCCATGATGAAAATGTGCTCGGGACCGTCCGGGGCATTGACGTCATAGATGTGCCGCAGGTCCTCGTCGAAGCCATAGACGGAAGGGTCGGCGGCCATGACTTTCCGGGCCTGTTCGGCGGCCAGGGCATAATAGGTGTCGGGGTCATAGCTGAGGGAACGGTAGCCGGGCGCGTTGTAATGCTTGCCGGAGGCGACCGTCAGATAGGCTTTCGCCAGCAGGGCCTGTGCGGCCACCTTGTCGGCGCGGCCGAAAACCTTGTTGACTACCAGCAGGCTTTCCGCGCGTTTCAAATCGGCGAAAACGACCTCCCAGATGGCCTGGGTGCTTTCGGCCAGTGCCGGGGTCGTCTGGTCCAGCGTGACGATGGCCGACAGGGTGAGGGGGACACGGCCGAAGGTGCGGACCAGGTTGAAATAGTTCCAGGCCCGCAGGAACAGCGCCTCGCCCAGAATCCGGTTCCGGACATCCTCCGGAATCGGGCAGTCTCCGATGCGGTCGATGACGGTGTTGGCGCGGTTGATGCCGATGTAGCAGTATTTGAAATAATACCAGGTGAGTTCCGTGTTGGCGGTGAAGGTCCAGTTGTCCAGCAGGTGGATGTCGCCCGGCTCGTCGCTTTTGGCATACATCGTTTCGGTCGGAATGTCTCCGATGTACCAGATGCCGCGCAGGTATTCCAGGTAGTTCAGGGCATTGTAGGCATACATAAGGCCGGATTCGGCATCAGCCTCGGTCCGGTAGAAATTGCCGGTGGAATAGAATCCGTACGGTTCCTCGGCCAGGGAGCAGCCCCCGGCCAGCAGAATGGTCAATAGCAGGGATAATCTCGTTTTCATAGCCTCAGAATGTCAGTTCGATACCCAGGGAAAATTTGCGGAATTTGGGGTAGCCGCCCCAATAGATGCCGTCCAGCCCGACTTCGGGGTCATAGCCGTCGAAGCGGGTGAAGGTGTACAGGTTGTCAATCGTGAAATAGGCCCGCGCCTGTTTGAACCAGCGTTTCCCGATGTCCAGGGTGTAGCCTATGTTGATGTTCTGGATGCGGAGGTAGGAGCCGTCCTGGATGAAATAGTCGGACAGCAGGTACTGCCGGGCGTTGTTCAGCCGGGGGAACAGGTCGGTGGGGTTGTCCGGCGTCCAGCGGCGGGCCTTGACCCGCGGACTGAAGGTATAGCCGTTGTACAGCACGTCCGCGCCGTAGACCCCGTACAGGAAGACCGATACGTCCAGGCCTTTCCAGCGGGCGGACAGGTTCAGCGAGGCGGTGAAGTCCGGGTTCGGGTCGCCGATGATGCAGCGGTCTGCCCCGGTCAGTTCATAGTCGTCGTCCAGGTCCAGGTATTTCAGCTCGCCGCTCTGGTCCAGCAGGCCGGCGGCGTCGATGAAACCCGGGTCGGCCCCTTCCTGGATGATGCCCTTGACCCGGTAGCCGTAGAATACGTTCATCGGCTGCCCGATGGCCAGGATGTTGGCGTTCTGGTTGAACATGCCGATGGCGGGGCCGGTCACTTCGTAGTACATCCCCGTGCGGGCATCCCGGGACAGGCCGCTGGAAATGGCGTCGCCCAGGCTGAGCACCCGGTTCCGGTTCCGCGAAAAGACGAGGTCCGCGCCCAGGTGGAAGTCCCGCGTGGAGATGATGTCCGCGCCCAGTTCGATTTCGAATCCGGTGTTCAGTACGCTGCCGTCATTGACCCAGATTTTGTCGTAGCTGGAAGTCAGGGGCAGGTATTTTTCGCGCAGCAGGTCGGTGGTTACCTTGTAATACCAGTCCGCCGTCAGCCGAAGGCGGCTGTCCAGTACTTTGATGTCTACGCCGACGTCGACCTGCGAGGTGCTCTCCCATTTGAGGTCCGGGTTCGAGATGCCGCCCCATACCATGTAACGGTCGTTGGCTCCGGTCCGTCCGACTTCATAGCCCGGTCCGATGACGGTTTTCCAGGAGCCGGCGTTCCAGAATTTCTCCATGCCGTAGCGGTCCAGGGTCTGATAGGAATTGATGCCCTGGTTGCCGGATACACCGTAGCTGGCCCGCAGTTTCAGTTCGTTCAGCCAGGCGGCGCCCTGCAGGAAATCTTCTTTATGGACCTTCCAGCTGACCGCCCCGGAGGGGAAGAAACCCCATTTGTTGCGGGCGCCGAATTTGGTGGACCCGTCCGCCCGCATCGTGAGGGTGAACAAGTACTTGTCCAGCAGGGTGTAATTGGCCCGGCCGTAGAAAGACAGCAGCTTGCTGAGGTAGTAGCCGTCGTTGTAAATCTGCCGCAGGTCGGGGTCGCCGGCGTTCATGTTCTCATTGCGGAGCACGTCGTTCACGAAGCCCCGGGCGGTGGTGTACAGGCCGCGTTTTTCTTCCCGGTCGAAGGAATGTCCCGCCATCAGGGTGAGGTCGTGCCGGTCCGCCCACTGGCGGGACCAGGTCAGATAGGTTTCGCTCAGGATATCCTGGTACATGTCCATGTTGACCTTGGCGATGCCGTTGTTGTCGAAAGCGTCCTGGGAAGTCGTGGAGGCTTCGTAGATGTCCCGGGCGGCGGAATTGTAGCGGTAGTCGACCTGGGTGTGGAACTTCAGGCCCTCCACGATGGTCCAGTCCAGGGAAGCGGACTGGGCGATGTCCCGGCCTTTGGTCCGGTCGTAATAGTCGTCCAGGCGCACCAGCGGGTGGCTGAAATCCGTAGCGGAAGCGCGGTAGTAGCTGCCGTCTTCGTTGTAGACCGGCCACAAGGGGTTGCGGCCGTATTCCAGGCCGTCCATCCGGTTGCGGGTGGTGGCGGACAGGACGCTGTAGGTCGATACGGACAGGTTGTCCAGCAGGTTGTAGCGGAAGCCCAGGTTGACGTTCAGCTTCCGGTAGGAATCCTTTTTGTACAGGCCCTCGTCGTCGTAATAGTTGACGTTCAGGTTGAGGGATGATTTGCGGGAGGCGCTGTTTACGGCCAGCGTGGTGCTGTTGACCAGCGGTGTCCGCAGACAGAGGTCCACCCAGTCGGTGTTGGCCCAGTCTCCGTTCTGGATTTCCAGCAGGGAAGGGTAGTAGACCCCGCCCAGGGTCTGTCCGATGTACAGGGGCGCAAGTCCGCCGTTGACCTGTTCTTCGTTGGCGACCTGGGCCATCAGCATCGGGTCGTACCAGATGTCTAGCGGGGCGGACAGGGTGCTGATGACCGTCTGGTGGCGCAGGGTTGCGGAGGTGATGCCCTCCTGGGCGTTCCGGGTTGTGACCAGAATGACGCCGTTGGCGCCGCGCGAACCGTAAATAGCTGATGCAGAGGCATCTTTAAGAATTTCGATGGAGGCGATATCCGTCGTGTTGATGGACGTCAGCCCGCCGGCCTCGCCCATGGGGAAGCCGTTGACCACGATCAGCGGGGTGTTGGACCCGTTGATGGACGAATTGCCGCGGATGCGGATGGTGGCCGTGGCGCCCGGGTCCTGCGAGGTGTTCATCACCTGAAGGCCGGCAGCCCTGCCCTGCAGCAGGCCGTCCACCGAACTGGCCGTAATGTCCGCCAGCGGGCCCGTCTTGACGGAGGCGACAGAGCCTGTCAGGTCGCTTTTGCTGACGGCGCCGTAGCCGATTACGACGACGTCTTCCAGGGTCTGCACGTCCGGGGTGAGGACCACGTCATACCGGTCCCGGTCGGCCGTCACCGTGACCGTTGCATCCAGAAACCCCAGGAAAGAGACGGTCAGGACCGTGCCGGCAGGCGCGTCGAGGGTGAACCCTCCCTGCTCGTCCGTGGTGGCGAAGGATTTGCCGTCGGCCGAAAAGACGGCCGCACCGGCGACGGCTTGTCCCGAAGGGTCGGTGACCTGCCCCGTAATCTTGCGCGCCTGCGCCGCGGCCAGCAGCGGGAGGACCAGCGCCAGCACAAGGGCGAAGCGATTTCTATGTTTTTGCTGCATGTGGATTACCATATCATTTCTTTTTCCCAGGATGGAGATAATCGTATAAACAACTGTAAGCAGCGGCGCTCCAGCCCAGCATTTCCGGCGTTTCGTATTCTTCGCCGGGGCTGCTGAAACCCTGCTGTGCATCATATTTTTCCCAGATTCTGCCGGTCATGCGGAAGGAACGGCAGACCAGGCCGATGTATTTCCGGGCGAGGCGGCGGGCGTCGCGCTTGAAGCCGTAGCGGTCCAGTCCGAAAACGGCCATGAAGGTTGTCGGCGGCCAGGTGTTCGGGTAAGACCACTGGTACCGGTACGGGTAGGGCTTGTCCTCGCAGACGGCCAGTCCGTAGGGGAATTCCATCCGGGACAGGGCCTTGGCTATCTGGCCGGCCTGCTCCGGGGTGGCCATCCCCGTAAACAACGGCGTGAAGACGGCTGCCGACAGGACATCGGACCGCCGGCCGTTCACCCAGTCGTAATCGTAGAAGCAGGTCCCGTCCCACAGCAGGGCGTCCATCCGCTCCTTGCGCGCAGCCGCCGCGCTCCGCCACGGCTGCGGGTCTTCTCCCAGCACGCGGGCGAAATCGGCCATATTCCATTCAAAGGCATAGAGCAGGGCGTTCAGGTCCACCGGGCAGAAGTCTTCGCAGCGCCGGTCGAAACGGGGGTTGAAATCCCAGCCGGATTCGGCCTCCGCCGTGAAATGGCGGCCCAAGGCATCATGCTCGGCCTGGCTTTCCCAGGTGAAGGTGGTACCGAGCCGTTGCCCGCCCGTGACGACGAACTCGTCAATCAGCCACCGCGGGGCGTCTTCTCCGCTGTACCGGTTGAGTCCGCAGGGGGTCATGCGGCGGGTCATCCAGAAGTCGTATTCCTTCCGGAGCGTTGCGTAAGCCCCCCGCAGCCAGAGCGTGTCGCGGGTATGGGCGAAAACCGAGGCGACCATCAGGCTCAGGAAAGGCGGCTGGGACCGGGACAGGTACCAGGTGCGGCTGCCGTTGGGAACGAACCCGTAGCGGTCCACCAGGTACAGGAGATTGGCGGTGTTGTTCCGGGCCTGCCCGGTCAGACCGTCCGCCAGCAGTCCCTCATTGGTGAAGAAGGTGTCCCAGTAATACATTTCTTGGAACATGCCTTCCGGGGAAGGAACCGTGTAGGGGAAGGGGAGGCCAATCAGCGTTCCCTCGTCGTCGGGGTTCTCCCGGACCGTCCGTTCCCAGGCGCCCGTGATGTAGTGCCGGACCTCGGCGGGTGTCGGGTCCGTGCAGGCGTATACGAGGACCGCGAGCAGGAGCAGGGCTTTTCTCATCGGACGTACAGGTTGGGCAGGTCCGACTCCAGCAGGATGTCTTCCCGGGCGGCGAAGGCCCGGAAGTCCTCTTCGGAATAGCAGCCGCGGAAGGCGTTGAAATAGTGTCCGCCGTTGCGGGGTAAATCGCCGTTGCGCCAGACCAGGGCAAAGGAGACCCGCTGGCCCGCCAGGATGTGGTAGAGCATCTCCGTCCACCATCTTGGGTTGTAATAGGCGGATTCTTCCGGATTGTTGTTTTCCAGGCCGGTCTCGGTGAGGGCGAACATCTTGTGCTTGCTGCGGGCGATGACATTACCCAGCCGCACCAGCTGCAGACCCTTGTGGCCGTAGTTGGCCCCGTCCCGGTCATAAGCGTCCAGTCCGAGGATGTCCACGTAGTCGTCGCCGGGCCAGTATTCCAGGTAGGCGGTCCGCGAAGAGATGTGGGTCATGTCGGGCGAATAGGCCCAGATTAGATTGTGCAGCCCTTTTTCATCCCGCAGATAGGTGACGGTGAACTGCCACAGGCCGATGAATTCTTCCGCCGTGGCGTTCCCTTTGCCCCACCAGAATCCGCCGCCGGTGTGCTCGTGCCACGGGCGGAAAATCAGGGGAATCAGCTCTCCGCTGTCCGTTGTCAGGCTGCTGATGAAGGCAGCTGCGCGGTCCAGGTAGCCCTTGAACTTCTCATGGTACTGTCCGCCGGGCAGAATCGCATAGACGGCGCGGGTCGTTTCCCAGGAATTGCCGTCCGACACGGGATTGTGGCAGTGCCAGGAGAGGGTGTTGACGGCGCCCCGGCGGAAAGCGGCCTGGATATGGACGCGGATATCGTCGAAATCCTCTCCGTCGATATTCAGCTCGTCATCCGTTTCGATGCCGCTGATTTCCCAGCCGCAGACGGCGGGATGGGAGCCGGTGAGGAATTTCGTGTCGGAGTCGGAGGCGCTGCCGTCGGTGTCATACCATTTTTCGCCCCCGTCCAGGCCGTACATGGTCGGAATCTGGGCCCCGAACATCGTTCCCTTTTCCATCAGGTCCCAGAGGTTCAGGTAGAGGTTGCGGGTGAGCGGGGTGGCCTGCGCGTCAGTCAGCGGCCCCAATGTAAGCGGTTCTGCCGAAGGCGTGTCCGGCTCGGGCGTGTTACCCGCGCAGGACACAATCAGCAGACCGAGCAGGAGCAGGGTTGCAACAGGATGTCTCATGCCGTGTTATTGTTTTTCCAGCGTTACGGTCCCGGCGTTGAGGTCCAGGGTTACTTTGTATTCGCCGTCCGTCCAGTCGGCGAAACCGTTGCCGGGCGAGAAGGTGTTGTCATTGTCCGGATCCCAGGTGCGCGGCGTGACGGTCCAGTAATTACCGGCGGACGCGTCGCGTACATATTCGGTCCAGTCGCGTTTCTCGAATTTGAAGTAGCACCACTGGTTCAGCCAGATGGTTCCGGGGCTGGCATACACGCCGGCGACATCGGTGGGAACCAGGGCGTTTTTGTCATCGAAAGCCCAGTCCGCCACACCGTTTTCGAAACCGCCGCCATACAGGTAGAAGGCGGTTTCAGGGTCGATGTTGGAATTGTTGATCAGCTCGACTTTCAGGGTGTTCCGGTCGAATTTCACGGTGTAATAGCCGTCGCTGAAGCCGCTGATGCCGTCGCCGGGGACGAAGTTGCAGTCGTTGTCCGGGTCGTGGGTGCGCGGGGCGGCCGTCCAGTAGTCGCCGGCGGAAGCGTCACGCACGAATTCGGTCCAGTCCTGCATCTCCAGCTTGAAGTAACACCACTGGTTCAGGTAGATTTCGCTTTCGCTGATATAGATGCCGTCCCCCTGCGGGAGCAGGGCCAGGGCGCGGTCGAAGGTCCAGTCGGCGTATTTCTCGAAGCCGCCGCCATAGACGAAGATGGCCGTGGCCGGGTCGTAGTCACCGCCGGGTTGGGGATTCTCCTTTGGGGTCAGAGTCAGCATCATCGTGTTGAAATCGGCCTTGATATCGTAGTAGCCGTCCGCATATCCGAGAAGGCCGGGATAGAACTGCGGCACTTCCGAGTCGCCGACCAGCCGGATGGTGATGTTGTCCTTGGCGGCGTCTTCTCCCTGTGCAAAGTAAGGAGAATAGACCCCTTCTCCGATGAAAATCTTGAAGCCGCTGTCGCCGTTGTCGCCCCAGGCGCAGTTGACGTCCTTGATTTCATAGACCTTGTCGGCAATCTTTTCCATCGGTCCGTCGAAGCTCCAATGCCACGGGAAACAGTCGCCCTGGGGGTAGACATGCTCGCCCAGTTCGACGTCATAGGAAAAATCCCCGGTCTGTTCCATCGTCATCAGCAGGGCGTCGGGGTCGAAAGTAATGGTATACAGGCCGTTACCGTATCCGTTGCGGGCGGGTTGGAACAGGTTGGCGGTGCCGTCGTCCTCGGTGTAGAGGCGGGCTGCGCCGAAGGTGTCGGAGCTCAGGTCGGGTCCGAAGAAGGCGTCGCTGGAACCGTCATTGGCGAAGTAAAATTTGAATCCGGTGTCGCCGACGGTCACATTGATGGCGATGTTTTCAGCCCGGTAGACCTTCCCCGTTTTGGGCATCGGAATGCCTTTGCTGACATCCCAGCCGGCCTGGGTGGCGCTGCCGACGATGTACAGGACATCGGGAAGGACGAGTTGCGCCTTGAAGGTCGTCACGTTCGCTTTGACGATATTGGAGACGACGGTTTCGATGTCGGACGAGGAGGCTTTGGCATAGACGGAGAACTGCAGCTCCGTGCGGGCGCCTTCTTCAACCCCGAGCGAGGCGGCCAGCGCATTCAGCTCCTGGCCGGTAAAACTGCGTTCCAGCCCTTTTCCGGCCGGGTAAGTGACCGGCTTGGAATACAGGTCCTTCGAGGCCAGGTTGGCATAGACGGTGTAACTGACGTCCGCCTTGGCGCCTTGGGGGACGGCGTCTGTCCAGCGCAGGCTGAGAACGGTGCTTTCCAGCGTGGCTTCGGTTACTTCAGCATCGGCCGTGCTGGCGGACAGCTGCGGCGCGGTGAGCACGACGGTTTCCGTCGGGACGGTCCCCGGGTCCTGGCTGTTGTCACCGGTGGGGGTGGGATTTTCTTTTTTGCAGGAACACAGGCCCAGCGCCACTATCGCGGCGGAAAGGGTCATTAAAAGGTTGTTGCGCATGATGCATGGTTCGGTTCAAGTAATACGCTCCAAAGATAGGGATAATAAAAATGGAAACCAACGGCTGGATTCTTTTTAACCGAATTTTGGTCAAAGATACCAACATAACTTCTGCGAATTCATCAGTTTTTATGTAACTTTGCAAGTCAAGACATGCTTGGTTTATGATAGCCATTTATACCCTTACCTCCGCGCTGCACGATGAAGCCGCCGTGCAGGCCGTCACCCATGAGTTCCTGGGCTCGCTGGGCCTGGAATATACCTTCAAAGGCGCTGACTTCCAGGACTATGGCGCCACGGGCCTCAACCTGATTTACGTGCGTACCGGCGGCACGGAAGGGGTCTTCAAACCCCTGTTGCCCCAACTGCTCAAACGCACCCGGCAGCCTTTTTATCTGCTGACTTCAGGCAAGAGCAACTCCCTGGCCGCGTCCATGGAAATTCTCTCCTTCCTGCGCCAGCAGGGCATCGCCGGTGAGATTCTGCACGGCCGTCCGGAATATATCCGGCGCCGGATCCAGGAGCTGGAAGTCATCGAGGCGGCCCGGTCTTCCCTGAACGGAAAGCGGTTGGGCGTCATCGGGAAGCCGTCGGACTGGCTGATTGCCAGCGGGACCGACAGTTATGCCCTGAGCAGTCGCCTGGGCATCCTGCTCAAGGATATTCCCATGCAGGAACTGCTGACCGAAATCGCGAACCAGCCGGAGGATGCGGTGGCCGCCCGCCTGGCCTGCGGCGTCCCCCTGTTTGACGCCCCCGAGAACGTGCAGGCCGCCGCACCCGGTGCCTGGCGCATTTACCGGGCGCTGAAAGTGCTGGTGGACCGTTATGAACTCAGCGGCCTGACCCTGCGCTGCTTCGATTTGCTGGGTACCGTCCGCAATACCGGCTGTCTGGCGCTGGCCAAACTGAACGAAGAAGGCATCGTCGCCACCTGCGAAGGCGATATTCCGGCCATGCTGAGCATGGTTATCGCCCAGGCGCTGACCGGTCTGACCGGTTTCCAGGCCAATCCTTCCCGGATTGACCCGGAGACGGGCGAGGTCCTGTTCGCCCACTGCACCGTCCCCCTCAACATGGTCTCCCGCTATGCCTTTGACACCCATTATGAATCCGGTATCGGCGTGGGCATCCGCGGCCATGTCAACGAAGGCCCCGTGACTGTTTTCAAAGTGTCCGGCGACCTGTCCCGGCATTTCGCCGAAGAAGGCGTCCTGCTGCGCAACCAGTCCCAGCCCGACCTCTGCCGCACCCAGGTGGTGCTGCACCTGGACCGGACGGACTATTTCCTGACCAACCCCATCGGGAACCACCATATCATTCTCCCGGGCCACTGCAAGTCGCTTTTGGATGCGTTTCTGCAGTAGTGGCGGGATTCTTGCAGGTGGAACCCTTCCGATATGAAAATGAAGTAAACATGAAAAAATGGATGACATTGCTGCTGGCCCTTTTGCTGGCCATCGGCACCCGGGCCCAAGACCCGACCCTGACGAAAATCCAGAAAGCCAACGCGGCCATCGGGAATGTGGAATGTGCTTTTACCCGTACCCGTACGCTGCCCGCTACCGGCAAAGTGGTCAAACATGACGGCCAGTTGTATTTCAGTGCGCCGGAACGCATAGCCATGGTGTACAATACCGACAAGGAAGCGCTCGTCATCGACGGCAACACGCTTTACCTCAAGCGTGCCGGCAAGCCTTCCACCTTCGACACCTCTAACAACGCCTTGATGCGCAGCCTGCGCAACATGCTGATTGACTGCGTGAAAGGTAATTGCCAGAAAGTGGCGGACGATAACAATGCCGAGATTACGGCCAAAGAAGTGGCGGAGTATTACAATGTGACCATGACCGCACGGGAGTCCGGTGTGACCGGATTTTCCAAGATTTTCCTGACCTACCGGAAGAAAGACGGCCTGCTGGTGCGCCTGGAGACCATTGAATTCGGCGGTATCGACGAAGTGTATACGATGAGCGGATTCAAGAAGGTGGACAGCATCGATGCGGCCCGCTTCGCCATGCCCAAAGCCCGGACGGCCGCCAAACCCGCCCAGCAGGGCAAGAAGAGATAAAATATGGACCTGGGCTTCTTCCAATCGCTGTTGGAGATGGATTCCACGACCGGCTCGGAACGGGCTGCCGCGGAATTCCTTTCCCGGGCGCTGAAGACGCCGGCCAACCGGGTGGAATGCTTCGAAGTCGGGGACGGCAGTCTGAACGTCCGGGCTTCTTGGGGCAACCCCCGGATTTTTTTCTGTACCCATTGCGACACGGTTCCGCCCTATCTCCCGCCGGTGTTCGAACCGGTTGCGGCGGGCACCGTCTTGCCGGACTGCAGCCGCACGACCGGGGATGATACCCTGATCCGCGGACGCGGGGCCTGTGATGCGAAGGGGCAGATTGCGGCCATGTTCGACGCTTGCAAACAACTGGAAGAGAGCGGGAAAACGGATTTTGCACTGCTGGTGCTCGCAGGTGAAGAGGCCGGGTCCTTCGGCGCCAAGGCCTATACCCGGGACTGCCCGGGCGGGGACGTCGTCATCGTGGGCGAGCCGACGGACGGAAAAATGGTGTCCGCATCCAAAGGCACCCAGTCCTTTACCGTGACCCTGCGGGGGCGCGCCTGCCATTCGGGTTACCCGTCCCTGGGCGAGAGTGCGGTGGACCGTTTCGTCGATTTCTGCAACTGGCTGCGTGCGGTGGAGTTTCCGCTTGACCCCGAACTGGGTGAAACCACCTGGAACATCGGCCAGCTCCGCAGCGACAATCCCCAGAATATCCTCAGCCCGGAGGTGACGTTCCGCTTGTATTTCCGTACGACCTTCGCTTCGGAGGCGATGGTGAAAGCACTGCCCTTCCCGGATGCGGAGGTGGTCGCCCACGGCGGCGACAGCCCGATGCATTACCTGACCGTGCCCGGCCTGCCCCTGACCACCGTGGCCTTCGGCAGCGACGCCCCCCAGCTGAAACGCTTCGCCCGCCGCGCGCTCTGTGGCCCGGGCAGCATCCGGGTGGCCCATACCGACCGGGAATACGTCCTGCTTTCCCAGCTGGAAGCCGCTGCCGCACAATATGTCCGCATGTACCAAGCCTTAGAATGCATAACCGACAACACGATATGATTGTCATGAAATTCGGCGGCACGTCCGTCCAGGATGCCGCCGCCATCCGCCGGGTCATCGAAATTGTCCGGGGACGTCTTCCGGAGAAACCCCTTGTGGTGGTCTCCGCGCTGGCCCGGGTCACCCGCCTGCTGGTGGACATCGCCGCGGCGCAGGATCAGACGGAACTACTGGAAGCCTTGCGTACCCGTCACACCGACCTCTGCGAGGAACTGCTGACGGGCGCCTTGTTCACGGATACCCTTGAAAAGGTGGAACAGCTGTGCGAATCCATTGAAGGACAGCACGATGAGCCGACGGTGATATCGGTCGGCGAACTACTCTCGTCCACCATCGTCAGCGCGGCCTTCAACCAGGCGGGCATTCCCTGCCGCTGGGTGGATGCCCGGGACGTACTGCAGACCTCCGGCGACCGGATGAGCGGCCGGCCGGACCTCGGCCGGGTGACCGAATGTGCTCCAGAAGTCTTCCGTCCTAATGCGGGACTGGCTGTTACACAGGGATTTATCGCCACTTCGGAAGAGGGACTTCCCTCCGTTCTGGGCTTTGAAGGGTCGGATTATTCCGCCGCGATTTTCGGCATGGCCCTGGATGCCGCCCGGGTGGAAATCTGGACCGACGTGGACGGCATCCGTACGGCAGACCCGCGCTATGTGCCGGAGACCTGCCGGATTCTCCGCGTCTCCTATGACGAGGCGGCGGAAATGGCACGGCTGGGCGCCCGCGTGCTGCATCCGATGACCATTTACCCGGCCCGGACGAAACAGATTCCCATCCGGGTGCTCAACACCGGCAATCCGTCCTGTCCGGGCTCCCAGGTGGAGGCGGAATCGGCCGACGGGCCCAAGTGCGTGGCCCTGCTGACCCTGCAGGACAGCCGTGAAATCGGTTCCCGTGCCCTGGCGGGCGAAACGGCCGGACAGGCGCTCGTTTCCGTCATCGGCCGCAATCTGGGGGAAGAGGAAAGGCTGGCCGTGGAGGCCGTCTCCGGAAAAGAAGCGACCGTGGCTCCGCTCAGCGTGAGCGTCACGGTTGATGCCGACAGGGCGAAAACACTTGTGACAGAAATACATAACCGTTTGTTCCTATGATTCAAGTCGTGATTTCCGGCTACGGCCGGATGGGCCATATGGTTGAGCAGACCTTGCTCCGGCAAGGCATCCCTTGCGCCGGCTGGAGCGAGGATATCGCTTCCTTCGACCCTGCGGTGGCGCGGGAAAGCGTCTGTATTGATTTTACCGTTCCGGCGGCTTTCCGGACCCATTATCCGGTGCTGGCCGAGCGGTTCAAGGCGGTTGTCGTGGGTACGACCGGCTGGGATGATATCCGACAGGAGGTTTTCGACTGCTTCGAGCGGCAGGGAACCCCCCTTATCTGGGCCTCGAATTTCTCCGTAGGCGTCAATGTGTTTACCGCAGCGGTCGGCCTGGTAGCCAAGCATTTGGCCAAGGCCGGCGGATATGCGCCCTATATCAGCGAGAAGCATCACTGCCACAAACTGGACGCTCCGTCCGGAACGGCGAAACGCCTGGCCGCTGAGATTCAGCAGTATATGCCCGGCCCGCTGGATATCGGCGCCGTCCGGGTCGGCGAACTGGCCGGGACGCACACGGTCGGATTCGAAGGCAGCTGCGACCGGATTACCCTGGAACACGAGGCTTTCTCCCGTCAGGGATTTGCCGAAGGCGCCGTGCTGGCGGCCCGGATGACGGAAGGACTGCAGGGTGTACACGAATTCAGTGAATTGTTTTTCAAGGATTGACATGGGACTTTATTTGCGAGGAACGGGCACGGCGCTGGTGACGCCGTTCCGGGATGGAAAAGTGGACGATGCAGCGCTGGAGCGCCTGGTTGTCCGCCAGGTGGAAGCGGGCGTGGATTTTCTGGTTCCCCTGGGTTCTACGGCCGAAACGCCCTGCCTGGAAGATGCGGAGAAGGTGGATATCCTGCGCCGCGTACAGTCGCTCTCCGGCGGACGGCCCGTCGTAGTCGGCTGCGGAACCAATTCCCTGACGGCTACCGTGCGGAATATCCGGTTGTTGGAACCGCTGCATCCGGATGCCTTCCTGGTGGTCGTACCCTACTATAACAAGCCGACACAGGAGGGGATGTTCCAGTATTTCAAAGCCGTTTCCGCGGCGACGGATATCCCCCTCGTGCTGTATAACGTGCCCGGAAGAACCGGGGCCAACATGCTGGCTTCCACGACGTTGCGTCTGGCTGAGCTGCCGGGTATCGTGGCCGTGAAAGAAGCCTCCGGCCAGATTCCGCAAATCCGGGAAATCCTCTCCGGCCGTCCGGAGGGATTTGCCGTGCTCAGCGGGAATGACGACCAGACCCTGGAATTGATGGAGGCCGGCGCGGACGGCGTCATCAGCGTGGCGTCCAACCTGGAACCCGCCCGGATGAAGGCCCTGACCGCTGCGGCGCTTTGCGGAAAATGGGCGGAGGCCCGTTCCCTGAACGGCGAACTGGCGCCGTTGTATGACGCCTGTTTCGTGGAGAGCAATCCGATACCGGTCAAAGCCGGGCTGTCCCTGCTGGGGCTCTGTTCGCCGGAGATGCGCCTGCCGCTGACGACGGCGGTGGAAAGTACGTTTGAAACGTTACGGCGCGTAGTCAAATGAATCCTGTTGTCTTCCTCGCTTTCATAGGCGGAAGTGACGTATATTTAATTTATTATGACAGAACTGGAGAAATTTTACGACGTTGTCGAACAACTCGAAAAGGGAACCTTGCGCGTAGCCGAGAAAGAGAACGGTGCGTGGAAGGTGAATACATGGGTGAAAGAAGTGATACTCAGCGGATTCCGCCTGGGCGCGCTGACGGATATGTCACTGGGCCCCTTCGCCTTCTTTGACAAGGACACCGTGCCGCCGCGCCGTTTTACCGCTGCGGACGGGGTGCGGATTGTGCCCGGCGGCAGCAGCATCCGCCGGGGTGCCTTCCTGGCTCCTTCCGTCATCGTGATGCCCCCGGCCTATGTCAACATCGGCGCTTATGTGGATGAGGGCAGCATGGTGGATTCCCACGTGACCATCGGCTCCTGTGCCCAGGTCGGCAAACATGTCCATGTCTCCGCCGCGACCCAGATCGGGGGTGTGCTGGAACCGGTCGGTGCCCTGCCTACCATCGTGGAAGACAATTGTTTCGTCGGCGGCAACTGCGGCATTTACGAAGGTACGGTGCTGCAGGAAGGCTGTGTCATCGCATCCGGCGTCATCATCACCCGGGCGACCCCCATTTATGACGCGACGACCGGGACGTACATCCGTCCGGTGGACGGCCGTATCATCGTGCCCAAGGGGGCCGTGGTCGTCTCCGGCAGCCGTCCGGTATCCAGGGGAGCGGCCGCGCAGGAGGGGATTCACCTCTATTGCCCCGTCATCGTGAAATACCGCGACGAAAAGACCTCCGCATCCGTTGCCCTCGGCGATTATCTGCGCTGAAGAACCGGCCATCGATAACCGCATCATTTTTATGTGCTTGAACCCCAGCGGTCATCATGCGCGTCAGAAATGATGCGGATTCTTTTTATCAGGCAGCGAAAAGATTGTAATCATTCGACTTTTTTTCTATTTTTGTGTTCGAAATAACCCGTTCAAAAGAAGCGATTAACCTAAAAACAAACGCGATATGAGCAATCAAGATTACAAAAACGCCGCTTTGCAGGCACTGAAAGGAAACTGGGCGCAGGCCGTACTGCTTGCGCTGGTGTATCTGGCACTCGTCTTATTCTTCGCGGGGCCGTATTATGCCTGGTCGTTTCGTGCCGGCGAGGATGCTGCAGTGACGGCATTCCCCGTATGGCAGTATGGTTTGCTCTTCGGCGGGTATATCCTGTTCCTCATTCCGCTGTCCGTCGGTATCGTCAATGCTTTCCTGGCCCTGTTGCGGACCGGTGACAACAACTTGACTGCCAATTCCTTCCGTCTGGGATTCTCCAAGGGGTATCTGCGGAATCTGGCCGCCATGCTGCTGGTCTGTCTCTTTGTATTCCTGTGGTCCCTGCTGCTGATTGTCCCGGGCATCATCATGGGCTTAGCCTATGCCATGGTCCCGTATCTGATTCAGGACCATCCCGAAATGGGGTTGATGGAAGCCATCAAGACCAGCCGCAAGATGATGAAGGGCCACAAATTCGACTTGTTCTACCTGCAGCTGAGTTTTATTGGCTGGGCCTTCCTGTGCGTGCTGACCCTCTGCATCGGTTACCTGTGGCTGTTCCCCTACATGGAGGCGGCGCTGACTGCTTTTTATGAGGATGTGCACGGGCAGTATCTGCAGGCTGCCGGGGACAACGCCTGACCGGCTCCCCTCCACGGCTCCTGTCTCGCAGCCGTAAGGCGTTGACAGAAAATATTTTACCTACCCTCGCATACCGTGCGGCTTCTGCCGGACAGGATGCGGGGGTTGCCTTTATTATATGATTTTTTTGCAAAAACTTAAACGTTTTGGGTTTTGGAAGTCACCGCAACTTTCATTAGATTTGTATAGGCGTAGTATTTCTGTTTCTGATAGATTGTAAGGATGTGGACCCTTTACGGGAAAGTCCTTTCTATGAGAAACCGTTTGGAATAATGAAATGAAACATTTGGGTGCTTTTTTATTACGATGGTTGACTTTCCTGGGCCTCCTCGGGCTGGGGACGTTTTCCGCTTGGGCGCAACAGCTGAAGAAAGTGCAGGGCGTCGTGATGGACGAAAACGGAGAAACGATGCCGGGTGCCGCCGTCTATACGCAGGACCGGGCGTTCGGCGTGGTGACCAACCAGAACGGCCAGTTCACGATGACCGGCGTCCCGGCCGATGCCGTGCTGACAGTGGAGTATATGGGCTACCAGCTGTATGAAATCAAGGTGGCCGATTACAAGGAAGGACGCAGCCTGCGGATTTATCTCGAACCCGACCGGTCCGAAACGCTGGACGAGGTGGTCGTGACCGGTATCTATACCCGTAACAAAGAGTCCTTTACCGGTGCGGTGCAGGCCATTACGGGCGACCAGCTCAAGCGGGTTTCCAACAGCAACGTGATAGAGTCGCTCAAGAACATGGACCCCTCCCTGCTGATTCTGGACAACCTGGAAGCGGGCTCCAACCCGAATGCCATGGCCTCCATGCAGATCCGGGGCGCATCCACGCTGGGCCTGGAGACCAGTACCCTGAAGAGCGGCTTCCTGAACAAATCCAACCAGCCCCTCTTCATCCTGGACGGTTTCGAGACCTCCTTGGAGCGTATCACCGATATGGATATGAACCGTATCCAGAGCATCACGATTCTGAAAGATGCCTCCGCCAAGGCCATCTACGGCGCCAAAGGCTCCAACGGTGTCATCGTCATCGAGACCAAGGCCCTGTCGGCGGAAAAGACGGCCGTGACCTACAACGGCAGCGTGACCATCGAGGCGCCGGACCTGACCAGCTACAACCTTTGCAACGCGCTGGAGAAACTGGAAATCGAACGGCGCGAAGGTTATTATCTCAAAGGGGACAGCTATCAGAATGTGACCCTCGCCGATCTGTATTACCAGCGGCTGAAACGGGCACAGGAAGGGGAGAGCACGTATTGGCTCAGCAAGCCCCTGCGCCTGGGCGTCGGACAGAAGCACTCCCTGGCCGTCGAATTGGGAACCAAGGACCTCAAGGCCATCGCCTCTTTTTCCTACAACGATGTGCAGGGTGCCATGAAGGGCTCCTACCGCGACGTGGTTTCCGGCGACGTCAACCTGTCCTACCGCCGTTCCAAGTGGACCTTCCGCAACATCCTCAGCGTATCTTACAAGAAGAGCGAAGATTCGCCCTGGGGCGACTTCAGCGAATATGCCCGCCTGAATCCTTACCTGACGCCTTATGACGAAGACGGGAACCTGAAGAAGATTCTTTTCCAGGGCAAGGTCGGCAAGGACCTGTACCGCTATACCTTCGACGATGTGGCCAACCCGATGTGGAATGCAACGGTCGGCACCCGGTATTCCAGCGAGTACCTCGCCGTATCCGACAACTTCTATGTGGAGTATCAGCTGCTCAAGTCCCTGAAGTTGGTCGCGCGCTTCGGCCTGGATACCCAGCGGTCCCAGAGCGACGATTTCCGTCCGGCGGACCATACGGCCTTCATCGTCACCGGCAACGATACCGACGTGCTGCTGCGCCGCGGCGACTATACCCAGTCCAACGGGCGTTACACGACCTTCTCCGGGGACGTGTATGCGCAGTTCAACCACAAGTTTGCGGACAAGCACGACATCTTCGCCACCGCGCAGTACAATCTCTCCCACACCTCATATTCCGAGGTGGTCAACTATGCCGAGGGATTCCCGAACAGCAACATGCAGAACATCGTCTTCGCCCGCCAGTACGTGATGGATGCCACGCCTACCGGGGCGGAAGGCCTGAACCGCAACCTGGGCGCCCTCTTTACGGCCGGCTATTCCTATGACAACCGCTATATGGCGGATGCCACCATCAAGGGAAGCGCCACCTCCGTATTCGGAGCCAAGAACCACTGGGGTATCTTCTGGAGCACGGGCCTGGCCTGGAACATACATAACGAGGAATTCCTCAAGCCGGCGTCCCGCTGGCTGACGTCGCTGAAACTGCGGGCCAGCATCGGTTCTTCCGGCAACCAGAACTTCTCCACCAACGTGGCGCTGCCCGTGTATACTTATTACAATTCCAATTATTATAACGGGTTCACCGGCGCGTCCCTGACCAATATGGAGAATCCCCAGCTGGGCTGGGAAGACAAAATCGAATACAACATCGGTCTGGATTTCCGGACCAAACGGATCAATGCGGTGATTGATGCCTATGTCGCCGACACCCGCAACCTGGTGTTCTCCCGGAGTCTCGTCCCCTCCACGGGTTTCTCCTCCGTCAATGACAACATGGGCAAGGTCCGCAACCGGGGCATCGAGGCCAGTCTGAGTTATACCTTCTGGCAGAAGAAGAGTTCCTATATGAGCGTTTTCGCCAAAGTTGCGTTCAATGAGAACAAGGTGCTGGAGATTTCCGACGCCCTGCGCTCCTACAACGAACAGCAGGCGGCCAGCGCCCTCGAAAACCATTCCCTGGCACCCGTGGTGCAGTACTATGACGGGATGCCGCTGCATTCCATCTGGGCGGTGCGCTCCATGGGCATCAACGCGGCGGACGGCAATGAAATCTTCATCAACCGGAACGGAGACCTGACCAATGTGTGGTCGGCGGCGGACCTGTACAACTGCGGCTCTTCCGACCCGCTGTTCAACGGCAACTTCGGTTTCAACGGAGAAATCTACGGGGTCGGCATCAGCCTGGTCCTGACGTATTACGGCGGCGGTTATCTGTATAACAGTACCCTGCGGGACAAAGTGGAGAACGCCTCGCTGCACAACAATGTGGACCGCCGGATTCTGTCCGGTCGCTGGTCCTCCGACCTGGATGGCCGTACGGCCCTGTACCGGCTGCCGGATGAGCACATGACCACTGCCTCGATGGCGACCAGCCGCTTTGTCCAGCGGAACGACGTGCTGAACATTTCTTCCGCGTCGCTGTATTACGAGTTCCCGCACCGCCTGGTGCGCAAGATGCACATGGACCGGCTGCGCCTGTCCTTCTACACCAACGACTTGTATACCTTCTCGTCCATTACCGTAGAGCGAGGCACTTCCTACCCCTATGCCCGCAGCTTCTCTTTTTCCCTCAACATGACTTTCTAAGGATATGAAACGGATTACACGATATGCTTTGATAGCCGGGATGCTGCTGCTGACCGCTTGTAACGACTGGTTGAACGTCACGTCGTCCAATCAGATTTCCGACGAGCGCCTCTTCTCGACGCGGACCGGTTTTCTGGAAGCCCTGTCCGGTGTCTATATCGATATGGCTTCTGCTTCCAATTACGGCATGAACGCTTCGTGGTATGTGCTGGATCTGGCCAGCATGCCCTATGCCTCTACCGTCAGCGACTATTATACGGACCTGCAGGACCACAAATTCTCCACCTCCCGGGTAGCCCCTCTGATTCGGAGTATCTGGCAGGGCGGTTATCATGTCATCGCCAATGCCAACAAGATACTGGCGGAACTGCAGGAGCATCCCGACGTTGTCTCGGATGCCCTGGAACGGGACCTGATTCGCGGAGAGCTGCTGGCTATCCGCGCCTATGTCCATTTTGACTTGATGAATGCTTTCGGAGCGGTCAGCTGGACGGGAGACAACGCCTCCCTGCTGACCATCCCGTATGTCCGAACCTACAGCAAAGATCCCGAAATCCAACGTTCCTATGCTGCGACGCTCGAGTTGCTGTATGCCGACCTGGACGAAGCGATTCGGCTGCTGGAGAAAGACCCGGTCCGGGGTGAGGTCTCCGAAGACTTTCTGGCCGGGCCCAATGTGGACGGCTACTGGAACAACCGGAACAAACATCTGAACTACCTGGCGGCCAAGGCGTTGAAGACCCGTGTCCTGGTGCGCGAGGACCGTTGGGACGAAGCTGCCGCACTGGCGCAGGAAGTCATCGATGAATCCTTCGCCTGCGGACTTGTTTCCTGGTTTGATGCGGACGAGATGGTCAAGAAGACCGCCAGCAACCAGGTCGACTGGACGATGTCCACCGAGCAGATTTTCTGTCTGGAGGCGACGGATATGTATACCAACACCGGTCTTCATTTCAAATCCACGACCACATCGACGGATGTGTCCATCCAATTGGACAAGACCGCCGTTGAGAACTGGCTGTTCAACCCTGCGTTCCCGGGCGACCTTTCGCCGGTCGAAGATGTCCGCGGGCCCTCTTTGATGCTCAGCTACGGCCTGTCCGGCTATGCCATCAACAAATACTATACGTCCACGGATTATCCGGCCCAGTACAGGAACCGGATTCCGATGATTCGTCTGCCGGAGTTGTACTTCCTGTTGGCCGAGTATGCCCTGCGCAAAGGGGATGAGGCCGGCTTTGACGCGGCGGTGTCCGAAGTCCGGATGCACAGAGGCATCACTTCTCCGTATACGCCCGCTTTCAACCGTATGCAGGGGCTGGTCGAGGAATGGATCAAGGAATTTGTCGGTGAAGGCCGCTTCTTCTCCTTTATCAAGCGGTATATGTATTGGTACAGGAGCACGCAAGAACATGCCATTTGGATAAATGTCACGCATGTTGAACGCTTCGAGGGCCTGGTGCTCCCGTATCCGGTTGAAGAAGAGGCCTATGGCCGTAAACAAGAATTATAGGGAAGCCATGAAGAAGATTCTTGCTGTCAGTTGTTTTCTGCTCCTTGCGCTCGCGTGCCGCAAGAGCGAAATCCAGGGGTATCCCGAGGATGCATGTGCCGTCAATTTCCGGACGGTGACCAACGAGTATTCCATCCGGAGCATGACCGACCCCGTCATCTCGCTGAAAATCGACGTCAAGCTTATCGGCATTCCGACCGCGTATGACCGGCCGTTCGACTTGTCGGTCCGGGACTCCACGGCGGTGCAGGGACGTGATTTCCGGGTGGTGGAAGCCTTGATTCCCGCCGGTGAAGTGACCGGACGGGTGGTGCTGGAAGTCAATGCGATGCCCGAAGGGGTCGAGCGGATGTCCACGGTGCTGACCATCGAGCCGGGCGGCTATTTTCGCAAGGGATTCCCTTCCCTGCAGCGGGCGGTCGTGACGTGGACCGACTCCTATTCCCGTCCGCCGGAAGGCGTCTGGCGCTACTGGCATACCTTCTTCTGCATCGGATACAGCCGGGAGTATCACAAACTGCTCCTGGAGGTCTTCGGCGATGATATCGAGCGCGTGACCAACCGGAAGAGCTATGCTGACAACGACGGACTGATTTACAAAGACCCTACCTGGTGGTTCACGGCCAACCGCCGTCTGCGCGAGGTGGTCGCGGCCTACGACATGGCCCATCCCGATGCGCCGATGCGGCACAGCGCGGATTATGAGGCCTATGCCGACTATAGCGTCGCCTATGGGGAAGGCACCCGTCCCGCGACGCCGCCCACCATTTCCGAAACCCTTGTGAACCTGTAGACATGAAACGATTATACTGCGTCATCCTCCTGCTTGCGGCCGCATTGTTGCTGAACGGCTGTTTTGCCGACCAGAGCACGTCGGCTACCCTGACGGTCCCCGATATCGTCGTTGAGGGGCTGGCTCCTGAAATGCAGGTTCTGTTCGGGCAGAATTTGACCCTGGAGGCCTCCGCGTCCGTGACCGGGGAGCCTGACCGTGCCTTGACCTACCTGTGGGAGATGGACCTGACCCCGGGCAAAGACGATAACCGCCTGGTGCTGGGTGAAGGACCCACCCTGGATTACCGGATTGCCTGCTCACCCTCCGACAAGCCCTACCTGCTGACCCTGACGGTGAAGGATGCGGTCAGCGGTCTGTCCAAGGTGACCCCCGTGCTGGTCTATGTGTCCTCCACGCTGGGCGAAGGTCTGCTGGTGGCCCATACCCGGGACGGCGGCGCCCATACCGAACTGGACCTCGTGTCCAGCAAAGCGGTTACCTATGGCAGCGATGCGGAAGAACCCGTCTATACCCGCGACATTTATCCCCTGGCCAACGACGGACCGCTCGAGGGCCGGGTCAACGTGATGACCAGCGCGCTGATGACCAACGGCGCCGTTTATAACGAACCGTTGCTGCTGATGGGCTCGGACGAGCACTTCTTCGCCCTGGAGACCACCACGTATAAGAAATACCGCGAAGACCTGAACCTGTTCGGCGACATGCGCGACGAAACCTTCAAGACGACCGCCATCTTTACCTACAGCGGTATCATGGCCGGTGCCGTCGTGAACGACGTCCTCTATGTCAACATCGGCCACACCAACAATGTGTTCAACAAGGCCGGCTATCCCCGGGTCCCGGCGAATGTGTTCAATGCGCGGAACGTCGGCTATAACAAAACCGACGGCGACATCGTCTTCTTCAACGAGGCTGAAGGCAATTTCTATTATATGCACGGCATGTTCTCCGGCTATGCCGCCTTCTCGGCTGTCAGCGAGAACCTGGGCGTGCCCCTGGCCGGTTCCCGGGCCATTGCCGCCGGCTCCGGACGCTACTCCTGCACCGCCTTCTTCATTCAGACGCCGGACGGGAAGTACCATCTTTTCTATCTCTTCCCCAACGGACCGCTGTACAGCCACTACGAAGTGGCGGACGACCACTTGGACGAAGCGGTGGCCTATGCTTTCTGCGACAATTCCGACATCTTCTTTTATGCGACCCCGGACAAGGTCTATTCCGTCCTAATGACGGGCGGTACGGCCACCACCACCGGCCTTTCCTGGGCGCCGGATTCCCCGGACGAGAAGATTACCGGCATCCGCCAGTACATGCAGGCCTGGTATGGTACCCACCAGTATACCCTGGGCGCGGACAGCTATCCTTTCCCGCTGGCGACGAACCGCCTGCAGGTGCTGATTACGACCTATAACGAAACGACGGGGGAGGGGAAGATTTACCTGCGCCCCTTCAATGTGTCCACCGGCCGCTTTACCTTCAAGGACAACGGTACTTTCAGCGGATTCGGCGAAATCACCGCCCTGGCCACCACCTTCAAATAATGACGGAATGATGAAAAAATTGCTATATATCCTGTTGGCTGCGGCCCTGCTCCTGCCCCTGCCGGAGAGTGCCGCCCGCAAGACACCTTCGCGGCGCAAGGCCAAGACCGAGAAGAAAGACACGGTCAAAACGAAAACACCTTACGAGAAACTTTTTGACAAGGAACAGAAAGTCGAGAAAGGCCTGGTGACGGTGCACCTGAAAAAAGGAAAGGTGTATCTGGAGATTCCCGATTCTTTGCTGGGCCGGTCCTTCGCTTCCGGTACGTCCATCAAGTCCATCAGCAACAACAGCATTTCCGTCGTGGGGCAGAAAGGTCTGTCCAATCTGGATTTTTTTACGCTGGAAAAGAGCGACAGCATCGTGCTGCTGCGCAGCCTGTCCTTTGACTTCACCTCGCCCGACGGGAACATCCTGTCCGCCCTGTCGCAGAGCCACACCGGCGCCGTCCTGGCCCGCTTCCCGTCCAAGGCCAAATCGCCCGCGGGGGACCTTGTGATAGACGTCACCGACTTCCTCCTGTCCGACCGCGACGCCTTCAACCCCTTCAAAATGGGCGGCATGTCCCCTTATAAGGCTTCCTACAAAAAGGCCTTGTCCTATCTGGTGGACGTCAAATCCTTTGCGGACAACGTGTCCCTGACCGTCAGCCGCTCCTACACCTATACCCGCGAGGGGTCCCGGACGGTGAAAAACCGCCCCTTCACGGCTGAGACCACGACTTCCATCCTCCTGCTGCCCCGGGAGATTTACCATCCCCGCATGGCTGACCCGCGCATCGGCTTCTTCTTTACGCCGCGCGTGCAGATGGGCGACATGGGCTCTTCGACCAAGACCCTGTATTTCGCCAACCGCTGGCGCCTGGAGCCCTCCGATACGGCCGCATTCCGCCGGGGCGAAAAGGTGGAACCCGTCAAGCCCATTACCTTCTATATCGACAAAGACTTTCCGGAGTGGTGGAAGCCCTATATTTTCGATGCCGTGGAACAATGGAACGAGCCGTTCGAAGCGATCGGTTTCAAGCATGCGGTCCGTGCCCTTCCCTTCCCGGAGGACGACCCGGCCTTCGACCCGGATAACATCCGCTACAGCTGCATCCGCTATGCCCCTGTGGGCATCCAGAACGCGATGGGCCCTTCCTGGACCGACCCCCGCAGCGGCGAAATCATCAACGCCTCCGTGTATGTCTATCACGATGTCATCAAACTCCTGACAGTCTGGATGTTCGTGCAGACGGCCCAGGCCGAGGAAGGGGTGCGCCGCGTGGACCCGCCGCAGGAATTGCTGGGCGACGCGCTGATGTATGTCATCAAGCATGAGGTGGGCCATACGCTGGGTCTGATGCACAATATGAGCGCTTCTTCCGTGATTCCGGTGGAATCGCTGCGGGACCCGGCCTTTACGCGCGAGAACGGTACGACCACCTCCATCATGGACTATGCCCGTTTCAATTACGTGGCCCAGCCCGGGGACAAGGAGCGGGGCGTCAGCCTGACCCCGCCGCGTTTCGGAAAATATGACAGGTATGCGATTCGCTGGGGCTATACCCCGGTGTTCGACCAGCCGGACTTCGCGGCCGAAACGGCTTACACCACGCAGTGGATTACCGATTCCCTGGCGGCCCATCCCTGGTGCCGCTACGGCAAGCAGCAGATGTCCTCGATGCTGATGGACCCGTCCTGCCAGACCGAAGACCTGGGCGACGACGTCTTTGCGGCGACCGATTACGGCATCGCCAACCTGAAATACATCATGTATCGCTTCATGGACTGGATTCCGGACGCCGACGACCCGGAGTACAAGTTCCGCACGGATATCTACCTGGGCATCGTCAACCAGTACCTGCGTTACAGCGGGCATGTCATGGCCCATATCGGTGGCCTGTACAAGCGGGAAGTAGTGGCCGGCGACGGATTCAAGCGCTTTGCCAACATTCCCGCCGCCGAGCAGAAAAAGGCGGTGGACTATATCCTTGCGATGATAGCCGATACCGACTGGCTGGAAGACAAGGCGGTGCTGGGGCGTCTGCCGATTGCCGGTACGCCGGTTTGGCAGCTGCGCCGCGCCATTGCGGAGAACCTGATGGCGTCCCCGTTCAGGGCACTGCTGGCCGACGGGGTGGACAGTTATGAAGTCAGCCCCGAACAGATGCTGACCCTTCTCGAAGAGCCGGTCTGGAAACCGGTCCGCGCCCGGAAGGCCTTGACGCCCTGGGAGCGGGAATTCCAGCGCATCTATGTGCAGTCGCTCATGCAGAGCGTCAGTTTCTCCCTGCCGCCTTCCTCCCAGAGCGACCGGCTGCAGGAAGACCTGCCCGACGGCACCGAACCGATGGGCCTGATTTCCTATGATCCGGTCAGCGGCTTCGAATGGGAACCGCGGAGCATGCTCAACGGCGGCACCTATACCCAGGGGAGCGTTTATGCGGCCCTGAAGCGGGCATACGACTGGATGGAAAAGGCCGCTGCCGGGGCGAACGACCTGGATAAGGGCCATTATCAATTACTGATGGGAATCATTGAATACGGCTGCAGATGAAACGGTTGATCGGCATATGCTTCTGTCTGCTGCTGGCGGCTGCGCTGCCGGCCAAGACGCCCTATGAGCGCTTCGTATCCAAGAAGAACGTCAAGTCGGCCGGTTCGGAGCTCAAATTGTACCAGGACGGGAAGAACCTGTTCCTGGAGATTCCAGACTCGCTCGACGGACGGACCGTGCTGCTCAGCTCCATCTTGCGCAGCAGCAGTTCCCCCTGGCTCTCCCCGGGCCGGGAAGTGTCCGCCCAGCCGGCTTATATCCTGTCCCGCACCGATTCCCTGCTCCTGCTCAAGGAGCCTTCGCTGCTGCCGGAGTCGGCGGACAGCCTGATTGGGACGGCGCTGAACCGCTCATACAGCCTTCCTACGGCCTTCGCCTTCCCGGTCAAATACCGCGGCAACGGCACTCTGGTGGCCAATGTCACCGCCTTGTTCGACCCCACGGACAAGAAAGTGGTGGACCTGAAAGGTGTCCAGCTGGACGAGTACGCCCGTTTCTACAGCGGCACCCTGCAGTCGGAACTCACGCAGGAGAAGGGCCTTGTGGCCTTCAACCGCAGTGTTGGCGTGGTGCGCCAGCTGACCTTCGGCGCCGCCCCTTCCTATGCGGCCGGTCCTCAGGCCGTCGCCCTTACGGAAGAGACACAACGCATTACAGGTGAATTTGTTACCACCATCAGTCTGCTGGATGAAAAGGAAATGAAGCCGCGCGAAGCGGATTCCCGTATCGGGGTACGCAGCGTCCGGCGCTCCTTGTACAGCCCCGGCGCCGGGATGAAAACCCGTTCGCTGGCGACCCGCTGGAAGGTGGATGCCGGCGAGAAAATCACCGTCTATGTGGATACCCTGTTCCCGGCCGCATGGCAGCAGGCCATTCGCAAGGCCCTCCTGGCCTGGAATCCCGCGTTCGAAGCGGCCGGACTTGGCCGCGTCGTCGATGTGCGTCCCTATGCCTCCTATATCGGTTTCAGCCCCGAAGACCCCTTCGTCAGTACGGTCCGGGCCGATGTGCACGGGCAGGGACAGCAAATCGGAGCCTCTGTCCTGACCCACCCTTCCACCGGAGAAATCCTGTCCTGCACCATCACGGTACCGGGCGCCTTGATAGACGCCATCCGGGAAGAAGGCATTTGGTCCATCAGCGACGTGGATGCGCGCTATGCCGGCTATGACCTGCCGCAGGATGCTGTCACCGAGGCGCTGAAAGCCAAGATGATGGGCGTATTCGGACGGGTGCTGGGCCTGCAGGCCAATATGGCGGGTTCCCGGGCTTATACCCCCGCCCAACTGCGCAATCCTTCCTTCACCCAGGTCAACGGCATCACCGCCTCCGTTACGGACGAGGTGACCTTCAACCTACTGGCCCGCCCGGGCGACCGCGAGCGGGGCGTGGTGACGGTATCCGACAAAATCGGGGCCTACGACCGTTTCGCGATTGACTGGCTCTACCGGGTCTTCCCGGAGGGGACGGATGAGAAGCAGGCCCTGCGGGACATGCTGGCGGAAAAGGCCGGGAAAGACGCCTATCTCTTCCTGCCGGCCCGCAGCGGCAATCCCGACCCGCGTGCCCTGTCCGGCGACCTGGGCAATGACCCCTTCGCCCTGTATACCCGTTCCCGGGAGCGGCTGGCCTTTGTTGCCGACCATGCGATGGAATGGTTTGCCGGGGCCGGACTGGAGACCACCTCCTTCCGGGAATTGTTCGCAGAACGCCTGCTGATGCGCTTCATGTCGGTTTCCCGCCAGCTTTCCTACTGGATCGGGGGCATCTGTCTGCAGGACCTTTCCACCGGCACCAAGGCCACGGCCGTCCCCAAAGCGGTTCAGCAGCAGGTCATCGCCACCCTGTGCGCCTCCTTTGAAGACCTGTCCTGGCTGGACCGGAAAGACCTGCTCCAATGGTCCGGAGCCAACCGCTCCTGGGACCGGATGGTGCGGGTGAACGAGGCCGTGCAGTCCGGGCTGGTCAGCCGGATAGACTGGGTCGCAGCGGGTCCTGTCCTCGCCGGCAGCGACTATCCTTTGACGGCGTATCTGGATGACCTCACCGCCGCCCTGTTCAAAGAAGTCAAGACCGGCCGCATGCCGGTGGGCGACGATTTGCTGACGGGCAGTTACATTGCCATCGGTCTGATCCGGCGCTCCCCGCTGCTGACGCGGCGCTCCGCGGAACGGTCCCATAAAATCTCCCTCACGGACGCGTCACTGACGATGCCCCTGGGCGAAATCCCGGCCGAAGCGCAAGCCGACGTCGAAGCGGCCTGTATTGCGCAATTGCTGAAAATCAAGAAGTTGCTTCGCGGCGGTATCGCCGTTGCCGCCTCCGAAGGTGACCGCTCCCGGATGGAATATGTGCTGAAGGTCGTGGAAGATGCTTTGCATAACGAACAACAATAGATAGTAACCCTATGCGTATGAAAAAATTTTATTTGATTGCAGTCGCCGGGCTGGTGCTCGGGGCTGTCGCCGGTTGCCAAAGCACCGTCAAAGAAGTTGAAAAGCAGGTTGACAAGCCCGTCGGCGTAAGCATCGACGCTTCTACCCTGCTGGTCGGAAAGGACGGCGGAAACCGCGTGGTTTCCTTCACCGCCAACGAGGCCTGGACCCTCGCCTCCGATTCCGACTGGATTGTTCCCGACAAGACCTCCGGCGAAGCCGGCAAGGCCACTGTTATCCTCGCCATCGACCCTTACCAGGGCGAGGAGACCCGCAGCGGAAAGGTGACCCTGACCGCCGGCAGTACTTCTTCCGTATTTACGGTGGAACAGACCGCTTCTTCCGTATTCGGTACGGAGCTTGACATCTACATCTCTGCCAAGGCGCAGGATATCGAGATTCCGGTGCAGGCCAATGTCGCCTATACCGTCACCGCTGATGCCTCCTGGCTGACCGTGGCCCAGACCAAGGCTGCCGTCGAGTCCGGCGTCATCAAAATCCACGCTGCCGCCAACTCCGAACTCGGACCCCGTACGGGCCAGTTTACGATTGCGGCCGACGGTTTCTCTGCGGTTTATTCGGTAACCCAGAGCGCCGAATTCATTCCCGCCGTCGAGGCAACGGGCACTTACCTGGGCAGTGCACAGGACCCTTATGACAACGACGCCTATATATACAACACATTCCAGCAGTTTGCCGTTACGATGGTGACCGCCGAGGGCGAGACTGTTGTCCTGGCCTTGAACGCCGCCGACCCTGAAGGTTACAGCATCATTCCGGTCGGCACCTATGAGGTGGACGCCACCGCGACCCATGCGCCCGGAACCTTCTCCCTCAAGCCTACTTCTTCCTTTGTGAAGTACTATACGACCATCCGCTCCGGCGAGAAGGAGATTGTCGTCTACGACGGCGAAATCACCGTTGACGAGAGCGAGGGCCAGTATGCCATCACCGCCATCCTGGTGGATGACCGCGACAACCAGTACAGCTATAGCTACCAGGGTCCCATTGAAGTGAGCAACGAGTCCTGCAGCCTCGAGAATTCCGACGCCGACTACCTGGCCGACTTCAATACGTATTTCACCAACCAGTTGGGCGAGTGGAATCTTTTCTTCTATGCCTCCCGTCCGGCCGGTGAGTCGGATTATCCTATCCGCAGCTTCAGCGTAACGGTTTTCGATGCAAAATCCGAAGAAGTGCCGACGGGCGCCTTTACGTTCAAGGTCCCGGAAGCAGATGCATCCCTGACCTATGCCAACGGTATCATGAAAACCGACGCCGGTACCTTCTACAACCTGACGCCGTATTGCGTGTATCCTTCTGGCGAGGGACTGGATATCACCCTGACGCTGAAAGAGGGCACGACCCCGTCCTTCGAGATTCAGCCCGACGCTACCGGCACCTATACGGTCAAAGTGAAAGCGACCTTTGTCCAGCATATCGTCAAGCACGCCTTGGACGAAGAAGGCTACTGGGCGTATGACGAAAACGGGAACGATATTATCGAATCCGAAAAGGATGTGGAGGTTTCCATGGACGAGACCTATGTCAATGTTTCGCTGGCCGAGCCGGTGCGTAACTCCTACTATACCGTCTATCCGGATGGTGACTATACCCTTCGCGGCGAACTGTTCAACGCCAAATATATGCCTTTCTGGTATGGGAGTCCGCTGAGCGAGGGCTGTCATGTTTTCGCCTTCGGTTTCAACTCTATCGATAACAATTACAGCATCTACATGGCCCTCAATGTCAAGCAGGATTATACCTTCGAGGTGAACTTCCCGGCCAACCGTCCTCGTTTTACCTCCAATGCGTTCAAGACCGGAACCTATCCGTTCTCTTACAGCGGCGATCCGGACACCATGATTCCGATGACAAACTGGCACCGTGTCGTGAATGCGTATTCCGGTACGACCTATCAGATTGTCGGCGGTTCCATCACCCTGACCGATGCGCTCATTACTTATGACCTGACCTGCAAGGCACCCGATGGCAACACCATCGCCATTACCGGTTCCCACGCAGCAACGTTCTACTATGCCCAGAATTACAGCACCCGTACGATGACGCTGGATACGGCTGAGTAGTACGGTTTGATGTATATGATTGCGGAGGGCGACTCGAAAAGAGCCGCCCTCTGCTTTTAGGGAAATGAAAAAGAACCGCTCCTTCTGAAGCGATTCTTTGTGCGGGGTTGTTAACAAATGGCGGTTTACATCCGGTCTCCGATAAAGAGGTTGATGGCGGTCAGGAGTTTCTTTCCCTGGAGATAGGGCAGGTTGACGTGGTAGGA
>CADBPR010000017.1 GCA_902796555.1 uncultured Bacteroidia bacterium
CCCAGGAAGAATTCAACCAGGAACTCGAAAAAGCCCTCCGTCTGGCGGACTTCCTCGAAATCGGTGAACTGATGGCCCGCGACGCCCTCAACCGCACCGAATCCTGCGGCGGACACTTCCGCATCGAAAGCCAGACCGAAGAAGGCGAAGCCAAACGCGACGATGCCAACTTCATGTATGTGGCTGCCTGGGAATACAAGGGTGAAGGCAAAGAGCCTGAGCTGCACAAAGAACCGCTCAAGTATGAGTTCATCGAGGTGAAAACGAGAAATTACAAAGACTAAGCCGTATGGATTTCAAACTCAAGATATGGCGTCAGAAAAACGCCAAGGCACAGGGTCATTTCGAGACCTACGATATTAAGGGTATCGAAGAGGATGCTTCCTTCCTCGAGATGCTTGACATCCTGAACGAGCAGCTCATCCGGGAAGGTGCCGACCCCGTAGCTGTGGACAAAGGCTGTAAGAGCAGCGGTCCCGTATCGTTCGACCACGACTGCCGTGAAGGTATCTGCGGCGCCTGCTCGCTGTACATCGACGGCCGGGCCCACGGACCGGATGACCATGTTACGACCTGCCAGCTGTTCATGCGCCACTTCAAGGACGGCGCCACCATCACGGTGGAGCCTTGGCGCAGCAACGGATTCCCGGTTATCAAGGACCTGGTCGTCGACCGGAGTGCCTTCGATAAGATTCTCCAGGCCGGCGGCTTCATCTCCGTCCGTACCGGGGCTGCCCAGGATGCCAACAACATCCTCATTCCGCATGAGCAGGCTGAAAAGAGCATGGATGCAGCCGCTTGTGTGGGTTGCGGCGCTTGCGTAGCAACCTGTAAGAACGGTTCCGCGATGCTCTTCGTCGGTGCCCGTGTCAGTTCCCTCGCCCTCCTGCCGCAGGGCCGTCCCGAAGCCGCTCGCCGCGCCCGCGCCATGGTGGCCAAGATGGATGAACTGGGCTTCGGAAACTGCACCAACACCCGTGCTTGCGAAATGGAATGCCCGAAGGGAATTTCCGTCGACCATATTGCCCGTCTGAACCGCGAATATCTCAAGGCGCGTTTCAGCGAGTAACATACCTTTCCTGAAAGAAGGGGGTGACCGAAAAGATTCTTCTCTTCGTTCAGTATGATGGCCTCAGCACAGTTTGAGGCGGATTCAGACTGCCGAAGAATCTCCACAGGGTCACCCTGTTCTTTTTAAAAAGAAAGTAATATGTTAAAGAAACTATTGATATTCTTATCGTTACTGACGGTACCCGCCGTGGCGCAGCAACGTTTTTCGGGGACTTTGTCCTCCCCCGACGGGACCCTGTCGCTGCAACTGGAACAGGACGACCGGGGGGCCCTGCTATATGGGCTGACCATTGACAGCCACCCCGTCGTGCTGCCCAGTCAGCTGGGTTTTGTCCTGCGTGGAAAAAGGACGGAACCGCAGTATCGTTTCGAGCGCCAGAACAAAGCCAATCTCTATGACCTGACCGATTTGACCGACCATTTCGAGGTTATCGGACAGCAGCGCGGCGCCGACGACAGCTGGTGGGAACCCGTATGGGGCGAAGAAAGCCGCATCCGCTGCCGCTACAACGAATGGACCGTTCACCTGCGCCATCGTCCGACCGGCTACCTGCTGGACGTCATTTTCCGGCTTTTCGACGACGGACTGGGCTTCCGCTACGCCTTCCCGGCACAAAAAGACCTGACCTTCTTCGCCCTGGCCGACGAATGTACGCAGTTCCGCATGGCAGGCGACCATACAGCCTGGTGGATTCCGGTCGATTTCGATTCGCAGGAATATGAATATCATCAAACACCGCTCAGCGGCATTCCCGCCGTCTTTGCCGACCGGGTTCACGGCCACGTGGACCGGCCCCTGCAGGATGTCGTGGGGGTACAGACAGCCTTGCTGATGAAAGATGCCGCGGGCTATTATATTACCCTCCACGAAGCGGCCCTGAAAGATTACGCCTGCATGCATCTGAAGGTAGACGGTACGACCTTGACCGCTTTTCTGACCCCCGACGCCGAAGGATGGAAAGGCCATCTGCAGGCACCGTCCGTCACGCCCTGGCGGACCGTCCAGGTGACCCGCAGCGCCACGGACCTGCTCCAGAGCCGCCTGGTTCTCAATCTCAACGATCCCTGCGCTTATGAAGACGTATCCTGGATTCATCCGGTCAAATACGTCGGGGTCTGGTGGGAAATGATTTCCGGCCGCGGCGACTGGCATTATACCAACGACTTCTCCACCGTGACCGTCGGGCAGACGGATTACACCCGCGCCACCCGCAACCCCCGGCACAGCGCCCATACGGAAAACGTCAAAAAATACATTGACTTCGCCGCCCGCCACGGTTTCGACGCCGTGCTTGTCGAAGGATGGAACCAGGGTTGGGAAGACTGGGACGGAAATTCAAAAGACTTTGTGTATGACTTTGTTACGCCTTATCCCGACTTCGATATAGACGCCGTTAACGCCTATGCGCACGAAAAAGGAGTATCGCTGGTCATGCACCATGAGACCGCATCTTCCGTCCGCAATTACGAGCGTCACATGGAGGCCGCCTACGACCTGATGAACCGCTACGGTTACGAGACGGTCAAAAGCGGGTATTGCGGCGACATCATCCCGCGCGGCGACTACCACTACAGCCAGTTCATGGTAAACCACTACCTGTATGCCGTCACCGAAGCGGCCCGGCATCATATCATGGTCAACGCCCATGAAGCCGTCCGCCCGACCGGCCTGTGCCGCACCTACCCCAACCTGATTGGAAACGAATCGGCAAAAGGAACTGAATATCAGGCGTTTGGTGGTATTGCACCCGGTCATGTGACCATCCTCCCCTTCACCCGTCTGAACGGGGGACCGATGGACTATACCCCCGGCATCTTCAAGATGGATTGCGCCAGCGGTTCCCATGTCAATTCGACCCTGGCCGGTCAGTTGGCGCTGTATGTGACCATGTACTCTCCCCTGCAGATGGCCGCCGACCTGCCCGAGCACTATGAAGCCCGCCCGGACGCATTCCAATGGATCAAAGACGTCGCGCTGGACTGGGAAGAAAGCCGTTACCTGTTTGCAGAACCCGGTGATTATGTAATTGTTGCGCGCAAAGCAAAAGGAAGCGGCCAGTGGTTCCTGGGCGGCGTGACGGACGGTGAACGCAGGTCTTTCTCCATTCCCCTGGATTTCTTGGGAAAAGGCCGTTTCGAAGCCACCGTCTATGCCGATGCACCCGATGCCCATTACCGGTACAATGCCGAAGCCTATCGTATAGAAAAGAAAATCGTCCGCGCCTCCGATTCCCTGCCGGTCACCCTGGCGGAAGGCGGGGGAGTGGCCATATCCTTTAAAAAACTATAAGATGAAAAAGATTTGCCTCTTATTGGGAATTCTCCTGGTTTCCTGTACGCCGAAAATCAAAGTCGTCACGTATAACGTAGGCAGTTTCAGCAAGTTCCAGGACAACAGCACGACAGACGCTGCCGCCGTCATCCAGGCCCTGGATGCCGATATCGTGGGGCTGAATGAAGTGGACCGGAACAATACCCGCCATCAAACCGACCAGGCCGCCGACTTGGCTCAGACCCTGGGCGGATGGGAGTATGCCTTTACTTCCGCCTTCCCTTTTGCAGGCGGAGAATACGGGAATGCCGTCCTTTCCAAAAAGCCGCTGCTCAGCCGGCAAGAAGTACACCTGAAACAGTATGACGGATATGAGCCCCGCTGCGTCACGGTCGTGGAAACGGAGCAATATGTCTTCGCATCGGTCCATCTGGATGTAGCCAAAGGAAAATCCAACTTCCTGCAGGCCAGAGATTTAAACGACTGGTTCGCCCTCCATTATACCGGATATGACAAGCCGGTTATCCTGGCCGGTGATTTCAATTGTACCGACGATTCCGCCTCTTATGCCGAAATCGCCCGTCTGTGGGAACGGGTTTCAGCCACCGACGCGACCTATCCTTCCACGGAACCGGTCAAATGCATCGACTTTATTTTCTACCTGAAAACCGCACGGCCTGTCGAACTGGTCAAGAGCCGGGTCGTCCGGAAGGTAAAAGGCGTGGATGTCACCGGCGTTTCGGACCATCTGCCGGTCTATACCGAACTGAAAATCGGCAAGAAACGCCCCTCCTATACCTTCGTCCAGATGTCGGATACGCAAATCGGCTTTTTCGACTATAACAGCGGCTGCATGCACTCCGATTCCCTGTTTGACGCCTGCGTAAAAGAACTCAACCGGATTCGTCCCGCGCTGGTCGTGATTACGGGCGACCTGGTGGACGACCCCCGCGAGCCGAACTTTTCCCTGCAGGATTCCATCTACCGCGCCAACCTGGCCAAAATCGACCCTTCCATCGAAGTCTTCGACCTGCCCGGCAACCATGATATTCAGCCCTATAATGCCGCCAAACGCGAAGAATACATCCAGCAGCGCGGTTACAGCCAGTTCTCCGTCATCCGTGAAGGCTGCGCCTTCATCGGCATCGACAGCGACTGTATCAAAGACAATGTCACCGACCTGGAAGAAGCCCAGTGGACCTGGATGGAAGAGCAGTTGAAGGCGGCCGCTTCCTGCAGGCACCGCTTCATTTTCCTGCACTGCCCGGTCATCCGCCATGCCATCGACGAGCCCGAGGATTATTTCAATTTCCCTGTCGACAAACGCGCCCGCTACATCGCGCTGTTCAAGCAATACGGGGTGGAAGCCGTGTTCTCCGGCCATACCCACATGGAAAACTACCTGGTTTATGACGGCATCCAGTTTATCAATGCCGGCCCGGTCGGCAATGCCCTGGCCCGCGGTTACCCCGGCTTCCATATCGTCAATGTGACGGACGACGCGGTTCTGTCCGAATATGTGGCCACGCCCCTGCCCGAAGGAATCAGCCGCTGGAGTTTTTAGCCTCCCCCTGCCCGGAGCCCCCGGATACAGGATTCGGAGGACCGAAACGGGTTTTTCCCGCCGATACAAAGCACTTACGATTTGAAATGTAAGTGCTTTTTCTTATCTTTGCAGGCTTGATAGGAATGACTTATGGCGAATCTGATTATCGACATAGGCAACACGGCCGTCAAGGCCTCCTGGTCCGAAGGTATGACCCTCGGAAAGACTTTCCGTTACCAGGGGGAGCGGGTGCGCGGATTCATCCGTTCGCTCATTGAGAAAGAAAAGCCCGACGTGCTGGTCATCGCTTCCGTCTACCCGGTTTCCGAAGCGGACGAAGCCGTTTACCGACGGGAATGTACCCATCTGATGATTCTGGACAGCGCCCATCCGCAGCTGCTGACAGATGCCGGACTGCCGGCCTACCTGACGTATGACCGGGCCGCCTCCCTGTTCGCCGCCCGCTACCTGTTCAAGGGCCGGGGCTGCACCGTCGTGGATTTCGGTACCACGCTGACGGTGGATTTTACCGACGCGGAAGGCAATTATGAAGGCGGCAATATCTCCCTGGGCTGCCGGACCCGTTTCAAGGCGCTCAACCGCTATTCGCGGGCGTTGCCGCTGATCAATACCCCGGACGAGCCGCCCCTGCTGGGCCATTCGCTGGACACCTCCGTCACGGCCGGCACCGTATCGGGCATAATGTTTGAAATAGAAGGCTATATCGGTCTTCATCCCGAAAATATCCTCGTATTCACCGGCGGTGATGCGATTTATTTTGCAAAAAGGATGAAAAACTCGATATTTGTAGTTTGTAACCTCGTTTTGATGGGGTTGGCCTTAATCGCTGACGAATATGTCAAAAAGAATAGTTAGTGTTATTGTCATGGCCGTACTGGCTATGTCCGCCTTGCTGCCGGTCTCCGCGCAGGACGGAGCGGCGACGGCGTATTCGCCCTACTCCATCTACGGTGTCGGCGACCTGTACCGGCAAGGCAATGCCCGCAACAAGACCATGGGCGGCGTAGGTGTAGCCGGACGGGACAGACGCTATCTCAATACCACCAACCCGGCGGCCATCACCGCCCGTGACACCCTCGCCTTCATGGCTGATTTCGGGGTGACCCAAAGCAACAATATCTACCGGCAGGGGAGTATCCGCAGCGCGTATAATACATTTAACGTCAATAATTTCGCGTTCAGCGCACCGATTTGGCGCAAATCCGCCCTGGCCTTCGGCATCAGTCCCTACAGCAGTGTAGGATACGACTATTCCCGCCGGATTACGGACCCGTCCATCATCGGCAGCACCGGCAGCGTCAGTTACACCGCATCGGGTAACGGCGGTCTCTACCAGATTTTCGGCGGTGCGGCCGCCACCTTCTGGAACTGCTTATCCGTCGGCGCCCAGGCCCTGTTCTACTTCGGCAACATCGAAAAGAATACCTCCATGGATTTCGACGCCGCGGGCATGCGCGATCTGGACAGCGGTTACAACCTGGAACTCCGGGGATTCAGCGGCAAATTCGGCATCCAGTACGAGCAGCCCCTGAAAGACCTGTACCTGACGGTCGGCGCCACCTACAAGCTTTCCAACCGGCTCTACGGTTATGTAACCGACTATAAATACGGCGTTTCCACCGCCAAGACGGATACCCTGGTCCACCGGATTGACACCCTGGCCCGCAGCGGAAAAGCGCGCCTGGGCGACGAACTGGGCATCGGTATTTCCATCCGCAAGCCGGAACGCTGGAGCCTCGAGTTCAACTGGATTCATTCCGGCTGGGCCAACAGCGCCTTCGACACGACCCCCGGCTTTGCCAATATCGGCGGCACGGCCTCCGGCACCAGCCTGCCCTTTACGGCTTCGGCCTCCGACAGTTTCCGGGCCGGTTTTGAATACATTCCCAACAGAAACGACCTGCGCTCCTATTTGAAACGCTGCGCTTACAGAGTAGGAACTTATTATGACACAGCTTATTACAAGCTCGACGGCAACAACGTCTATTCGTATGGCGTGACTTTTGGAGTTACATTGCCGGTGTCCTACCTGTACAACGGACTGACCCTGGGTATGGACATCGGCCGGCGGGGTTGCCGCACAGCCGCTGGGGTCAGTGAAACATACATCGGTTTCGTAATCGGATTCAGTATCCACGACATCTGGTTCATGAAACGCCTGTATGATTAGGAAGTATAAATTTAAATTTGTGATAAAGCTATGAAAAGAATGGCAGTTCTGGCCCTTGTGGCAGTAATGATGGTCCTGGGTAACGGCGTCGTACGCGCCCAGGGCAAGTATGGTGCAGACAGTGCGGAGTGTATCAAATACCTCTCCTACTATACCGAATACTACAAGCAGAAGAACTACGATGAGGCCCTTCCCCATTGGCGGAAAGCCTATAAGATATGCCCGCCTCAGGCCCGTCAGGGTATCTTTGTCGACGGTACTACGCTGATTCGCCGGCAAATCAACAAGGCTGTCGCCAACAAGGCCTACCGGGCCGCGTTGATTGACACGCTGATGACCCTGCACGACACCCGTGCCGAGTATTATCCGAAATATGCGGTGACCGCGCTCAACAACAAGGGTACGGACATCAACAACTATTACAACGGTGACAGCCGGAAGATTTACGACGGTCTGGAGAGCATCATCGGCAAACTGGGCACCAAGACCAAGGGTAGCCTGCTGCTGTTCGACCTGAACGCCGCCATCTCCCTTTTCCAGAATGATGAGATTGACGCCGAGAACGTGATTTCCGTCTATCAGCGCAACATCGCCCTGCTGGATCAGGATGTCCCCGCCAACGACGCCGAGCGCGAGACCAACGCCAAAATCAAATCCGACATGGAAGGTCTCTTCATCGGCAGCAAGGTGGCCAGCTGCGAGAACCTGATTGCGCTGTTCACCCCGCGTTACGAGGCCAATCCGGACGACCTGGAGCTGGTGACCAACATCGTCAAGATGATGAGTTCCACCGAAGACTGCATTGACAACGACCTCTATCTCAAGGCCGTCACGTCGATGCACAAACTGAACCCGTCCGCCCAGAGCGCCTACTTCCTGTACCGCCTGAACGCAGCGCGTGACAACAAAGAAGAAGCCGTCCGTTACATGGAGGAGGCCCTCGCTTCCACCGACCTGGACCAGGCGACGCTCGCCGGATACAACTACGAGTTCGCGACCTTCTGCGTCAAGAACAGCATGCCGTCCAAGGGTTTTGCGGCCGCCCAGAAGGCACTGGAACTGGATAGCTCCTATACCGGCAAGTCTTACTTCCTGATGGGAACCATCTGGGGCTCCGTGACTTGCGGCGGTGACGAAATCGCCCGCCGGTCCCCTTACTGGGTCGCCTGCGACTATATGCAGCGTGCCAAGAACGCCGACCCGTCCCTCGCCGAGGAGTGCAACCGGATGATTGGCCAGTACAGCATCTATTTCCCGAAGACGGAAGATGCCTTCATGTACGACCTGACCAACGGTCAGTCCTACACGGTTTCCTGCGGCGGTATGCGCGCCGTCACGACCGTCAGAACCCAGAAATAGGCTTTGAAGCACATCAAAAACATACTTCGCATGATAGCAGCCGTACCTACGGTTGCTATCATTGTCTTTTCTTGCAAGAACACGCTCTCGGAAGCCGAACCGCTGGACCTGCAGAAAACGCCCTTGCAGACCGTTGACAGCATGTATATGATACAAAGCGTCAACGGAAAGCTGCGGATGCGCGTGGCCACCGGCATGCTCAAACGCTACGAGACCGATACGCTCTCCACGGAAGTGTTCCCGGACGGCATCATGGTCTACGCCTATGACGATGACGGCAACCTGGAGACCACCATCCGCGCCCGCGAGGCCCGCCATACCCATGACAAACGCAACAACGCCGAGACCTGGAAAGCCTACGGCGACGTCGTGGTCCGCAATATCATGAAGAAAGAGACCATGGAGACGGATACGCTGTATTGGGACCGCAAGAAGCAGGAGATTTATACCGACTGCTACATCCGGCTGTATTCTCCGGACGGCTTCATGCAGGGTTACGGTATGCATTCGGACGAAAAGGCCCGCAATTCCATCATTCACCGCCCGTTCAACAGCTATTCCGTCGTGGTGCAGGATTCGACCCGCGTGCTCATCGATACGGCCAATTTCATCGGTCCGTTATTGCCCAAAAGGTCAGTTTCTTCGTCAAAATGATGGTGATTTGCAGGAAATTTATTAACTTCGCACCCTTGCATCAAAAGACGCCTCCGAAGGAGGTTTTTTGAGAAAATATTAAAATAACAACATAATGGCACAACTCCAAACTATCCGTTCCGGTATTTTCGGTGTGATTGCGACCGCGCTGGTTGCATTGGGTCTGTTGATGTTTATCGTGGACCCTACAGAAATTGCTTCCGCCTTCCAGAATATGTCATCCAAGAATGACGTGGGCGAAATCAATGGCAAGAACATTCCCTATACCGATTTCAAAGAGGATGTAGACCGCATTGCTTCGGTCAACGAAATGCTGGTAGGCCGTTCCCTGAACGCCGAGCAGCAGGCCCAGACGCGCGACGCTGCCTGGCAGGACCTGATTTATAAGCACCTGTTCGTGAAGAACGCCAACAAGGCGGGCATCTATGTGGGTGAAGACGAAATGGTCGACCTGACCAGCGGCAACAACCTCTCCCCGCTCGTGGCCCAGAATCCGGCGTTCGCCGACGAGACCGGCGCCTTCAGCAAAGAGCAGTTCCTCAAATTCATCCAGAATGTGGACGGTGACCAGGCCCTGCGCACCTATTGGGACTACCTGCAGAACTCCGTGATGAACCAGGCTTATTTTGAGAAATACGCCTCCCTGTTCTCCACCGGTTCCTATATCAACGCCCTGGAACTCCGCCGCAACATCGCCGAGAACAACACCACCTCCGAGGTTGACTTCGTCATGATGCCCGTCGGCTATGGCGTCGACTCCACCATCGTGGTCAGCGACAAGGAAATCAACGACTATTACAACGCCCACAAGAAGCTCTTCAAGCAGCAGGCGAGCCGTGATATCGAATATGTTGTCTATGAGGTAGTTCCGTCCGCGAAAGACATTGCCGCGGCAGAAGAGACCATCACGTCCCTGACCGGCGAATTCGCCGAGGCGGACAACATGAAGGCCTTCCTGATGAAGAACTCCGACCGCGGCTGGTCCGAGCACTGGTACAAGCCGGGCGAGCTCCGCAGCGTGGATCCGGCCATCGAGGAATTCGTGTGGAACGGCAAGACCGCCATCTCCGAGGTCATCCGCAACAAGAACAACTTCTACGTAGCCCGCGTCATGGATACCCGCATGGTTCCGGACTCCGCTTACGTCAAGCATATCCTCCTGGTCGGCGACCAGGCCCAGCATACCGCCGACAGCCTCTGCCAGGTAGCCCGCAAGGGTGAGGACTTCTCCGCTCTGGCATCGCTCTATTCCGCAGACACCCAGAACGCGGTGGACGGCGAGCGCGGCAGCCTCGGCTGGCTGACCCAGAACCGGATGCTCCCGGGCTTCGAGTCCGTGCTGACGACCGGCAAGGTGGGTGAGCCCTTCGTGCTGAATACCTCCTACGGTTCCCATGTGGTGCTGGTGACCCGCCGCACCGCTCCCATCACCAAGAAGCAGGTGGCCATCCTCGAAAAGGTTTCCCTCGCCAGCAAGGAGACTTTCAACGACTTCTACAACAAGGCAAACCGCTTCGCTACGGCAGCCGCCGGCAGCTATGCGAACTATCGCAAGGCCGTGGATACCCTCGGTGTCTATTCCCACCCGGTCAACGGTATGCTGGAGAGCTCCGAGAAGCTTGGTGCCATCGACAATACCAAGGAAGTGACCCGTTGGGCCTTCGAGAACAAGCCCGGCAGCGTGTCTGGCATCATGACAGTTGACAACAATTACTTCTTCATCGCTACGGTCAAGAATATCCACAAAGAGGGCTTTGCAACCGTCAGTGAGGTGGCAGACCGGATTCGTCCGCAGCTGTACCGCGAGAAGGCGGTGGCCAAGAAAGCCGCCGAGGTGAAAGACCAGATTGCCGGTCTGACTGACATCCGGGCCGTGGCCGAGAAGCTCGGTACGACCGTGAGCAGCCAGAGCAACGTGGCCTTCTCTTCGATGAACAGCTATGGCCTGGACAACAACTTCATCGGTGCCGTTTCCGTGGCTCCCGAAGGCAAGATTTGCGGTCCGGTCGAGGGTAATATCGGCGTGTATGTATTCACGGTGAAGAGCCGCGACAACGGTGCCTTCTTCACCGAGGACGACGCCCGCGCCCGTGAGGCCCAGATGGCGGCCTACAACGCCCAGGGCATCATCCCTGTGATGATGAGCGATGCGGATGTCAAAGACAACCGCGCCCGCTTCTTCTAATAGAACCGCCCGTTACGTAACAGCCGGCTCCATTTCGGGGCCGGCTGTTTGCGTGTTATCGGCGGGTGAAAATAAACTTCCTTTGTGCCCCTCCCGCTTATGATGCCGGCGGTGGCGCAGGCAGGAAAAACGCAGCAGCTTATTGCTAATAGACTATTTCTGCAGGGCTTTCGTGTGAATATCCAGCCGTTCCAGCGCTTCGATAAACTCGGCGGTTACGGCCACCTGGAACTTCTTCGACAGGAATTCTATCGTGTAGCGGGTCTCCGGGTCGGTGAGATAAATCGTCAGCGGAACCGTCCCTTTGTTGCGGCTGACAAGACCGACCAGCTGCCGGCGGAAATCCTCCGTGAGCATCGGTGTCTTGAGGTAAATGGCCAGGCCGCTCAGGAAAGAATCCGTAACATTGCCGAGCAGCATGGCTTTTTTCAGCTTGAAGACAAACGGAACCGTCTGTCCCGGCCGGCGCTCCTCCGGCCGCACGAAATACTTCTCCGAAATTTCTCCCTCCAGGTAAATGGCGCTGTGCAGCTGCATATAGCTCATAAAAGCCTCGTGGTCTTTGCCGAACAACGCCAGCTCATACGACCCTTCAAAGTCCTCGATAACCGTCTTGGACCAGGGTTTTCCCGTCTTGGAGACCATCTGCTTGACCGATGTGATGAACCCCGCCGTGCAGACCTTCTTGATACCGCCCTTCTTCTCCTCACACTCGCTAATCTGGTCGGCCAGGCGGCTGATGGGAACGGTCGTGAAATGCGTCAGCTCGAAGCGGTATTTGTCCAGCGGGTGCGACGACAGGAACATCCCCACCAACTCTTTCTCCTTCTGGAGCAGGTCCATCTGGTCCTCCTCTCGGGAAAGGGGCGGGAACTCCGGCCGTACAGGTTTCAGTTCTTCCACCTCGCCGAAGAGCGACGCCGCGTCGTCCTCCGCCCCCTGCCGGAAGCGGTCGCCATAGAGTAACAAATCATCTATCAATTGGTTACCGCTGCGTGTCGCCTCGAAATACCGGGACCGGGCAAAGCCGAACGAATCCAGGGCGCCGGAATAGACCAGGCACTCCATAGCCTTGCGGTTGACGATGCCGGCCATCCGCTCCATGAACTCCCACACATCGGCAAAAGGCCCGCGCTCCTCGCGCTCCTTCAGGATGGCGTCCACGATATTGGCCCCGAATCCCTTGATGCCGCTCAGCGCAAAGCGCACATCCCCGTTCTTGTTGGCCGAGAAATGCGCGAAACTCTCGTTGACATCCGGATTCAACACCTTGATACCGTGGCCCTTGCAGTCATCCATAATCTTCTTGATTTCCTCCATGCTCTTGGCGCAGGTCAGGCAGGAAGCGAAGAATTCGGAAGGGTAGTGGCACTTGAGCCAGCCGGTCTGGTAACTCACCCAGGCATAGCAGGTGGCATGCGACTTATTGAAGGCATACTGGGCGAATTTCTCCCAGTCTTTCCAGATTTTATCCAGGATTTTCTCGGGATGCCCGTTGGCGATGCCGCCGGACATAAACTTGTCTTTCAGCGAGTTCAGGATGTCAATCTGCTTCTTTCCCATCGCCTTGCGCAGCTTGTCGGCTTCGCCCTTGGTGAAATTCGCCAGCTTCTGGGACAGCAACATCACCTGCTCCTGGTAGACCGTCACGCCATAGGTGTCGTTGAGGAACTCCTCCATCTCCGGCAGGTCATACTCGATGGCCTGCTCGCCCAGCTTACGGGCCACGAAATCCGGGATATAATCCATCGGACCCGGCCGGTACAGGGCGTTCATAGCAATCAGGTCTTCGAAACGGGACGGACGCAGCTTCTGCAGCCAGGTCTTCATGCCCTCGGATTCAAACTGGAAGACGCTGGTCGTGTCGCCGCGGCCGTAGAGTTCGTACGTCGGCTTATCGTCGATGGGAATAGCTTCGATATCGATATCCACCCCGTGGTTTTCCTTGATGAGGTCCAGGCAGTTATGAATGATGGACAGGGTAATCAGCCCCAGGAAGTCCATCTTCAGCATACCCACGTCTTCGATATAATGGCCGTCATACTGCGAGGTGCGCACATCCTCCCCGGTATCCTTATCCTTGGACAGGCAGATGGGCAGGTAATTGGTCAGGTCGCCCCGGCCGATAATCGTCGCGCAGGCATGGACGCCCACCTGGCGGACCGTCCCTTCCAGGGCCTGGGCATACTGCAGCACCTCCCGGTTGATTTCCGGCCCGTGGGCCAGTTCCTCCTTGAACTCCGGCACCAGCCGGTAGCAGTTCTTCAGGGTAATCTTGACGTCCACATCCTCCATACCCCGCTGGAACGTCTTCTTTACCAGCACTTTCTGCCCGTCATGCTCCTCTTCCACCTCTTTCTCGACCACCTTGAAGCCCGGCTTCAGCTCATCCAGCTTCGGGTTGAAAGGATACTCTTTTTCCTTCTTCTCGCTGAGCCGGTCCGGCACCATTTTCGTCAGCCGGTTCGACTCGTCAATGGAGACATGCGAGATACGAGCCACATCCTTGATGGCGCTTTTGGCCGCCATCGTACCGAAGGTAATCACCCGCGACACATGGTCGGCGCCGTATTTCTTCTCCACATAGTCGTGCGCCTTGGTCAAGTCCTCGAAGTCGACGTCGATATCCGGCATGGAGATACGGTCCGGGTTGAGGAAACGCTCGAACAGGAGCTGGTAGCGAATCGGGTCCAAATTCGTGATACCCAGGCAGTAAGCTACTACGGAACCGGCCGCGCTGCCACGTCCCGGACCCACCATGGAGCCCATGGCACGCGAGGCGGCGATATAGTCCTGGACAATCAGGAAGTAGTCCGGGAAGCCCATGCGGCAGATGGTTTTCAGCTCAAAGTCGATGCGGTCCGCCTGTTCCTGCGTGAGGGTGTCGCCGTAGCGCCGGTGGGCGCCTTCGAAGGTCAGGTGGCACAGATAGGCGACCGAGTGGCAGAATCCGTTCCCGCGGTAGGTCCCGTGTTTGTCGCAGCGTCCGGCATCGATAATGTCCTTATACTGCGTCAGATACGTATCGATTTTTCCCATGAAGGAAGGGTCGATTTCATAGACGGGCAGCACCGGCTCGCGGTCGATGCTGTAGGTCTCCACCTTCTCCAGCACTTCCAGCGTATGGGAAAGCACCTCCGGATGGTCCGGGAACAGCGCCGCCATCTCCTCCTCGCTCTTGAGGTATTCCTGCTGGGTATAGCGCAGCCGGTTCGGGTCGTCGATATAGGCGTTGGTCGTCAGGCAGATCAGCCGGTCGTGCACCGGTCCGTCCTCTTTCCGGACAAAGTGGGCATCGTTGGTCGCAATCACCTTGACACCGTGTTTTTCCGCCAGGCGGAAAATCTCATCGCAGTAGCGGCACTGCTCCTCGTACAGTTCGTTCGACAGCCCCGGCACCTCGGTCCGGTGCTTCATCACCTCGAAATAGTAATCGTCCCCGAATACCTTTTTGTGCCAGTCGATGACCGCTTCCACCCGCGCCTCGTCGCCCGAGAGAATCGCCCGCGGAAGTTCCCCGGCGATACAGGCCGACGAGCAGATCAGCCCCTCGTGATACTGCTCGATCACTTCATGGCTGACGCGCGGCTTGTAATACATCCCGTTGATATGGGCTTCCGACACGATTTTGACCAGGTTCAGATAGCCCTGGTAGTTCTTGGCCAGCAGAATCAGGTGGTAATAGCCCTTCTCCTTCACCTTATGGTCCCCCTTGGACACATAGATTTCGCAGCCGATAATCGGTTTGACGGCCGGATGCTTTTTCGCGTACTTGAAAAACTCCTTCACGCCATACATGTTGCCGTGGTCCGTGATGGCCAGGCCGGGCATCCCGAGCTCTTCGGCCCGGTTGAAAAGGTTCTCGATAGAGGACTGTCCGTCGAGGATGGAGTATTGGGTATGGACGTGCAGGTGTACGAATGCCATCGGATGTCGGTTTTAGGGAAACAAAATTACGGAAATAACACAAGATTTGCAAAAGAAACAGCGGGCGCGTGCAACGAATCTGCCGCTTTCCGCATCTAAAATAAATGGGAAGGAACCGCAGTGAGGATGGCTAAATTTCCTTATTTTATGGGAAAAGATGCCGCCATGTTACCTTTTTTTGACGAATTATGCTATATTTGCAAAAGAAACCTAAAACAGGCGATTAATTTTAACACCATACGATATGAAAAAAGCCGTTCTTCTCCTCGCTGCAGCCCTGGTGTTTTCCGCCATCGGCGCGAATGCCCAAGAACAGACTGAAGAAGTCTTCCTGCCCGACGAAGGAGAGCAGATTGAGGCTGTCAAACCGGAGGTTGACAAGATGATTTTCAATCACTTGTCCCTGGGTGTAGCCCCGCTGGATCCTTCTACCATCGTTCTCCCCAATGTCGCGACCACTGTGACGCCCTACGTGCAGCTGCGCCTGGGCGCGGACTGGTTCCCATCCCTCACCTGGGCCGGCGTTACCGGCAGTCCTTACACCTTGCCTTCCGTCAAGTTCGGGGACAACAAATATGACATCTCCCTGGACGCCAAACTCAATATCAGCGCGATGAAATTCTTCGTGGACATCTTCCCGACCAAGAGAATCGGCTTCCACTTCACGGTGGGTATGCTGGCCGATGTCTTTGCGGGCGGCCGTCTCATCGAAGCCTATACCACGCAGCCCTTCCTGACGAATCCGTCAGACTACGGCACGCTCGGTATCAACATCCCGGAAGGACGTATCGCCACGGACAAGACCGGTAACCTGAAAGTGGCCGTCAAAGCCAACGCCGTGCGTCCGTATATCGGCATCGGTTTCGGCCGCGCCGTGCGTCCGGACAAACGGGTCCGCGTCACCTTCGACATGGGCGCCTTCTACCTGGGCGGTTTCCGCCTGACGGTCCCGGTTCAGCCGGAACTGGCCCCCGGCGTCTACAACGAGGATGATGCCGCCCGCATCACCAAGGAACTTACTTCCGACGACCTGGCCCTCGCCGGAGAGGATTACAAGAACTTTGACTTGATTGAGGCCGGCACACTGCCGCCCGCCGTGGAGTCCATCGTCGGCACCCTCTTCGGTCTCAATGTCCCGTTCCATGCCATCGACGGCGTCCGCAAGGCGACCCGCTGGAGCCCGTATATGAAACTGACGATTTATATCAATATTTTCTAGTTTAACCATAAAACACAATACATTATGAAAAAGTCACTTGCTATGCTCGCCATTGCAGCACTGTTGCTGCCGGCTGTTTCCTGCAAAAAAACACCTGCGAACCAGGTGCCTGCCAACATTCCCACTCCTGAGAATGAAATTCACCAGACCAAGTTAGATTTTGCCAAGGCTTCCAGCGACGTACTCACCAAGGATGGCGAGAAAGTCGAAACCATTGAGCTGACCGGTGGCAAGAAATATCTCGGTACCCTCAGTAAAGACGGCAAGAAGGCGGTTAAAATCGGAAAATATACCGTCAAGGCTGCCAAGGCTTCTGCCGGTTACACCTATGAACTCGAAGGCCTCGGTACCATCACGATCAAAGTTCAGTCCGGTGGCAATTACGATGTTACGGCCGACCTCGGCGGCGGTGCTGTCGATGTGACCGTTACGGAAGCCACCCGCGTGAACACCTCCGGCAACTTTGCCGCTGCGTTCCAGGATTGGACCGTCAAGAGCGTTACCGTCAATGTGACCGGTGACGGCATCCCTGCCGGTATCTCCAAGACCTTCACGGGCTGCGACCTGCTCGAAATCGCCAACTATGTCAAGTCCATGAACGTTTCCCTGAACGAGAGCGTTCTCGAAAAGCTGCAGGGCTACAGCGTGACCGGCGTTTCCCTGTCCGCCTTCGGTACTTTCGCCATCGACTTCGCCGGCAAGCCCGCATTCGTCGGTAGCTATTCCGGTTTCAACCCCGCTGCCGGTTCCTTCCAGTACAAGTTCGAATCCTTCGACGAGAACCTGCTGATTTCCGGCGCTGCTGACGGCGTCCTCACCTGGGTGAACGGCGACCTCGTGCTCAGCATCACGGGTAATGTTACCTACAATGAGAGCAAGACCTACAAGGCTATCCTCGGCTTTGTCCTGGCTCCTGCCAAATAAGAAGCTGTTTGGATGAATGAAGGGTCGACCCGCACGGGCCGACCCTTTTTTTCGCTTGTCAGGCGCGGAGATATCCCCTTGGCGCGGTTACAAGTGTTTTATTCCACCTCCGGCCAGCCTTGCGCCCGGACGGGCAGCTCCACCCCTTCCGGCGTCACCAGCACGGCGCCCACCTCGGGCCGGGCCAGGTGGCCGATGACCTCAAAGGTCTGGAAATCCCGCCGGAACTGCTCCGCCTTCAGGATGGGGACGATATACAGCAGGCGGTAGTCTTCTCCGCCGTTCATCGCGGCCGACACCGGGTCCACGTTCAGCTCGCGGCCCAGGTCGAAGGACTGTCCTTCAAAGGGAATCCGGTCGGCATAGACCTTGGCGCCCAGCCCGGTCTTCCGTACCAGCTGTCTGAGGGCATCTGCGAGGCCTCTGTCGACGAGTACGCCCCCGGACGGGTAGAGTTCCCCCTCAATGAGGTTCGGCACGATATACGGGCTTATTTCGGGTTTCAGGTACGAACCGACCATCATCCGGTACTGTTCCAGTTTCGGCTGTGCTCCTTCCTGTTCGAACCGGGCCTTTTCCCGTTCCAGGATGCGCATCCCGAAATAGGCTCCGCCGACGCTGCCGCTCAGGCACAGCAGGTCCTTGCTCTGCGGTGCGCTCTGTCGCGAAGCGGTCAGGTGGCTTTTCTCGCCGGTGGCTGCCAGGCTCAGCAGCAGGCCGTTCCGCGAGGGCAGCAGGTCCATCTCCAGCGCAGCATAGCCGTGCTCCTTGGCCGCCGCCGTCATACCTTCCCACAAGGTGCGGATGCTGTCCATATCCAGTTTGGCCGAAACGCCTATCCGGACGGTCAGGCTCCGCGGGGTGGCCAGCTGCGCCAGCAGGGCGCCGGTCACCGCCGTGACGCACTTGTAGCCCAGATGCTTCAGCGGAAAGTAAATCAGGTTGAAATCCACCCCTTCCGTAAACAACTGCGAGCAGGTGATGCAGGTTCCCTTGGCCGTAGCCGTGAAACGATTGATTTCAAAAGGTTTATATCCGGTTCCCTGATAGAGCGAGGTGATGGCCTCGACCCGGCCGATATCGGCGAAATGTTCTTCTGCCATTGATTTTTTTAACTTTTATGGTGCAAAAATAACGAATTATTTCTACATTTGAATGTAAACACGGTATTTATGAAACGAAGACTCTGCTTTTTCCTGTCGGTCTTGTTGCTGCCGACCCTCCTTTTTGCCGATGAACCCAAAGACCGGCTGACCGCCATGTCCTACAATATCCGCCTCGGCTCGGCCGACGACGGGACCAATTCCTGGAAATACCGCTATCCGGCTTCCGCGCTGATGCTGCTGGACCAGCAGCCGGATGTGGTGGGCATCCAGGAGGCCCTCGACATGCAGGTAGCCTATCTGCGCGAATTCGTGGACGGGTATAAACTCGTCGGCGTCGGCCGCGATGACGGCAAGAAAGAAGGGGAGTACATGGCCATCCTCTATAAAACCCAGACGGTCAAACTTCTGAAATGGGGCACCTTCTGGCTTTCCGAAACACCGGATACGCCCTCCCTGGGATGGGATGCCGCCTGCCGCCGTACGGCCACCTGGGCCTTTTTCCGCCACAAGGCGACCGGCCGTAAATTCCTGATGGTCAACACGCATCTGGACCATGTCGGCAAGCAGGCCCGCATCAAAGGCATGGCCCTGATTCTGGACCGGATCAAGGAACTCAACCCGGAAGGCCTCCCCGTCGTCCTGACCGGCGATTTCAATGCCGTTTCCACCGATGAAGCGCTCGCTCCGGTGGCCATCCGGATGAAGAACGCCCGCGATATCGCCCCCGATACCGACCGCGGCCCTACGTATAACGGCTGGGGGAAAGAATCCGCCGTCATCGACCATATTTTCTACAGCGGATTCGGCAGCTGTCCCCGTTTCGAAGTGGTCCGGAAGCCCTATGCCGAACGCACCTTCATCTCCGACCACCATCCGGTCAGCGCCACCCTCGTTTTCTAATAAACATCACATAAAGCATTGATAATCAGCGCGTTATTCGTAACTCGCTGATTATTAGTTTGTTACAGATGTGAAGAAATTCTAAAATCTCTCACTTTTGTAAATAGCAGTAAATCAGCCTGTTATAAATTAATTGTGAGAGTTTTCAAGGGGCAGAAAAGTTGGTGGCTGCGATACTTTGTCGTAACTTTGCATCAGTGAAAACAGTGTCCGCGGACGTATCCTGGACCATCGATAAGGTTGCTGAAAACCAAAATTCAGGACCGCCGCAGAAGCAAATTCGGTTTGCTGCTTCTGCGGCGGTCGGGCATTTATAAGGCTGTGTTTACTTGTTCAGTTTGAACCCGAGTTTCATGTCCTTGTAGTTCTCCGTCAGGGAGGCGAAGGTGCTGGCCGTGCTGCTCTGCTTGGCGACATAGTTGAGCGCGGTCTTCAGGAAGGTCAGGAACTTCGAGCTCTGGAACAGGACCTCGCAGCCCGTCGCGGTCTTCTTCAGGGAACCGGTGAGGTTGAGGAACTTCAGGGTCTTGCCGAACTGAAGCTGTACGCTGTTGCCGTCTTCCAGGGTCCTCCAGGTGCCGTTGATCGGAATCCCCTTGATGGTGCATACGAAGGTCAGGTCCTCGTTGAAGGTGAAGGTCATCGCACCGGGAGCGATGCCGATTTTGGACAGATAGCCGTCAATCTTACTCTCTACGCCGGAAGAAACGGCGCTGCCGGCGAGGTTGGACACGACATTGTCACCGCTCAGCGCGATGGCTGCGCCGCCGTAGTTCCAGGTGCCCGGGAGGCTCACGGCCTGGGTATTGCCGGTAAAGGCATAAATGACGTTGGAAACGGAGTTCAGGAGGCTGCCTGCATCCGTGTTACCGCCGGTCAGGCCACCCAGCAGGTTGCCCAGGCTCTGTGCGGAAGCGTTCACTCCTGCGAGCATCAGGCAGGAAGCTGCAATTGCATAAATTTTTTTCATAACATTATGGTTTTTAAATATGTCTCGTCACGTTCCAACAAATATAATAACTTTTGCGCGAAAATCGAACAATGTCGCCCGTTTTTAGGAATGATAAATTGAATGACTTAGCGCTTGTTTAAAAAAAACCGGTCGCCTCCGAGGAGGCAACCGGCTCTTTTTATCAAACCGTCAGGAATTACTTCTTACCTTTGGCCGCCTCTTTCTTGGCCCTTGCCATGGTAGCATCGTACATAATCGGCGTACCGATCATGATGGAAGCGTAGGTACCGATGACGATACCGAGGCAGAGCGCGACGGACAGACCACGGATGGACTCACCGCCCCAGATGGCGATAGCGAGCATCGGGAGGAGGGTCGTCACGGACGTATTCAACGTACGGGTGAGGGTCGCGTTGATAGCGGTATTCACATTCGTACGGAAGTCCGTATTCGGATGCAGCGACTTGTACTCACGGATACGGTCGAAGATAACCACGTTATCGTTGATGGCGTAACCGATAATTGTCAGGATAGCTGCAATGAAGGTCTGGTCCACATCCAGGTTGAACGGCAGGATACCGGAGAACAGGGAGAAGAAACCGATGATGATGATGGCCGTGTGCGCCAGGGAGACGACACCGCCCACACCCCAGGTCCAGCCCTTGAACCGGATGGCGATGTATGCGAAGATGACGAAGAGGGCAATGATCACGGCGATGATAGCGTCACGCTTCATATCGTTCGCGATGGTCGGTCCCACCTTGTCGGAGGAGATGATACCGTTCGGGTTGTCGAGCGTGCTCTTGAACTGGTCGAGGGTCATTTCTTCGGCGAAGAAGCCCTTGACAGCGTTGTACAGCATCTCTTCCACCTCGGCGTCCACATCCGTGGATTCCTGGTCCACCTTGTAGGTGGTGGTAATCTTCATCTGGCTGGCGCCACCGAACTGCTTGACCTCCACGGAGGAGTTGTCGTCGGCGAAGACGGCTTCCACGGCAGCGCGGACATCTTCAGCGGTCTGCGGCTGGTCGAAGCGGACAACATAGGTTCTACCACCCTGGAAGTCAACACCATAGGTGAAGCCCTTGAGGGCGATGGAAAGGATGGAGATGAGAATCAGGACACCGGAAATGAGATAAGACCATTTCTTCTTGCCAAGGAAGTCCACGTGGGTGTTCTTCAGGATATTCTTGGTGACGTTGTTGTCGAAGGAGAGCGTCTTGCCGGCCTTGATACGGTCGTCAATAATCAGTCGCGTGATGAAGATGGACGTCACGACGGAGGTGATGATACCGATGATGAGGGTGGTGGCAAAGCCCTGGACAGGCCCGGAACCGAAGATGAACAGCACGATACCGGTGAGGAGGGTGGTCACCTGGCCGTCGATGATGGCGGAGTAAGCGTTCTTGTAACCGTCAGCCACCGCGAGGGACAGGCCCTTGCCGGCGGCCAGTTCTTCCTTGATACGCTCATAGATAATCACGTTCGCATCCACGGCCATACCCAGCGTCAACACGAGACCGGCGATACCGGGCAGGGTCAGGACCGCTCCGAAGGAAACGAGGGTTCCGAAGAGGAAGAGCACGTTGCAGAGCAGGGCCACGTCGGCTACCAGACCGGCGCCGCTGTAGAACAGCACCATGTAGATGAGCACGAGGATGAAGGCGATGATGAAGGAAATCATACCGGCCTTGATGGAACGGGCACCGAGGGAAGGACCTACGACCTGTTCCTGGATAATCTTGGCGGGAGCGGGCAGTTTACCGGACTTCAGCACGTTGGTAAGGTCGGTGGCCTCTTCGAGGTCGAAGTTACCCGTAATCTGGGAGTTGCCGCCGGTGATTTCGCTCTGGACGGTCGGATAGGAATAGACCATGCCGTCGAGCACGATGGCGACCTGCTTGCCGATGTTGTCCTTGGTGAGACGGGCCCACACATTGGCGCCTTCGGCGTTCATCGTCATGGAAACGTACGGGTTGCCGCCCTGGCGTCCGGTGCCGTCGGTGGTCACACGGGCGTCGGTCACGCTACCGCCGTCCAGGGGAGCCTTGCCGTCGCGGGAAGCGACCTTGATGGCAACGAGCTCGAAGACATTGCCGCCGGGAACCATCTCGGAAGGCTTCACCGTCCACAGGGGGCGGAACTCGGCCGGGAACAGTTCCTTGACGCGGGGCATGCTCAGGTAACGGTTGACAGTAGCGGTGTCAGCAGCCTGGGCGAAACCGATGCAGGCGCCGTTGCGGGCCTGGGAAGGCTGCAGGACGGCGAAGAGGGGATTGGCTTTGCGATACTGGTCGAGGGCCTTCTGGTCGTCGGCGTTCATCGCGATTTCCTCGCTCAGAAGGGAATCGGCGGGAGCGGCTTCAGTGGCCTCGGTCTCGGGAGCGACGGCGGCTTCGGTGTCCAGAACCTGGGCGAGGACGGCGTTGGCTTCCTGCAGATAGGGAGCAATCTCGCTGTTCTCGAAAGTGGTCCAGAACTCGAGGGAAGCGGTACCCTGGAGGAGTTTACGCACACGTTCCGGCTCTTTTACGCCCGGGAGCTCAATCAGAATACGGCCGCTGTTACCGAGCTTCTGGATGGACGGCTGGGTCACACCGAAGCGGTCGATACGGTTGCGGAGTACGTTGAAGGAGTTGCTGATAGCACTCTCGGCTTCTTCGTGGAGCACCTTGATGACGTCATCGTCGCTGGATTCGGGTTTGATCCGGTCCTTCATTTCAAAGGTGCCGAAGACGCCCGCGAGGCGCTGTCCGCCGGAGACTTCCTTCCACGCGTCGGCGAAGAGGGTGATAAAGTCGCTGCGGGAGCTGACGCTGTTCTTGCGGGCCAGTTCGATGGCGGCCTCGAATTCGGGGGTCTTGTCACCGGCGAGGGCGCGGACCAGGTCTTCGAGCTGGACCTGCAGCATGACGTTCATACCGCCCTTGAGGTCCAGACCGAGGTTGATTTCCTTGGCCTTGACATCCTTGTAGGTGTATCCGAAATAAACTTTTTCTGTGGAGATGGAGTCGATGTACCATCTGTTTTTGTCCTTGCTCAGGGAGTCCAGGACATAGGCACGTTCCCCTTCCGGAGTCTGGGTGAAAGCGGTGGTCTGCGCGTATTCGGCAGCGGCTTTCTCTGCATATTTGGCAGCTTTCTTCTCCTGGTAGCTGGATACAGCGGTGAAGGAGAGCTGCCAGATGCAGGCAATGGCGAGAAGGATGGCTACGAGCCTGATTGCACCTTTACTTTGCATGGTTTCAGTTATTTTTAAAATTACTAATATTCGTAACAAATTTGCCGACGTGTACGGACACTACGGCATTTTAGCTTGCAAAAATAGCAAAAAACGTTGAAACCACCAATTTATTAGGTGTTTTTCGGCGGAAAAACCTTATTCAGCCGCTTCGACCTGCATCCGGAGACCGGTGGCGGCATGAAGGGTGGAAGCGATGGATTCGGCTTCGCTGCGGGAAGAGAAGGGGCCCAGCAGGAAAGAAACGGCCCCGTCGCGGGACGTGCGTACCAGGTCGGCCTGCGTAACGGCCCGGACGGCCGTCAGTACGCCTTCGCCCAGCGTTTTGCCGTCAGCGGGCTCTATGCGGACGACAAAGTCCTGCACGACAGAGGCTTCCGCCTTTCTGGCTGCGGACACCGAGAGCGGCGCACCGTCCATCCAGGCGATGATGAACGCCTTCTTGAAGCCGGCTTTTTTCACCCGGTTCAACTGGGACAGGACATCGTTGTAGCTGCGGAATACGCCGACCGAATAGACATAGCGGCCGTTTTGGTTGCGCTCGTATACCGGACTGAGACCCCTGAGCTGGGGAATTCCGGCCCGGGAAGAGCCGCTGAACAGCTGAATCTGGTAGACCAGTCCGTCCGGCAGGGTCTGGTCCAGGGCGAAACGCCCTTCCGGCAGCACCATAAAGGAATAATCGAAGGCCGGTTTGGGCTTCAGCAGGGTTATCTGCGGGTCGGCGCCGAGGCTGTGCCGCGTAAACGTGAAGTTGCCCTGCGGGGAAGCGGCGGTCATCCGCTGCACCTTGCCCGGGTCGAAATCCACGCCGGACAGAATCAGGTCCATCTCGATCTCCTGCAGCCGGGCCGTGGCGTCGGCAATCGCCGCCTCGCGTTCGGGCAGCTGCTGCTCCTTCCGCAGAATCTCCTTGGCCAGAATCTGCCGGGACACACCGCCCGCCGTCTCCAGTCGGACACGCGCTTCGTCCAGGGCCGCGTTGAAAGCCGCCAGAGAATCTTTGAGCGCGCTGATTTCCAGGTATTTATCTATATAAGGCTGCAACTTCGGGTCCATCTCCCGGGTGCCGGGCCCGTCGGGCAAATCCAGCAGATGGCGCAGCGCCGCCGGGTCCTGCAGGCGCTGGCGGACCGGGGTGGATTCATATTCGACCACATAGATGTCCACCATCCCTTCCGGGCAGTCGCGGTCGGATGCGAAGAGGCTGTATCGCCCGTCGGCCGTATTGACAAATAAGTAATCATTATACGGCGAAGAGTAGGGGAATCCCAGGTTCACCGGTTCGCCCCATTCGCGGCTTTCGTCGTTCCACCGGGACACGAAAATGTCATAGCCGCCCATCCCGTGCAGGCCCTTCGAAGAGAAGTACAGAGACCGGCCGTCGGGCGACAGCATCGGGAATACCTCGTCGTCCGAACTGGTCAGCTGCTCGCCGAGCAACTGCGGAGCGGACCATACATTTCCCTGATTTTCAGTTATATACAGATTGCTGATTCCCTCCGCATCGTGCGATGCGAAATAAAGCTTCTGCGTCCCGTCCGGAAAATAAACCGCCCCCGGGAACCCGCCCAGGGTGTCCAGCGCGCCGGGCAGCGGCCGCCAGGCCCCGTCTTCCAGGGGGTAGTACAGATAGAAATCTTCCAGCAGGAAACGTTTCCGGGCGACGGTGCGCGGACGGCTGCAGAAATCCGTCATCTGATCTCCGTTGCGGCACAGCAGCATCTCTTCGTCGACGGCTTCGCGCCAGGCCGGCTGATTGGCCAGCGCCAGGGCGTCTTCGCACAGGTCCAGGGCTTCGGCGAAACGGTAGTCCCGCCGCAGTTCTCCGGCCCGCTGCAGCAGGTCGCGAATCATGACGCTGCGGTAGTCCAGGGTACTGTCGGCAGCCTCCTGCGCGGCAGCGGCTATCCCGCCGACGAGCATCGCCAGCACGCAGAGATATGCACGGAAAGTCTTCAAATCACTTGTTTACCTTAGGGGTACAAATATACCCTTTTTCCGGCAATCTCGCAAATCATCCGGCACCCTTACCGCACTTCAGGGCGTGATGGCTACAAATCCGCGATGACGAAGTGACAGACTTTCCGGGAAAGGACCGTGATTTCCCCGCCCCAGGACACCAGCTCTTTTCTGATGGAAACCGACGGAGAAAGCCCCTCATATTTTTCGTTGTTCTCCGGATTGTCATAACGGGCCTCCCGTCCGTCCGCCGTCTGGACGCAAATGCTGCTTCCCGGCTCGACAAATACGGGTATCAGTTCGCAACTTTCTCCGTCAGAAAGGGTTTTGACGTCAGGCCGGTCTACCCCGGCATACGTGAGGGTCAGCGTTATCCCGCTGCCTGTCTGATTGGTAAACGAGAAGATATAGTTGTGATAATAATCCACAGTCACGTAAAGAATCTTCGCATCGGGCGACTTCGCATCTTTGTCATCTGAAAAATCGTCCAGGCGCAGCGACACATCTTTGTCCAAGATTCGGGTGTTGAACGTTATGCCGTTCTTGTCTCCCTTGCCGTAAACGCCGGACAGGGTATAGTCAAGGACGATTTCACGGTCTTCTTTCGTGTCAAAGCCGGTCAACGTATATTTCAAGGTCGTTTTTCCGGCGCAGTCCGCTATCCGGTAGCCTTCCTCGTCCGCGGCAATGGGGATATCTTCGATAAAAGCCTCAAACCATTCGACGGTATCGTCACCGCTGCAGGTCGTTTTGTAAGCATCCGGAATCCCTTGATACTGAATGAGAAGCGACCCTTTGTCACCGGTTTCGCCCAGATACAGAACGGCAGCGGCATATTGCGGATTCAGCTGAATGTCATTGTCGTTCACCCGTAACGTACGCTTGCCGGCATACAGTACACCCTCTTTTGAAATGCTCTTCCCGCTCTTTACCGCAGGGAACTCCCGGGCCCCGACAGCTTCGTTTTCGGACAGATTGCTTTGTTTGCCGCAGCAAACGGCGAGCATGGCAATGCCCGTCAGTAGGATATAACGTTTCATGATATTTGTAAGGTTGAGACGACTATTTTTCATAGGAAAGGGATTCATGTTATGCATAAGCTTTCCGCGCAAATATATTTATATATATCCATAATTGCAATATTTATGCGGAAAAGATTGCTTTTGCATGCAAATATAATGAAATCAATCGATTAAGCAATACCCGCTCAAACTGAAATACCGTCTTTATACACAGTCAGCCGAAATCCGCCACTGGCGCGCCTTACCGCAGGGCGCGCATGGCGTTGAGGACTGCCGGCGTAAAAAATGAGTCCCCAAGTACAATTGTACAGGATAATATTTGTTTATTTTGTAAAACGTTTTACCTTTGTAGGAAATTGAAAGTAGCCTAATCTAACTGTACACTCTTATGAAAAGGTCTGTCTTTTGTTTATTATTATTTGCCCTGACGGCATGTAATATATTTACCTGGCCACAGCGTGAGGAGCCCATTGTCGAACCCAGAAACTGCGGGCCACAGTGGTTCAGGCAGTATATGCATATTCCCGGCGAAGAAGTCGAAAATAAGTTCTACATGGAAATACGCCTTTTCAAAGACGGCACGTGCTTGGTGATGTCCGGATTATCATTGCTGGAGGCTGATCACGAATATAACGGAGAATGGTATTATGTGAAAGACTGGACAGATCAGGAACACTATCAATATGTACTCACGGAAGATGGGTTCAAAATTGTTGATAATGATGAAGTTAAATACATCGCTACATACATTGGAGAACCCAAATGGTATTCTGACAGTTATCGCCCGGTCAGTGTTCAATGGCTGCATTCTCCGGGACCTATTTGGGATCAATATCACGAAATATACAACTGGACGCGGAAATTGAGGCTTTCCCGGAGGGATGATTGTGACAACTGCGATTAGGCGCCGGACGTTTCCCTCTTCCGGCACTCTTTACCGCAGGGCGCGCATGGCGTTGAGGACGGCCAGCATGGTGACACCGACGTCGGCGAAAACAGCCATACCCATGGTGGCAACGCCGAAAGCGGCCAGTACCAGGACCAGTAGCTTGACACCGATGGCGAACACCATATTCTCCCTGGCTATCCGCAGGGTTCGGCGGGCGATGCGCACGGCCTGTGCCACTTTGGACGGTTTGTCATCCATCAGCACGACATCGGCAGCCTCGATGGCGGCGTCCGACCCCAAAGCTCCCATGGCAATTCCCAGGTCGGCCCGGGCCAGCACAGGCGCGTCGTTGATACCGTCTCCCACAAAAGCCAGCGTACCCTGCGGCAGGAGATTTTCTACCTGCTGAACCTTGCCTTCCGGCAGCAGCGCGGCATGCCAGGCATCCATACCCACCTCCCGGGCCACAGCCGCGGCGATATCTTCCTGGTCGCCGGTCAGCATGACCGTTTGGCGGATGCCGGCCGCATGCAGGTCGCGGATGGCCTGGGCCGCATCGGCTTTCACCTGGTCGGAAATAAGGATATGTCCCTGATATACACCGTCTACGGCGACATGGATAATCGTCCCTTTCAGTTCGCAGGGATGCCAGTCGGCACCGATGGTTTCCATCAGTTTGTCATTGCCGACCGCCACTTGTTTTCCGTTGACGCGGCCGGTCAGGCCCATGCCGGCCCACTCGCGGATATCCTCAATTTCGCAGGCATCCTGCTCGTTGGGATAGGCTGCGCGCAGCGCTGCGGCAATGGGATGGGTAGAATGGCGCTCCACATGGGCAGCAAGATGGAGAAGTTCCTGTTGGTCAAGTGTTTCCGGGTGTACGGCGGTGACCGTAAATACGCCTTCCGTGAGGGTTCCTGTCTTGTCGAATACCACGGTCTGTACCCGGGAAAGGGTGTCCAGGAAGGCGGAACCTTTTACGAGAATTCCTTTGCGCGAAGCCCCTCCGATGCCTCCGAAGAAGGTTAGCGGGATGGAAATGACCAGGGCGCAAGGGCAGGATACCACCAGGAACATCAGGGCCCGGTAAATCCACGTAGCCCACGCGCCGGTAATCAGCGACGGGATGATGGCCAGCAGGACGGCCAGCGCTACGACGATAGGTGTATATATCCGGGCGAAGCGGGTGATAAAACTCTCGCTGCGGGATTTCCGCTCCGTGGCATCTTCCACCAGTTCCAGGATGCGGGATGCGGTGGATTCTCCGGCCGCTTTGTCGGCACGCACGCGCAGGACACCGCTGAGGTTCACGCAGCCTGACAGGATTTCATCGCCGCTGTGGATGCCGCGGGGGACGCTCTCTCCCGTGAGGGCCACGGTGTCCAGGCTGGAGTCGCCGCTGAGGACAGTGCCGTCGACCGGGACTTTTTCGCCGGGCCGGATGATGAGAATATCGCCGGGGTGGACACTGTCGGCCGGTACGGCTACGACGGCGCCGTTTTCTTCCCGGTTCGCGGTGTCGGGCCGGATGTCCATCAGATGGGAGATGGACCGCCGGGACCGGCCTTCTGCGATGCTTTCAAACATTTCTCCCACCTGGAAGAATAGCATAACAAAAACAGCTTCAGGGAATTGCGTCTCTGCCCCCGGCAAGAATCCGATGGTGAGCGCGCCCAGGGTCGCAATGCTCATCAGGAAGTTTTCGTCGAGCGCTTCGCCGTGCAGGAGGGCTTCGCCCGCTTCTTTGAGCGTGTCCCAACCCACGACCAGGTAGGGGAGCAGGTAAAGCAGGAGATACTGCCACTCCGCCCATTCCGTGCGCTTTTCAATCAGCACCGCAGCCACCAGCAAAACGGTCGCGATGTCGATTTTGAGAAGCGTTTCCTTCACGCCGCCCTCTTCGTGGTGGTGATGATGCTCATGTTCGTGTTCGTGTTCGTGTTCATGTTCGTGCCCGTGTTCGCAGCAATGCGCATGTTCATGGTGATGTTCATGTTCGTGTTCATGCGCGTGCTCGTATTCTTTGCTATTGTGTGTCATCGTCTGTACTTTTTTACGGTACAAAGGTACACCTGTATTTCTGCAACCGGGTTGCAAAGTAATTTTTTTGCCCCTTACAGAGCGGCGATGTTGTAAATTGGAAAAAAAGTAGTATATTTGCAGTCCAATTTCGGGTAATTCGGCTATAACGAATCCCTTCCGGAGAGGTGGGTGAGTGGCTGAAACCAGCAGTTTGCTAAACTGCCGTACGGGTAACCGTACCACGAGTTCGAATCTCGTCCTCTCC
>CADBPR010000018.1 GCA_902796555.1 uncultured Bacteroidia bacterium
GATTGTGGACCAGAACCTTGCCGGATGGTACCATGACTATATCACCTATCAGCTGACCGAACTCCGGAATACCGCCATGGGCGAAGGATGGTGGCTGCCCCTCCACCCGATGTTCCCGGAGATGAACATAGGCCGCAACTACCTGAAGAAGAACGCCATAGAGAATGATATCGCCATCTTTACCATTACCCGGAACGCCGGCGAAGGAAAGGACCGCAAGGACGAAGAAGGCGATTGGTTCCTCACTGCCACCGAACGCGCCCTTATGCAGGAAATCGCCGACGAATGTCATGCCGTTGGCAAGAAACTCATCGTCGTCCTCAACATCAGCGGCGTGATGGAAACGGCCTCATGGAAGCATATTCCGGATGCCATTCTTCTCGCCTGGACGCCCGGACAGGAAGGCGGTAATGCCGTCGCGGACATTCTGTGCGGCACGGCATATCCTTCCGGCAAGCTGCCGATGACCTTCCCCGAGGATTATTTCAGCATCCCCTCTTCACGCAACTTCCCCTATTGGTATTACGGCCGCACCGGCTTCGGCACGGAGTCCATCCGCAACGTTGGCTACACCGAGTACCAGGAAGGCATCTGGGTCGGATACCGTTATTTCGGGACCGCAGACGTCCCGGTCTCCTATCCTTTCGGCTATGGCCTCCCCTACACCACCTTCGATTATTCCAAGCCGGTGGTCAAGGCCGGGAAGGACGGCAAGGTAACGGCTACCGTGACCGTCACCAATACGGGCTCAGCGGTCGGAAAAGAGATTGTCGAGGTATATGTAAGCGCCCCCGCAGGCGGTCTGGTCAAGCCCGAACAGGAGCTGAAAGCCTTTGCCAAGACCCGCGAACTCCGCCCCGGCGAGAGCCAGACCCTCACCCTGACCATCGACCCCTACACGCTGGCCTCCTTCAATGAAGAGACTTCCGCCTGGGAGACAGCTTCGGGCAATTACGAGGTCCGTTTCGCCGCCTCCAGCGCAGACATCCGGACACGGGCCTCATTCCGTCTGGCAAAGCCCTTCTCATGGCCTGTCAAGCGGCTGCTGATTCCCCAGACCCCCGTCGAAGAGATCTCTTTCTAAGGGCATTCCGATAACGACAACAAATATCATGATATGAAACGTATAACTTTGTTTATTACATTGTTGGCAATTATCGCCATCGGGTGCGAGAAATTGCCGGAAGAGCTTGTACGGCCGACCGGCGGCGCTGATTCGGAGTCCAAAGCCGAAACGGAAGGCAGTATAACAAAGATAACGTCCCTGTCTATCCGCGCAGCCGGAACGGGCACCTACACCAAGACCCTTGACATCACGCTGACCGAGCGGGATGTCGTGGCCCTCGAAGTCAAAACAGAGCCTGTGGGCGCCAGCGAGACCGTCACCTTCAAGTGTGACGACACCATGATTGCCCGCGTCAGCCGCAAGGGCGTCATCACCGCCCGAAGCGCCGGCAAAACGGATATCCACGTCCTGGTGGGCGCCGTCGAGATGGCCGTCTGCCACCTCACCGTCGAGACCGCCGTGGTGGTTGTGGATGATTTCGCCCTGGACTGCAGCGAGGTGGCCATCGACTGGGGCCGGGATGCCCACGTGTTCGTCAACAAGGTAAACCCCGGCAACATCGCCATCGGCGACACGTTCTTCACCTTCACCTCCAGCGACGAGAAAGTATTCAAGGTCGAACCGGAATTTGACGGCTTCGGCTGCGTCATCCACGGCCTGACCCCCGGCGAAGGCGTCCTTACCGTATCCGTGGACGGCGTAAGCAAGACCGTACCCGTGACCATCCGCAAGAAACGTTTGCGCGAGTATAACTGGAAGATGACGACGCCCGAGGTCGGTTACAAGATTGAACAGACCGTTTATGACGATTTCCTCAGGACTTGCCGGGCGTGGCTCTTTGCCGGTTTCCCCACGTTCATCTACCTGGTGGACGATTATGGCGAGCGCGTAAAGGGTGAATATGGTTTCGAAGATTATTCCGGGGCCACGAAGCCCTACCCGAACGCCGTGTGGATGACGATGGGCCAGGACGGCGTGGCCATTACCCCTTCGGCGGACAAACTTGGCAGGGGCAACTATGACGGCCTGTCGGACAAATGCCTGACCTTCAAAAGCGACCTCTATGTCTTCGAACGTGGCGGGTACCCGCAGGAATATGCCCGCGTAAGCTGCGAGACCTATTGCCTCGGGTTTATTTCTTTCCGCGAGGGCGATAACCTCGACATCCTCATGTGGGATGATTCCTCGCCCTATGACGGCAAGGCCATAAGGAATATCGGCTCATCGCTGCACGCATATGTAGGTTCCCGCTGGATCGTCCGTATCGGCGAACCTGAGACCGACACCTACCGTGGATTCGGGGCTTATGTCTATGAGACACGAGCCGGCGGCTCCTTCGCCTGGTTCGACTGGAGCAGCAAGAACGGTCATTTCTCCGTGGTGGACAACTACCCTGGAGATGACACTTCCGACGGCGACGTGATGGAACTCCATTTCGAGGAGGCCGGGGCCGATACCATCATCGTAAAAGACAAGTTCGGCCACGTCCGCACGCTGGATATCACAATAGAGCCTTAGCCTATGAGACGCAAATTACGAATAGCCATTGGCTTACTGCTTCTGATGGGCGGCTGTTCCCAGGACACCGCGGTGCTGGAGCAGATAGCCCTCCGAAACAAGGAGCTGGATGCCATCGAGAAGAGCACCCAGGAATCACGGGAGGCGCTGCTGGCCCGTATCGCGGCCCTGCGCACCAAGATGGACGGCCTCATCGAGGAGGTCAAGGCGAGCCTCCTGAAAAAAATTGAGGAGGGCGAAAACAGTGTAATGGCCAGGCTCTCCAGGGAGGCCGATGCACTGGCACCGGAAATCACCGCCGCCTTCGCCAAATTCACCAAATACATGGATGAACAAGGCGCTCAGTGCAGCGAGGATATCTCCAAGACCTTCGCACAGCTGGACAAAGCCAAGGACGCCCTCGCCACGAAAATCGAGGCTGCGGCGATTAATGGCGACTACAAGCTTCAGTCCCTTCTGGAATCCTACGCGAAAGAAGCCGACCGCGTCATCGAAAAGGCAAAAAAAGCCGCCGCTTCGGTCCAGGCGCTGGAAGAGCTGCTGGACCAGGCCGACGCCATTACCACACGTGTCAATTCCGCCTCCGCCCTTATCGCGGATCTGGACAGCAAATACCGCGCGATGGAAGAGTCACAGCTCAGGCTGATGGAAGCCGTCAAGGAAAAGACATCAGACATTTCGTCGCTGGAAGCCATTGAGGATGAGCATCTTCGCGATCTCCTGCAGCAGGCCGAAGCCCTCATCGACGAGATGCAGGACCACAGGGACAGGATAGAATCATCCACCGGCGAGGCCGACAACATCATCTCCGAGATGGAAGACCTGCTGGGCTACATCCAGGATGACGTGATTGACGGGGTCGGCGCCTCCATGTCTGATGCTGCTGACAGCTATGACCGGGCCTGTGAACTGCTGGAGTATTTCGAGAGCTTCGATATCTCCGCGTATTACGACCTGATAGACGAGGCTTTTTCCGGCGCAGAAGCATCCTACGACGATGCCTGTGAGATGATGGACGAGCTTGAAAGCCGGATTGCAGATGCCAATTCCGCTTTGGATGATTCCATTGATGCATGCAGGCAAAATTGTGAAATGTGTCAGGAAGCATACAATGATGCCTATGACTTTTATGATGAAATCATGAGTGTCCATTGGTGATATGAAAAAGTTATTTTCTATCATGGCTGCCCTCCTGCTGGTAGCAGCATGCAGCCCATATAAGGAAGAGTTCCGCAACTTGGACGAACGAATATCCGCCATCAAGGCTGAACAAGCCGGCACCCGGGAGATTATCCTCTCGGAACTGGGCCGGCTCGAAAAGGAAATCCTCGCCAAGATAGACGCCATGCAGGAAGAGGTGCTGGAAGCGCTTGACGAGAGCGTGGCCCGGGCGGAAGACGCCATCCTGGAACGCACCATGACCATCCGCAGGTCCATCCGCATCATGTCAGCAAGAACCGGGGCAGACATTGAGGCCTGGTCAGCGAAATTGGACGACATGCTTGATGCTTCATCGACGTTCTTCGAGCAGAGCCTGGAGCGGCTGAAGAAAGCCGAAGAAGACGCCATCCGGCGTGGCGACAAGGTTCAACAACAGCGGATAGCCATGGTCCAGAAGAAAGTGACCTGGATGCAAGGGAATCTTTCCGGCCTTGCCGACCGTGCCGCCACAAGCGTGGCAGCCCTCGAAGGCATAGAAGATAAATATGTAAAAGTCAACGCTTTGCTTCCCGGCCTCCAGAAACGCAAGGACGACATGGAGCTGATACTCGCGCAATATGAAGAGCAGCTGAAGGAAGTGATGGCCTCCCGGATCAAGGACATGGACAGCCGCGACCTCAGCGGATTCTCCGCTCAGCTCTATGATACCTACTATGAGATGGAATCCCTCAATGACGAACTCCTCAGCGCTTATTCCGATTTCGAGGACTGCATCAGCGGAATGCCGGACGTGGAGAGCGCCCTGGACGAGGCCCAGGGCCTGGTGGACGATATGGAGGATATGCGCGAACTGGTGGACTCCTTTGACATGAGCTTCATCGAAGATGTCCTTTCCGACCTGGAAGGAGCCTACGAATATGCCAACTCTTGTGAAATCACAACCTCCAGTCTCGAGGAGCGTCTGGATGCCCTGGACGGGTCTGTAGGCGAACTCTGGGTCAGGTCGGATGACTACATGAGCCTATTGGAAGATATTTGGGATGTTCTGGATGATATGATTAATGATATGGAATCCTGGTTAGGAGATATAGAGTAATGAAACACTTGAAATTCATAGCGTTTCTGGCCATGGGGTGGCTTGCGCTGAGCTGCAGTGGAGCCGCCGGGGAACTGGAGCGCATAGACAGGGAAATCGCATCCCTGAAAGAAAGCGACGTCGCCCTCTACGGAGAACTGTCCGGGGAAATTGCCGCGCTGGAAGAGCGTCTTCTGGCCAAGCTTGACGAAACCAAAAAGCGGCTCGGGAATGATATTGACGCAGCCTTGCAGGATCTCTTCGACCTCATCGTCTACAAGATGGAGGAATCACAGGAGTTTCTGGACGGGGAACTGTATGCCCGAAAGCAGCAGTGCGATGCCTCCATCATGGAAATCCGTTCCCGCGTGGACAGGGCCAAATCGAGACTCAGCGATGCCATGGACCAGACGGGCCGTTATCTGGAAGAGGCCATGAAGGCCGGGGATGCGGAAAATATGGAGCGGATGTCGGCCCTCATGGGTTCCATCCGCACCCTGGAGGAAAAATCCGATTGGGTGGACCACAATGTGATGACCTGGAAAAGTCGCCTGGATAAAATCCAAGGCACCGGGCTCTGCGGGGCGATGGATGCCCTGGACGCAACCGTCAAGGAACTCTCTGAATTCAACCTGCAGAGCCAGGTGGATTTCATGGAGCAGCGGATTCGGGAATTTTCAGCCCTGAAGATGGACGAACTTTCCGGCGAGGAGATGCTTTCCCTCAAGGCACTGATTCAGCAGATGGAGGAATGGGTCTTCGATGCCGATGCGCTGGCTTCCGAAAGCGAGTCGACCGTGGATGATATGACCTCCAGCCTCGCGGACTGGCAGAGCACCGCCGACGAACTATATGACCTGCTGGATTCCGGAGCCAGTGAAGTACTTGACGACTTCGACGCCATCTGCGTGGACCTTGAAGTGGCGGCCGACAATGCAGACGAACTCGCTGACATGATTGACGGAGCACTGGATGATGTCAATGCCCTCGTCGCCGAGATAGACGCCATTTACGATTCCACCATTGACTTCGTTGACGAGGTGGACACCATCGAGGGCCTGGTGCAAAGCGAGATTGATGATGTAGCTGGAATGATGGATGGTGTATTTCTTTTCTACAACGAGATTTTTGAGACCGGCAACGCATGGATTGACCGCCACCACTGGCTGTTCGAATAGGGTGGCTGCAGCAATCCGAGGCATTTACCCCGGCTCATAGCGAGAACACCACCAGGAGTACAAGGCCGGACAGCATCAAGGCCAGTACGCCTGCTTTCCGGGCAATCCGGCGCTCTTTAAAAAGAACAGCGCCCAGGGCGAAGGTGACCAGCACGGAGGCGCGCCGCACCAGTGAAATGACCGACAGCAGGGCCCCGTCCTGCTTCAGAGCAAAGAAATAAAGCATATCGGCGCAGGTGATGAGCACGGCGATGACCGGCAGGGTCCAGTGGAAACGGAGCTTATCCGAATGGCCGCGGACGGCACGAATCAGAATCACGATACCGAGCACGACGGTGATATAAATATTGGTCCAGCTCTGAACGAACAGCGGCTGCATACCAGCCATGATATGCTTGTCCCACAAAGCACTGGCAACGCCTGTCAGTACCGATATCACCATGGCCCAGAAGCCTTTGTTGCCTTTGAAGGACAGCCCTTCGCGGCTGCTGCTGAGGCTCAGGAGCCAAAGGGCTGCCAGTACGGCAGCGATGCCCAGCCACTGCATCGGGGAAGGCCTTTCACCAAAAAGCAGCACGGAAAACAGGACGACGAAAACAGGCCTGGAAGCCTTGAACGTGCTGACGGTGGTGATGGGAAGGAACTGCAGGGCCATCATACCGCTGACCCAGGAGGTTGTGACCAGGACGGCCTTGAACATCAGGCGGAGGTGGTCGGGAAAGGTCCCGGCCGTAAGGAACGGAAGAAGCATCAGCGAGCACAGAGCCGTTGACACGAAAAGAATCCAATATGTACCGTTGTGCTTCAGGGCGGCTTTCTTCGCTACGTCATAGAGACCCAGCAGGACCGCGGAAGCAAGTGCCATCCAAATCCACATAGCCGTGCAAAGTTAGACAATAATTATCGCTTTCCCCTACCCTGCCGGCAGTTTTTTTAGAAAAATGCGAGCGCTGCCGATGCCGCCCGTTTTTGGATTATTATCAGAAATTGTATAACTTTGGCTGTGGAAGGCGACGCGCTGCATTCGGGATGCGGCGACGGCACGGCCTCACACGATGGAAATTATATAATAACACATTTTGCATATTCCTATGAAAAAAATCGTTTACCTGATTGCGGTGCTGCTCCTTGCACTCACGGCCTGCAAAAAAGAACCGGAAAAGGCCCCTGTCGAAAAGCCTGAGACGGTCTCCGTTACGGGGATTACGCTGACTCCCACTTCTATCCAGCTCACGCCCGGAGGGTCACAGACACTGACGGCAACGCTGACCCCTGCCGACGCCAGCAATCAGGGGGTTATCTGGAGTACAGACAACCCTGCCGTCGCCACCGTGTCCGGCGGGACGGTGCAAGCGGTCAGCGTCGGGTCGGCCACCATCACGGCCACGACCGACGACGGAGGCTTCACGGCCACCTGCTCAGTGACGGTCGGCGCCATTCCGGTAACGGCTGTCAGCCTGTCGCAGACAAGCCTTATGCTTGATGTCGGCGAGACATTCATCCTGACGGCTACGCTTACACCTTCGGGCGCCACCGACAAAAGCATCATCTGGGTAGCCGTGCCGAAGGAAGTCGTCACGGTTGCAGACGAAGGCAACAGTTTTTCATGTGAATTCAAAGCCGTCGGCGAAGGCAATGCCGTCATTACCGCTTACGCCCTGGGCGGCAACGGGGCGGTCAAGGCAGAATGCAACGTCAGCGTGAAGAAAGTCATTCCGGCGGGAGCCGTCGATCTGGGTCTGGGTGTCTATTGGGCGGAATGCAACCTGGGCGCCTCTTCCCCGGAAGGTTATGGTGATTATTACGCCTGGGGAGAGGTCAAACCGAAAGATGATTTCACATGGGCAACCTATAAATGGAGCAACGGCCCTTTGAATAGGCCGACGAAGTATTGTCCGACAAACATGGCCTCGTTATGGGACGGCGAAGGCAATCCTGACGGGAAGGAAGTCCTTGACCTTGAGGACGATGCGGCCCACGTCCAACTCGGCGGTAATTGGCGTATGCCTACCCTTGAAGAGTGGCTGAAACTCGCAAAATGTGAATATACATGGACGACGCAGAACGGAGTGACAGGCATGCTTGTCACCGGTAATAACGGCAACAGCATCTTCCTGCCTGCCGCAGGCTACAAGAAAAATACTACTGCAGGCGCAGTGGGGACCAATGGTTACTATTGGACTTCCAGTCTTCGTGACGATACTCCGAGTACAGCGTGGTATGGGTGGGTAAAAGAAGGCACTTTTACCCGGAGTTCTCCCGAGCGTTGCAATGGATATTCTATACGCCCGGTCTATCCGGCTACAGAGTAGGAAACTGTTTTGAAAGAAAACCCGCCGCATGAAAAAGCGCATTCTCGTCCTGGTACTGTCGTTCCTTCTTCCGGCAGCCCTGTCTGCCCAGGAAATCGTGATGGAAGAAGGTCTTCTCCTCAAAGGCGACAATCCTGCATGGAAAGAAGCCGCCATCGATGAAAGCGACTGGATTACAGTCAGTACAACCCGCCATTGGACTCCGCAGGGTGTCGGCGGCGAATATGACTACGGTTGGTACCGCCTCAAAGCCGTCTTTCCGGAATCGATGCGGCGCAGTGCCCCCTACCGGGACGCCATCGTCATCACCATGCTGGGCGGCGTGGACGACAGCGAGGAAACCTTCCTCAACGGAACCCTGGTCGGAAAGACGGGCTCCATGCCCGAGGACCCGACCGGATTCCTGTCGGCCTGGAACTGGCCGCGGCGCTATCTGGTACCCGCCGACCTCGTCCGATGGGGCGAGGAAAACCTCATTGCCATTCGGGTTTACAACGGAACGGATGCAGGCGGCATCCATGGGGATGCCGTCAGGATTTCGATGGCCGGATTGGAGGACCTGCTGGGAATGACCATCCAGGAAAAAGACCAATCAGTCGATATCGCGTTCTCCCCCATGACCTCCGCCAAAGGCATGGTACGAATGGAAGTCACCGACGCCGCGACTTCGTCCGTATCTTCGGTCATGACCCGAAAAATCAAGCTCAAAAAAGGCCGCCCGGCGTGCATCTCCTTCCCCCTTGACCTCCACCGCCAGACGATTCTCCGCATCACCTTCACCGACACCGGGAAAGGCATCTCCGCCACGAAACGCTACGTGCCGAAATACATCCTGACGCCGGAAGCACCCGCATCACCGCGTTACAACGGACCGCTGGCCTATGGCGCCCGACCGGGTTCGCCGGTCATCTTCAGGCTCCCCTTCTCCGGGGCCAGGCCTATGTGTTTTACCGCCGAAGGGCTCCCGGAGGGCATCACGCTGGATGCGGAGAACGGCATCCTGCACGGCGCGACTACCCTGGAAGGCAGGCATGCCATAACCCTCCAGGCTACGAATAGCGAAGGTTCTGTAAGCCAATCGTTTACACTTGTTATCGAGCCGGACGCAATGGCGCTCACCCCGCCCATGGGATGGAATTCGTGGAACTGCTGGGGCACCAGTGTATCCCAGGACAAAGTCATCTCTTCTGCGCGGGCGATTCTTTCCTCCGGCCTTGCCGATTATGGATATGCCTATATCAACATCGACGATGCCTGGCAAGCGCCGCAGCGTTCCGACGACGGGTCCATCCTTCCGAACGAAAAGTTCCCGGACATGAAGGGCCTGGGCGACTGGCTGCATGCCAACGGACTGAAATTCGGCATCTATTCCTCGCCCGGGTCGCTGACCTGCGGCCTTTATACCGGTTCGCTGGGACACGAACAGGCCGATGCACAGACCTACAACGAATGGGGCATCGACTATCTCAAATATGACTGGTGCGTCTACCAGGACGAATTCATCCGGCTCGGCGACTATAGCCTGGAGGGGTACATTCTCCCCTTCCGCGTCATGCAGGAGCATCTGCGGGCCCAGCCCCGCGACATCTTCTATTCCCTGTGCCAGTACGGCATGGCGGATGTCTGGAAGTGGGGCGCGGCGGTCGACGGCAATTCCTGGCGCACCACGCCGGATATCACCGACAGTTGGGCTTCGCTGTATGAGATAGGTTTCGTCAAGCAGAAAGACCTCCACCCTTATGCGAGACCCGGTCACTGGAACGACCCGGACATGCTGATTGTCGGCAAGGTCGGCTGGAGTTCATCCCTGCGGGATTCACGGCTCACGCCGGACGAGCAATACACCCATATCTCCCTCTGGAACCTCCTGGCAGCCAACATATTGATAGGCTGCGACGTGGCGCAGATTGACAGCTTCACGCTCGGCCTGTTGTGCAACCATGAAGTCAACGCCGTCGGGCAGGATCTGCTGGGCCGTCAGGCCCGCTGCGTGCTGGATGACGGCACCTTCCAGGTCTGGGCGCGCCCCCTCGCGGACGGCAGTACAGCCGCCGGCATTTTCAATCTTTCCGGAGAAGACCGCCGGGCAGATATCCGGGCTATCCTGGAGCAGGCCAGCATCCGTGCAGAAGGCACCCTCCGGGACCTCTGGCGTCAGGAGGACCTGCAGGACACTGCCTGCATCATCCCCACCCACGGCGTCCGCCTCCTTCGGCTGAAGTAAAGTATTTCCCGGTTATAGACCCGGGATAACATGTCCGCTCTTGCCCGGCAGATCATCCGTAGTAGCGCTTCGGTGACCGGTGTACAGGCCAAGATGTCGCTGGATGTGGACCGGGGTCTCCTATCAGTTATTTGTTTTCAATCTGTACAGCAGCACGTCGTGGGCGGCGAGGCTGACGGGCATCCGGCCGGAGACCGGCACCGGAGCCAAACTCTTGTCCCACAGGTTATACGCCTGATAACGGCGGGCAGCGGGGTCCAGCACCCGGCCGCTGAAGGTATCGTTCACGGCCACCGTGCTCCAATCCAGTTCGAAGGCCACCGGAGCATCGCCGCCGTTGAGCAGGCAGAAGGCCCAGTCCCCTCCTTCGAGCGGCTTGAGCCAATATTCCACATCCCCTTCCTTGCGAAGGCGAAGCCCCTGCACGCCGAGCTTGTCCTGGTCGATGGCGATAACATCTTTGTTGAGGATGATGGATCGGGTCTCCTCGCTCATGCTGCGCAGGTCACAGCCCAGCATCAGCGGCGAAGCCATCATGCACCACATCGAGAAATGGGCCCTGTCTTCGATAAAACTCATGCCATTGCCCACTTCCAGCATATCCGCATCATTCCAATGGTTCGGTCCGGCGAATTCGCGCAACGGCGCGTTCCGGTCAATAATGTCCATGACGCCCAGCGGGGTCCACAGGCGGATGCCGTTCTCATCATATTCATATGGCACATGGCCGAAAACCGGACCGATGTCCCCGGTGCTTCTCCACGACTGGCCCATACGGCCGGCCCAGCGCCACGGTTGGGTGGAGCCCCATTCACAGATGCTCAGCAGGATGGGCCTTCCGGCGGCCCGCAGCGCATCCCGCATCAAAGCATAAGACTCGCGTGTATCCTGTCCGGGGGTGTTGCACCAGTCGTATTTGAGGTAGTCGGCGCCCCAGTAGGCATACATCGCCGCATCCTGATACTCGTAGCCCTTGCTGCCGGGATAGCCGGCGCAGGTCTTGGTGCCCGCATCGCTGTACAGGCCGAATTTCAGCCCCTTGGCATGGATATAATCCGCCAGCGCCTTCATGCCCGAAGGGAATTTCTCCAGGTCTTCGTGGATGCGTCCGAGGGAATCCCGCTGTCCGTGCCAACCGTCATCCAGATTGACATACCGGTACCCGGCCTCGGCCAGGCCGCTCTCCACCAGCACGTCGGCGATACCCTTGATCTGCTCCTCATCGATTTTGTCCCGGAAAATATTCCAGGCATTCCATCCCATCTGCGGGACAGGGGCCAGATTCTCCCATTTGGCCGAAGGGTCGTCATCGATGATACCGGCCCATTCGTTCTGAAATTTCCAAATCAGCCTGTCGGCCATGCGGGCGAAACCCTGCACCTTGGAAGGGTCCTGCAGCATTTCCACCAGCACCGGAGCCGTCACGTTCTCCAGTTCGCTGCCGGTACACAAGGCATCTTCTCCCGCCTGGAAGAACATCTCCCAGCGCGGCTTGTAGAAATCTTTCATCAGGCCGGCCCATTCCCGGTTGGCATAGTCCGAAATCTGGTAAGAATCGCCCCATACCGTGAGAATCGTGCGGGCATTCCTTTCATAATAGGCTTTCTCCTCGGGGGTGTCGCCCCAGCTGCGCGCATCGGCAATCCAGTCGTCCAGGGAGAACTCCCGGCGCGTTGAAAGCAGTTGGTCCATCTCGTCGAAAAGCCCCAGAAACTCGTTTGCTATGGCAAAGACGCTGTCGCGGTCACGCCGGCGCAAGGCCTGCGCATAGCGCTCACGAACGGCCGGCGCGCGGTTGGACAGAAGTTGCCGACGGACATTCACCAAGTCATAATCATAGTAATTGGAACTGCCCTGCGCCTTCTGCATGAAGTCAGCGGCAAGGGCCAGGCTGTCGTCCTGATAGGGATGGTTGAACAGGGTGGTCCAGTGCCACCATCCTTCCAGGTTGGGATGGGCGGTCAGCAGGGACGAGGAGCCGTTGATACTGTGGCTCTTGCTGACATTTTCGCACAGGATATGCCAGGCGCGGCGGAAATACGCGTCAGGACGGCCGAAATGGCGGTCCGCCACATTATCGATATAATCGTAGTCGGAAATGCCTGTATTCCAAGCCTTGCTGAGGACGAATTCGTATATCGGCTCATTCACCCCGAATCCTTCCAGCGTCGAGCCGATGCCCACCATGCCTTCCCCGCCTTCGGCCAGGGCCAGGGCGATTTCACGGGACGTATCCTTCCAGTCGCCTTCGATGCTGGTCATGCCGCCAAAGTTGCCCAGGAAACACCAGATGTAATTCTGGCCGTAGAATTTGTTGGTCCGCTTCCAGACCTGGTCCAGGTCGCAGTAATAGTCCAGGATGGTCATTTTTCCCTTCGGAACCGACGTCAGGTAGGCCTCGATGTTTTCCGGAGTCCAATGCTTCGCGTCATAGTAGAAGAGCCATCCCATCTGGAGCCATTCTGCCTGCGGGTCCACTTCAGCCATGGAACGATAGATGCCGCTTCCGATCCGGGCCAGGCTCACCGGGTCCCATATCGGGGCCTCGACCTCGTTGAAAGGGTCGGCGCCGTAGATATGGTCCGTTCCGTACATACGGGTCTGCTCCTCAAGGAAGGCTTTCTGAATCTTGGCGAAGGCGGCATCGTCCGGGCTCAGGAAGGTACACCGGTACGCATCGGCGAAATTGCCCCAGCGGCTTACCCGGAAGGTATCGATACCGGGCATCACCTCGGCCAGTTCTTCGGGAATATGCCCCGCAAAAGCCGGGAGAACCGGGCGCATGGAGAAGGCCCTTTCGCGGCGGAGAATCTTTTTCTGAAGCGCGGCCTGGGCGTCTATCCAATCCTGCGGAAGGGGGCCCTGCCAGCGGTCGATATTGCACATGCGGTGCCACGGCAGATGGGCCGGGCCCGTGAAGAAAGCGCGAATCTGCTCGTCGGACAGCCCCATTTTCCGCCAGACTTTCTGCCAGACGGCCTCCTGGCCGGTGATGGCCAGCGGCTCGTTCACCCCGTTCAGGGCCATCCAGTCGATGAATCTTTCCCACTGTTTCCAGCCCCACCACGGCATCGAATAGCCGAAGGTACAGTAGTTCAGGAAGAAGCGTACAGGTACGGCAGCTTCCACCCGCACCTTTTCCGCCACCTGCGGCAGGGCCTCCGGCAGTTCCACCGGGTTGTAATCATACCAGGAAACATTGGTCAGGCAATAATGCTGCAGGTAATAGTTCAATCCGGTCGCCATAGAACCGGCATTGTTGCCTTTGATATGGACTTTCCCTCCTTTGGAGAAAAGTTCGAAGACGTCGCAAGTGTCGCCGCTCTGCTCAAAAACGACCGCTGCGGCCTTGTCTCCCATGATTCTGCGGGAAAGTTCCCGGGCCGTACGCACGTCGGGTAAGGTACAGGAAAATGCCAGCAGGCTGATGACAGTCAGAAGAAATATCCTTTTCATATTCGCGTAGATATCAGAAGGTGAAGTCCACCTTGCGGACGTCGGGGCCATAGATTGTCTTCCAGTCGTCCCGCATCGAAATCACATGATAACCGGCTTCTTCCCACTGTTTTCCGAGGGTGAGGGCCTTCTCGCGGTTCGCATGGTCGTTGTCCGGGTCATCTGCAATCAGCATAAAGGCGGCGGACTTGTAATGGGGATTGCTCAGGCAATAATTGTGCATGGCGGAGTCGCCCCCGCTGTTGCCGAAGGAAAGCACCGGGACCTTGCCGATTTCCTGGATAATCTGGAGAACTTTATTGGTCTTCAAATTCTTGATAATCAGTTCATCCGTGCGGATGAGGTCTTCCTCTTTCCCCAAAGTATAATTGACGCCGGCTTCGGTGCCCTGGCTGCTGGAACGCAGACGTACGTCCATCCCGATAACCCGGTTCGGCGCTATGCCCAGGCTTTCCACCAGCGCACGGCAGAGAAAACGGTCGGAACCGGACACGACATAAAAGGTAAACCCGTTATGCTCCAGATAATCAAACACTTCCAGCATCGGCTTATAGAAGCTCTGCCCATAGGTCATGCCGACGAATCCGTTGGCGGGGCGGGCGGCATACGCCTTCACATAAGCATCGAATTCGGCCACGCTCATTCCTTCATAGGCTTTCGCGGCTGCATAGGCATGTTTCATTTCAAAGTGGTCAGGCAGTTTCTTGCCTTCCCGGACGAAGGACCGGATGTCCCGGGCGGCTTCCTGGACGTCCTCCGGCGCAGAAGCGCTGTATGCCGGGTCATCCAAAGCCCTGTATTCCAGCATATTGTATTCGAAATACGTCGGATACAGCTCGCCCACGAAGGTTCCGTCCATATCGAAGGTGACAATCCGGTCAGCGACCGGAATGAAATGAGCGGAGGCGGGGTCGGTTACATCCCGGACATAGTCTTCCAGCGCGGTCAGAGCCGCACAATCGTTCCAAAGGGTAAATGCTTCTTTCTGATCGGGGGCAGAAACCCCTTGTTTGGCGCATCCGGCCAGCAGGCTGACGATGCAGATAAAAACGAAAACAAAACGATGTCTCATAGCTTCACAATACGGGGTCCATCCCCGAAAATCTGCGCAAAGATACCGCTTTTCCCGTTCTTCGCCAAATCCGGAAGCCGTTCATTAAGCAAAATCATGCCATATCCGGGTCACCCGGCCGTCCTTCCACGCCATCGTGACACGCTGTCCCCCACGGGTACACAGGCCGGAAACGGCACCGTTGCGCCACCGCTGAGGCAGCGCCGGCAAAGGATGCAGGGTTCCGTCAGCATCGCTCTGCAGGAGCATTTCCATGATGCCGGCGCACCCGCCGAAATTCCCGTCAATCTGGAAAGGCGGATGGGCATCCAGCAGGTTCGGATAGGTGCCGCCCCCTTCTCCGCCCGGCGTGACCATGCGGAGCTGGCGACGCAGCATCCGGTAAGCGCCTTCCCCGTCGCCCAGGCGGGCCAGCAGACAGATGCGCCAGCCGGCACTCCAACCCGTTGTTTCCAGCCCCTTGACGGCCAGGGTCTGCGCCGCAGCGGCCGCCAGGTCGCTTCCCTGTGCGATTTGATGGCCGGGGAACAGGCCATACAGATGGCTCTGATGGCGGTGCTGGGGGTCCGGTGATTCCCAGTCATGGTACCATTCCTGCAGGGTTCCGTCCTTCGCAATCCGGTACCCGCGCAGTCGCTGCAAGGCATCTTCCGCCTCTTCTTTCCAGGCCTCTCCTGAAGGAATCAATTGTTTGTCCTCCAGCAGCGTGCATGCAGCCACCGCATCCTGCAGACATTCCCGAATCATGGCCAGGTCTGCCGTGGCGCCGGAGAGGGTGGCACCGACATAGCCCGCCGGGGTACGGTAGCAGTTTTCAGGAGAAGTAGACGGGGCGGTGACCTTTTCGTCCGTACCGGTCAGCCAGTCCAGGCAGAACAGCGCGGCGCCTTTGAGCACCGGATAATACCGGAGGAGTTCCGCCTCGTCCCGGGTATAGAGATAGCGTTCCCAGATATGCGTGGAGAGCCAGGCCCCTGCCATGTTCCAGTTGCACCAAACCGGGTTGCCGCTGCCCATGCCGACCGGGCAGGTCATGGCCCAGATGTCGGAATTGTGGCCGCAAGCCCAGCCGCGCTCCACACCGTAATAGTGGGAGGCCGTGTAGGCGCCGCTACCGCTCAGGTTCCGGATAAAGGACAGCAGGACGGCATGCATTTCGCCCAGCCCGGACGCTTCCGCCGGCCAGTAATTCTCTTCCAGATTGATGTTCAGGGTATATTTCGACCCCCACGGCGGATCCATCTGCTCATTCCAGAGTCCCTGCAGATTGGCCGGAACGCCTTCCGTCCGAGAAGCGGCAATCAGCAGGTAACGGCCGTACTGGTAATAGAGCGCTTCCAGTTCGGGGTTGTCCTCCTGCAGGCGGGTATACCGGTCCAGCTGCACGTCGGTAGGAAGGGCGCGGACGGCCGGGTCGGTCGGTCCCAAATCCAGTTTCACCCTGTCATAGAAGGTCGTATAATCCCGGATATGGTCCTGCCGGATGCGCCGGTACCCTTTGGCCAGGACACGTTCCCGGGCACGCGCAGCAAGCTGCCGGTAAGGCTTCCCCTCCCGGACCGGATCTTTGTCAAAACCGTGGAAAGAGGTCGCATTGACCAGATACAGCAGCAGTTCCCGGGCACCTTCCACCCGCAGGGAATCTCCTTCGGGCGTCACGCTGCCCCCTTCGGCCTGCGCTGTCAACAGGGTCAGGAAATGGATGCCACGTCCTTCGTCATACAGCCATCGCCGGGCTTTCCCGGCACTGGCGGGATAGGCATGCCAGGCGGCATATCCTTCCTGGGAAAGGGTCTCCCCTTCCGCCCGGACACAGGCAGTGGGAATCGGGCAGGACAGTTTCACCGTGGCATGGATGGGGCTTTCAGCGCGCACCCGCACGACCACGACCGAATCCGGCGCACTGGCGAAATATTCCGTCGTCCGCAGCCGGCCGTCAAGCCGGACCTCCGTACGGGCGACGGCCTGGTCCAGGTCCAGACTCCGGCGATACGCGGAGACCGCCTCTGGTACATCCCGGTAGCGAATTGTCAGCGTACCCAGAGGCTGGTACATCTCGGCAAAATGGCCCTGAACCCGGGTCTGGAGGATGTCCGCCCGTGCGTAATCCTCCTGCGCAAGCGCTTCTCGGATCAGGGGGATGGCATCGGCAGGACGACCGCGGGGCGCATCCGGATGGGATGCGCCCCGGTCCGGTTCCCCGGTCCACAACGTTATATCATTGAGAGACAGGCGGTCTGTCTCGATACCGCCGTAGACACTCGCGCCCAGCCGCCCGTTGCCGATGGGAAGCGACTCCTCGAAAGAGCGGGCCGGTGCGTCATAGTGAAGCACCATCGGAGCCTGGCGGACCCGGGGCGTACAGCCCGGGCCGGCCGTCAGGACACAGAGACAGACTGTCAGCCATTTGTTTCTGACAAATGGCCGCAGGGTGCTTTCCATCGCAGTTTACTCGACCTCGAAGAGGTTGAGGAAGCCCGTCATCATGAAAATCTGACGGATGTCCGGATTCATGCCTTTGATGATAACCTTTCCGCCGGCAGCGGCCGCCGCTTTCCGGATGGTCAGGAAAATCCGAAGGCCGGAGCTGCTGATATACGACATCTCCGAGCAGTCAATTTCCAGCGGTTTCCCGGCATTGTCCAACAGGGGTTGAATGGCTTTGCTGACTTCCAGCGCAGCAGCTGTGTCGAGCCGGCCGATAAAGCGGGCCGACATTTTCCCTTCGTTTTCAATAATGTTTACGTCCATATCTTTAGAGTTTTTTTGTCATGTAAAGGATATTCTTTCCGTCTTTCCGCTCGTAGCGGACCTCGTTCATGATATTGCGAATCAGGAACACGCCCAGTCCGCCTATCGGCCGCTCGTTGACATCCAGGCTCACATCGGCTTGCGCCACCTCCGTCGGGTCAAAAGGCGTGCCGCTGTCCGAAACAATGAAATCCAGTCTGTCGTGACGGATAATGGCTTCAATATCAACCAGTCCGTCGGAGCCTTCCGGATAAGCATAGCAGATGACATTGGTCACGGCCTCTTCGAGCGCCAGGTTCAGGCTCATGGCCAGCGACTGGTCAATACCGCTTTCATCAGCAATCTGCTCGATGAAACTGGCCAGCTGAGGAATCTGCTGGATGTCGTTGTGCAAAATCAGATGCCGTTCGGCAGCATCGGGTTCTTTTGTATTCATATACTTGATAACCAACATGGTAAGATCATCACTCTGGGGAGCCGAGCCGACGTGTTCGCTGATACGGGCCTGCATCCGCTCGACTTGCTCCCGGACGGGCAGGCCTGTGTTACGGGCGGCTTCGCGCATCATCCGGCTTTCGCCGAAGAGCTGATGGCTTTCATTCTCCGCTTCTGTCAGGCCGTCGGTATAAAGGAACAGGCCCTCACCGTATTTCAGGTCGGTTTCCTGTTCGCAGAAGGACTGGTCCGGCAGGATACCCAAAGCGATATTGGACGCAACCTCCAGCGGAACGGCGGTATCACCGGACAGCAGCAAAGGCGCATTATGGCCGGCATTGCAATAGCGCAGATGGCCGTTCAGCAAATCCAGAACGCCCACAAAAAGGGTCACGAACATCGAGGTCTCATTGGATTCGGACATGGAACTGTTCATCGTCGAGACAATCCGCTGCGGGCTGTTTTCATGTCCGGAAACCGTCCGGAACAGGCTGCGGGTCACCGCCATCACCAAGGAAGCCGGAACACCCTTTCCGCTGACGTCACCGATGCAGAAAAAGAGTTTGTCGTCCCGGATATAGAAGTCATACAGGTCGCCGCCCACCTCTTTCGCCGGGGTCAGGCTGGCGAACATATCGATATCCCCCCGTTCGGGATAGGGCGGGAAAATTTTCGGAATCATGGCCATCTGGATGCCGCGGGCCACTTGCAACTCGTTCTCGATGCGATTCTTGCGGTCGGCAATTTCCCGCATATGCATCTGTGACAGGACAGTAGCCGTGATGATGAGAATAATCATCAGGATGCCCAGGACCTGCAGCAGCAGGACGATTTTCCCGATGCGTTCGATGTTCCCGTAGATTTCCTCATGCGGCACGACGATGCACATCGACCAGCCGGCACGCTTTACCGGGGCGTAAAACACATGGCTGACCTTCTTCTTGTTATGGATGGAGGTGCTGCCCGTCTGGCCGTCCTGCATGGACCGGGCCAGGTCGCTGACGGATACGGAGTCATCAAATCGCGTGGCGATTTCCCGCATGGAAGTCTGCATCACGAGGGTTTCGGCCGGGCTGGCCATAATCTGTCCTTCGCGGCTCAGCATCACGCCATAGGCATGGGGGTAGACATCGATGTCGCCGATGATTTCGGACATCCAGTCCAGCGACACATCGGCTGTCAGGACGGCTGCGAGACGCCCCTTCTTGTCCCGGATGGGCAAGGAAAATGTCGTCATCAGCACATTGCCGCCGCCTTCGTCCCAATACGGCTCGGACCAGTAGCCCTCGTCCGATTCAATCGGCTTGGTAAACCAGGGCTGCGACGGATAATCATAGTCGGCGGTGGCCAGGGACGTCACCCGCAGCGTATCCGCTTCCCGGACCGCATAGGGCGCGTACAGCGGATAGCGCCGCAGATAACCGGGGACCATGGCGACGGTCGACCCGATGATGACCGGATTGTCTTCCACCACCCGAATGGCCGTCGCTTTGAGGCTGTCGGGGCGGGTCAGACATTCCCGGACAGTCCAGACATTGTTCTGCAGGACGGTCTCCACCTGGTCCATCACGCCGGTAATCCGCAGACCGGTCGACTCCAGTTCGCTCTGGGCCAGGGCCAGGGTCTCTTCTTCTATGCCCTTCCGGGAGAAATAATACTGGATGAGCGAGGTCGCTTCCAACGTGAGGGCGGCTACCAGTACCAGAGCCAAGCCCTGCCATGCAGCAGCGCGCTTTGCGTCGGATTGCTCTTGTTTTTTATTATTCATTTTACTCAGAGCTTAGAAGCTGTTTAAATTTTGTTTGCGAAAAGATTTATGAGGATTTTTCAAGTCAGCTTCTTACAGGATTCCTTCCAGGGCCGCCCGGAACTCCGGCATAGGCGTATGGGCGTCACGTTCCACAATCAGGGTCTTCAGCCCCGCATACGGCCGGATTTCCGCTTCGATATCCCGCAGCGGCCGGTCACTTCCGAAATAGGCCGGAGCAAAGTACTCCCAGAACCGCATGGCAGTGGGCTTGTCCATATGGAAGGTTTCACGGATGAATTCTTCTTTATCCAGGACGCAGCACAGGTATACCATTCCCACATCAAACAGGGGATAACCGTAGCAGAAATCGCCCAGGTCGATGAAATAGCGCTCCTCCCCCACAAAAATCGCATTGCTGAACTGCAGGTCGCCGTGAATGGCCGTATCGGTATCGGGCGCATCGGCGATAAACCGCGCCAGGCGGTCTTTTTCCCGGGTGGTGAAGAACGGATTCTCTTTCAGCATGTCGTAATAGCGGTCTTTCTGATTCTGGAACGTATGCGTATCCACATGAACGGCATGGAGGTCCTTGCACATGCCGGCAAAGATTTCCGCATAGCGCTGCACATGCTCCGGGTCATCCCCCGTAGCCCGGGAGAACGATTTTTTTCCGGGAATCCGGCGGAAACGGATGCCGTAACGCCCGTCTTCGGTCACGACGTAATCCCCGGGTTTCGGGGTGGGTATCCCCAAGTCGTAAACTCGCTGCGAGAGGAGCATTTCATCCAGCGGCTGCTGGATTTTCCCCGGGAAATACAGTTTCAGCATGACATTCGGGTCCGTCTTGTGATGGTAGCTTTCACCGTTGAACCCACCGCCGGCCGGCTCGTAGTCATTCAAAGAAATCTTGATTGCGTCCATTTGCTAAACGTTGTTTTGTTCACGAAACATGAACCGGCGTCTTACGCTTCCGGGAATACCCGACCGATGCGTTCGACAAATTCACGGTATGCACTGGTCTCGGAGAGTTCCTCCAGGGAACGGGCCAACCCCCGGTAATGCCAGGCATGGTCCTTTTTATCTTTGACATGGAAAATCTGCCACAGGGCATCTCCCTTCCGCTCGTAATCCTGCTCGATGGCGCGCATATTGGACAGTTTATCCCCCAGGGCCACCATCTTGGCCTCCCGGGAGGCCGCAGCCAGCCGGTCGATGGCCGCCTGCTTACGGAAATGCCAGCTGTCGGATTCCGGAACGTCTTTCACTTCCACGTCACTCTCGGAGTGTACCAGGGCGGCGACCCGAGGGCCGAATTCCGCCTCAATGGCAGAAATGGGAATTTCGGTATCTTCCACCACGTCATGCAGGGCGGCTGCCGCAAGCAGTTCCTGGTCGTCGGTCATCGTCGCAACGATGGCCATCGCCTCCATCGGGTGTACGATATAGGGGAAACCCTTCCCCCGGCGTTCGGTGCCGGCATGTGCCTTTACGGCAAATAGAATCGCCTTGTCCAGCAAGGCCGTATCGAGTTTCGCGTTTGCCATCAGTTATTCTTGATAAAATTCATAATCACGTCCACGGCGCCGTCTTCGTCCAGCGTGTCCACATTCAGCACCAAGTCATAGTTGCGCAGGTCGTAGCGGCTTTTGCCGGAATACTTTTCCACGTAATTGTCCCGCGCCCGGTCTACGACATCGATGACCGCATTCGCATCCTCGCGGCTCAACTGCTGTTTTTCCATCACGCGGGCCACCCGCTTCTCCCGGTCGGCCCGGATGAAGATATCCAGTTTGTTGGGATGCCCCGCCAGCACGAAGAACCCGGAACGACCGGCTATGACACAGGACCCTTCCGCTGCGATGCCCTGCAGAATCTCCCGCTCGGCCCGGTACACATCGTCCTGGGTCACGCCGCCGTTTCCGATATCCTCCATCGGACGCGACCACCCGAGAAAGGCGCCGGAGTTGGGAACGGGCGCCACACGGTCGATAAAGTCGGACAGCCAGTTTTTCTTCCGGCCTTTGATCCGCTCAATTTCGGCCACAGACAGGCCGGTCTGTTTGACAAGGCTCTGAATCAGCGTCTTGTCGGAGAAACGTACGCCCAGACGGGCGGCCAGTTTCTGTCCGATGCTGCGGCCGCCGGATCCCAATTCCCGGCTGACGGTAATCACGAATGGTTCTGTCGTATTCATCTTGCTATCATTTATTCTAGTGCATAAAGGCCATGGAACTCGCCTGCCGGAACAGGACCTCCGCCATGGCGGCATTGCTCTCGGAAGGTCCGTTGAGGGCCTCCAGAAGGCGGGTCAGGCCGGGAATGCCGCCGCCGGATTTCAGGATATAGGCGATACAGATGTCCTGCGGTCCGATGGAAGAGGCCACAATATCCAGGTCGGTCAGGCCAATCTGGTAGCAGGCAATCTGGAACGCGGCTTCGGAATAGTCCCGTATCATCCGGGACAGGTCCGCCAGCGTTTTGGCGCCGAATGCCTTGAAAATCGGCAGGAAATGCTGCAGGGACACGTCCTGGATTTCGGCCTGGTTGACTGCGGCAATCCGCCGGTTCAGGGCATCGAAGGGATGCATGGCCAGCAAACTGCGGAACGACTCGCCGTCCAGCGGCACTTCTTCCAGGTTGCCGGAAGCCACCAGCGACTGCACGTTGCGGCGGTAGTCGTTCAGTTCGGACCGGATGCGGCTGAACTCGCCGTCCACCAGTTCCAGAATACCGGCCAGGCGGCTCAGGCTGCGCAGGTATTCCTGCGGGATCTCCACGCCGGATTTATAGCCGGTGTCATGGTTCATGTTGGCCCAGGCATGCTGCAGCACCGTACGAATCTGAATCTCGAAGCGGAATTCGTTCAGCCGGGGATAATCCTTGTTGCTGAACGTATCCGCAGGCAGCCGGCAGATATAATGCAGGGACATATAGCCGAAACTGTCAATCTGGTGGGCCTTCCGTTTGTCGACGGAATTCTCCCAGTCCACATCGAACAGCCTGTCAACCAAGGCGGCTACCTTGTCCACATCGTCGATATAAAAAGTAATGGCACGCAGCCCGACCAGGTCCGTCACATCCAGGATGCTGTGGTACTTGTTGCCTTTGAGACGCAGTTTCCCCGCCAGGGATTTTTCTTCCTTGACACGATGTTCCAGGGCGGCAATAATCAAACCTGCTTCTGACAGGGCCTCCCGGACATGGCCGACAATCAGTTCAGCAGCATAGCGGTACGTCGGGAGAAGCGCCCGGTACTCTTCCAGAATACCGGCAGAATGGGCGTCCAACCCATATTGGGCCATCAAATCTTCCATTTTACAAAGATAAGAAAAAAAACGTGACGCACCATCGGTTTAGGGCAGAAGCAGTCCCTTTTCGACGGCTTCCGCCTTTTCCGGACCGGCAATCCGCTGCAGGATGGCCAGGGCGAAAGGAATGGCGCAGCCGGGGCCGCGGCCCGTAATCAGCTGACCGTCAACTTCCACGGGCGAGGCCGTATAGGTACCGCCCTTGCCGGCGGGCGCCGCCTCGAATCCGGCATAGCAGGTGAACCGAAGCCCTTCCAGGGTCGGCAGTTTCGACACCACCAGTCCCGGAGCGGCACAAATCGCGGCCACTGTACCGCCGTCTTCCCAATGCCGGTTCATCACAGCCATCAGAGGCTGGTTTTCGGAGAGGTTCTGCGCACCCGGCAGACCGCCGGGGAAAATCAGGACGTCTTCCTTTTCCGTACCGCCGACGCGCAGTTCCGACAGGAAATGGTCAAAGGTCATATCCGGACAGACCGTTATGCCATGGGCACCGGTCACAAAACCTTCTTCGTCATGGGAAACCGTCAGTACATCCACCCCGCCCCGCTTGAGAATATCGACTGTCGCCAGGGCTTCTATCTCTTCGAAGCCGTCAGCCAGGAATACAAATACACCTTTCATGGGATTTCTTTTGATTATATGGTGCAAAAATACACAAAATTTTGTATATTTGCAGCGGAATTGAGGTATTGTGTAATGGCAGCACTAGGGATTTTGGTTCCCTCAGTAGAGGTTCGAATCCTCTTACCTCAACCCTCCGAGACCGATCCGCCCGCCGGACCGGTCTCTTTGTTTAGGAAAGAGAGGTATTTCCGCAGGATGACACCCTTGCGGTCGAGCAGCACGATATGGGGCAGGACGGACAGGTCGAACGCATCGAGAAGAGCTTCTGACAGGGCCGGATTCTGCCGGGCGACCGCATCCAGGTCGACCAGCAGCACGGCGGTATCCCGCACAGCAGGCAAGGCCGCCAGTTCTTCGCGGCAGGTCCCGCAACCTTCGGAATAAAAGACGACATAGGACGGACGGCGCAGGCGGTCCAGACGCCGGCACACTTTCCGCTGACCACAGGGACGGACCAGGGTCCCTTTGACCCGCAGGGCGGGTACGACGGAGCCGATGGCGGCCCGGTCCCAAAGGTCCCGGGTCATCCGTGCCAGTCCCACGACCTGCAGGCTGTCGGACCGGGTCTGCCAGATATCCGGGCGCGACAGGACCAGACTGTCCGCTACGTACACCGCGGCCTGCTTCGCCCCTTCGCCGCGTTCTGTCGAAAGCCAGTAGAGCAAATCACCGGTCAACTGCTTGTACATCAGCATGTTTCCTTGCCGAAGGGTCTGCTTTTCCAGGAGGTCTGCCACCTCCCGTACCGGGGCGGTTCCGAGCGGCGCCGCCTCGAACAGGCGGGCAAAAAGTTCATCTGCCTCCGGGCTGCCATAGGTCTGCGGCGAAGCCAGCAGGCGCTCCAAAAGCTGCTGCAGCGCCGGCGTATCCAGACCGCGTCCCAGAATGACATTGCGGCCATCCAGGAGAAACATCCGGGGGGTCTGCAGCACCCCGTAGAGCATCTGGTAATCGGATGCCAGTTCGGGGTCCCAATAATGCGAAATATGCACGGAAGGCCCTTCCAGTTCCGCCATGGACTGCCGGTAGCCGGCCCAGGCTGCCGCGTCCGACCCCGTATACACGGCCACCACCTCCAGCGGGCAGGTCGGCCGGCGGAGGAACTGCCGGAGCAGCACATGTTCTATCTTGCAGGTGGCACAGTCCGTATCGTGGAACAACAGCACTTTGAGCCGCTCCCCTTCCGGCAAGGCCTCGGCCCAGTCCCCTTCCGGACGCTGCAGGCGCAGCGGCGGAGCATCCAGCCCCAGCAGGGAATGTCGGTTGAAGTCCGCAAAAATCCGGGCATTCATCAGGTCCAGTTCGGAAGGGAAAGAAGCCTTTCCCGGCGCGAACCAGGTGTCCGTCAGGTGAATGACGACAGCCTCGTCCCCCATCAGGGGAGATTCCAGGAAGTGCCGGTATACCCGGGTTGCCACATAGTCGCGCGTCTGCTGTTCCCGGCAGGACGCGATGATATAATCGGCCTCTTCCATTTTGACCGACAGGCTTTCCTGCTCCAGCGCCGCGAAATACTCCGTCAGGCGGGCATCCAGCGCCTCCCGCCCTTCCTGTGCCCGGAGCGGCAGCAGGCAGGCGACCGTCAAAATGAGAAGAAGACAGCGTTTCATGGCACGTCGGGCAAACGTACGCCCTCGGGCAGGAACTGCGACGTATCTCCGTGGTGCCGGAGGATGTCCCGCACGGCGGAAGAAGAAATATGGCCGAATTCCTGGGAAGTCGGGATAATCAAGGTTTCGACATCCGGCGCCATCCTGCGGTTCATGTCCGCGATGGCCCGCTCCGTCTCGAAATCAAGCATGTTGCGGACGCCGCGGACGATGTGGCGGATGCCCAGTTCGCGACAGGTGTCGATGGTCAGGTTGTCATACTTGATGACCCGGACGCCTTCCATGCCGGCCGTGGCCTGGCGAATCACGTCCAGCCGCTGCTCCATGGAGAAGAAGCCGCGCTTGTCCTGGTTGATACCCACGGCGACGACCACCTCGTCAAACATGGTCAGGGCCCGTTTCAGAATATTCAGATGCCCGGCCGTAAACGGGTCGAAAGAGCCGGGAAACAATGCGATTCTTTTCATAATTGCCAATCGATGGGGGCCTTTCCTTCGGAGACGAGGATGGCATTGGTTTGCGAAAAATGCCGGCAGCCGAAAAAGGCGCCGCCGGCCAGCGGAGACGGATGGGCCGCTTCCAGCACATGGTGCCGGGTCGTGTCAATCAAGGCCTTTTTGCTGCGGGCGAAATTGCCCCAGAGCAAAAAGACAACACCGTCGCAAGTATCTGAAATATAACGGATAACGGCATCCGTAAAGGTCTGCCAGCCAATCCGGCTGTGCGAAGCGGCCGCTCCGGCACGGACCGTGAGGATGGCGTTGAGCAGCAGTACGCCCTGCCGGGCCCAAGGCTCCAGATTGGGCCGTCCGCTCATCCGGATGCCCAGGTCCTGCTCGATTTCCCGGAAAATGTTTTTCAAGGACGGGGGCGCCGGCACGCCGTCCGGAACGGAAAATGACAAGCCCATCGCCTGACCGTAGCCATGATAAGGGTCCTGGCCGAGAATGACCACTTTCACCTGGTCGACCGGGGTCAGTTCAAAGGCTCGGAAAATCTGGCTGCCGGGCGGGAAAATCTGGGTGCCGGCGGCCTTCTCTTCATGGAGAAACCGCACCAGCGAGGCGAAATACGGCTTGTCGAATTCCCCTTGCAGCGCGGTTTTCCAGCTCTGTTCAATTTTAACGTCCATTACGCAAAGATATATCCCAAGACATCATCTATCGTCTTGACATATACAAAGGTAAGACCTTTTATGTAAATTTCCTTGATATCTTCGATATCTTTTCTGTTTTCTTCGCTGATGACGATGGTGCTGACACCGGCCCGTTTGGCCGCCAGAATCTTCTCCTTGATGCCGCCGACCGGCAGTACACGGCCCCGGAGGGTCATTTCACCGGTCATGGCCACCCCGTGGCGGATGGTTTGTCCGCGCAGGGCCGACACCATCGAACTCACCATCGTGATACCGGCCGAAGGACCGTCTTTGGGGGTCGCACCCTCCGGCACATGGACATGGATGTCTTTTTTGGCAAATTCTTCCGCTGTCAGGCCGGCAAGCTGCGGATGCGCCTTGATGTACTGGTACCCGATGGTGGCGGATTCCTTCATCACGTCGCCCAGGTTACCGGTCATCGTCATGACACCCTTGCCTTCGCTGACGGAACTTTCGACAAAGAGGATTTCTCCGCCCATAGAGGTCCAGGCCAGGCCGGTCACCACGCCGGGCGCCTCATTCCCTTCCTGACGGTCGTGGAAGTTGACGGGCAGTCCCAGGTATTCCTTCAGGTGTTCCTTCCTGATGGTGGCGGGATAGTCTTCTTCCAGGGCAATCTTTTTGGCCGTTACGCGCGCGATTTTCGCAATCTGTTTCTCCAATCCGCGCACACCGGATTCATGGGTATACTGGTCGATAATTTCGGACAGGGCGTCTTTGTCGATACGGAGTTTCCTGCCGTCGATACCGTGCTCATGCAACTGCTTCGGAATCAGGAACTTCTTGGCGATTTCCATCTTCTCTTCCGCCAGGTATCCCGTCACATTGATGAGCTCCATCCGGTCCAGCAGGGCCGGTTGGATACCCGAGAGGGTGTTGGCCGTCGTGATAAACAGCACATGGGACAGGTCGTAGTCCACGTCCAGGTAATTGTCATGGAAGGTGGTGTTCTGCTCGGGGTCCAGCACCTCCAGCAAAGCGGAGGACGGATCGCCTTTGAAATCCGCGCCGAGCTTGTCCACCTCGTCCAGCACCATCACCGGGTTGGAGGTCCCGGCCCGTGCGATGCCGTTCAGAATCCGGCCCGGCAACGCGCCGACATAGGTCTTGCGATGACCGCGCAGTTCCGCCTCGTCGTGCATGCCGCCCAGGGAAATCCGGACGTATTTGCGGCCGAGCGCGCGGGCGACCGATTTGCCGAGGCTGGTCTTGCCCACGCCGGGAGGACCGTAGAGGCAGAGAATCGGCGATTTCATATTGCCCTTCAGTTTCAGGACGGCCAGGTATTCGATGATGCGGTCCTTGACGGTTTCCAGTCCGAAATGGTCCTCATCCAGCACTTTCTGGGCATTCTTGAGGTCCAGGTTGTCTTCCGACATGTGGTTCCACGGAAGTTCCACCATGAACTGCAGGAAATTGAGCTGAATCGCATATTCGGGCGAAGACGGATTGAAGCGTTCCAGTTTGACGACTTCCTTTTCAAACAGTTCGGCCACGCTGTCGGGCCACGCTTTGTCTTTCGCGGCTTCGCGCAACCTGGCGGAATCGTCGTCTTCGTCCATGCCCAACTCTTCCTGGATGGTCCGCAGCTGGTTGTTGAGGTAGTATTCCCGCTGCTGCTGGTCGATTTCCGATTTGACCTTGGCATTGATATCCTGTTTGATTTTCAGGAGTTCCACCTGTTTGTCCAGACTGCGCAGCAGGGTCATCGCCCGCTCTTTCAGGTCCTCATACTGAAGCAGTTCCACCTTCTCCTCGAAGGTATCCAGTTCCAGTGTGGTCGCAATGAAATTGACCAGGAAAGCGAAATCCTCAATCGACTTCAAGGCGCCGACGGCTTCCCGGGGCGCGAAAGAGGACGAACGCAGAATCTCAGAGGCCTTTTCCTTGAGGGATTCCGCCAGAATGCGGGCATTGGGGTCCCCTGCCTGCGGCTCGATTTCGTCCAGGTAGCTGACCTCGCCGGCCAGATACGGCTCTACCGCCACAATCCGGTCCAGATGCACCCGGCGGAAGCCCTGCAGCACGGCGGACACATTGCCGTCAGGCATCTCAAAGGTTTTGATGATGCGGGCCACCGTACCGAACTGGGACAGGTCCGCCAGGCTCCGGGGGTCTTCTACGGACACATTGATCTGCGGCACCGTCGCGATATAGGAATTGCTCTTCTGGGCATCCTCCACCAGGCGGAGCGACTTTTCGCGGCCGATGGTCACGGGATAAATCGTCCCCGGGAACAATACGGCATTGCGCAGCGCCAAGACGGGAAGGGTATCCGGAAGATTGTCCAGGGAAGGCTTCGGAAAGCTGTCTCCGGTCATGACAGGAATGATGCTCACTTCGGCTCCCGAAGCGGCGAACAGGTCATTTATCTTGTTATTATCTATCATATATTCAGTTATTACTGCCAAATTGTCATAAGCGGCGACAATTTCGGCCGGACACGTTATAAGGTCAATCTTTATGCCAGAGCGGGAATGGGGGCTCACATTCGATTCTGCAAGGCAGCAAGATGACAGAAAATTTACAAACTCCCTCCCGCTGAATCATGCGGTACGGCGGAAACTTTTTGCTAACATAAATGTTACTAAAACTATCCGAAATTAATCGGAAATAACACACTAAATCACTGATACATATATTGCTACAAAGTTATCAACAGCCCCTGTTGAAAACTTTTTCTTACGAATCCTTTGGAATTCTGCAGGGAACCTTCTACCTTTGCCCTCGGAGTTCTCCACGCGGGACAGATTCGCGAAGGTCCCAACGAAGATTTCCTGAAAAACAGTTTAAAGTTTAACCC
>CADBPR010000019.1 GCA_902796555.1 uncultured Bacteroidia bacterium
AGGTCGCGGAGTTCTTCAGCGGTGATATCGGTATCGGAGGCATAACCCTTCTTGTCCTTGAGCTCCTGCATCATGCGGTCGAGCTGCTGGCGGATACCCTGGCCGTCGGCCGGCTCAATACCCTCAGCCTTTTCCATGACGACGTCGGAGTACATCATGATGAGACGACGGTAGGCGTCATAAACAAAACGCGGGTTGCCGGTTTTCTTGATCATGCCGGGGAGGGTGGCGGAGCAGAGGCCGATATTGAGGATGGTATCCATCATACCGGGCATGGAACTGCGGGCGCCGGAGCGGCAGCTTACGAGGAGCGGATCGTTCGGGTCGCCAAACTTCTTGCCCATGATTTTTTCGGTAGCGGCCATGGCTTCAGCCACTTCCTTCTTCAGCTCTTCGGTATAACCACCGCCGAGAGCGTAGTATTCCGCGCAGCATTCCGTGGTGATGGTGAAGCCTGCGGGAACAGGCATACCGAGCAGGTTCATCTCGGCCAGATTGGCGCCTTTGCCTCCGAGGAGTTCGCGCATTTTGCCGTTTCCTTCAGCGGACTTGCCGCCGAAACGGTAAACTCTTTTCTTGTTTTCGAACATGTTTTGTTATAGATTAATATACTTATTTCTCAAATCGTGCAAATATAATCATTTTCTACCGAAATTCCTTATATTCCGTCCAAAATGAGAGGAATGATAATAAAAAAGCTGCCGGCACAGGCCGGCAGCAAACGACATAGGGACGGCGAATCCCTTCCCTAATAGCGGTTCAACGGACGACCGGAGGTCATCATGTGTACCTTCCGGCGGGTCTCGGCGAGCACGGCCTCATGGGCTTCCCGCTCGGCCAGCTGCGCTGCCGTAGGCTCTTTGGCCGTCAGGGCGGCCACATGGGCGGAAGCGCTGGAAAGCACCGTATCAATCAGGTCCACGATGTCCTGCATGTCTTTCTCGACGAAACCGCGGGAAGTCACGGCCGGGGTACCGACGCGCAGACCGCTGGTCTGGAAGGCCGACCGGCTGTCGAACGGCACCATATTCTTGTTCACAGTGATGTCCGCCTTGACAAGTTCCTTCTCGGCCACCTTGCCGTTCAGGTCCGGGAATTTCGTACGTAAATCAATAAGCATCAGGTGATTGTCCGTTCCGCCGGAGATAATCTTATAGCCCTTGTCCAGGAAGGCCTGGCACATCACGGCCGCATTGGCGACCACCTGTTTCTGGTATTCCTTGTATTCGGGCTGCATGGCCTCGTAGAAAGCGACGGCCTTGGCGGCGATGACATGCTCGAGCGGACCGCCCTGGATGCCCGGGAACACGCTGGAATTGAGGATGGCGCTCATCTTCTTGATTTCGCCCTTCGGAGTGGTCAGGCCCCACGGGTTGTCAAAGTCCTTCCCCATCAGGATAATACCGCCGCGCGGGCCGCGCAGGGTCTTGTGGGTGGTAGACGTGACGATATGGGCGTATTTCACCGGATTTTTGAGGAGTCCTGCGGCAATCAGACCGGCGGTATGGGCCATGTCAATCCACAGGATGGCGCCTACCTTGTCGGCGATGGCCCGCATCCGTTCATAATCCCATTCCCGGGAATAGGCGGAAGCACCGCCGATGATGAGCTTCGGTTTGCATTCGAGGGCTTTCTGCTCCATCTGGTCATAGTCCACGCGGCCGGTCTCAGGGTCGAGCCCGTAGGCGACGGCATGGTACAGGATACCGGAAGCGTTGACCGGCGACCCGTGGGTCAGATGACCGCCCATGGACAGGTCCAGTCCCATGAAGGTGTCGCCCGGCTTCAGGCAGGCCATTGTAACGGCCATGTTGGCCTGGGCGCCGGAATGCGGCTGCACATTGGCATATTCCGCCTCATAAATCCGGCAGAGGCGGTCAATGGCCAGCTGCTCGATTTCATCCACGACCTCGCAACCGCCATAATAGCGCTTGCCGGGGTATCCTTCCGCGTATTTGTTGGTGCAGACGGAACCCATGGCATCCATCACCTGCTGGGATACATAATTCTCCGATGCAATCAGTTCCAGTCCGGCGGACTGTCTCTCCTTTTCCCTCTTGATGAGGTCGAAAACCTGTAAATCTTGTTTCATATGTCTATTATGCGGTTTAACTGACACCGACGGTGTCCAAATTATCGCAAAGATAGCACGAAAAGTTGAATTTTTGTTATCTTTGCCCAGGATTTATTTCATAATGAAAGACCGGAAACTGTTAAACATCGAATTGGGACGCATCAGCGCCGACCAGTACAAGGAGAAAGCCGACAGCGGAATCGTCCTGGTACTGGACAACATCCGCAGCGCCCACAATATCGGGTCAGCCTTCCGCAGCGCCGACGCCTTTGGGGTAGACAGGATTTACCTGTGCGGCATCTGCGCCACGCCGCCGTCCGCCGAAATCCACAAATCGGCACTGGGGGCCGAAGACAGCGTCCCCTGGGAGCATGGCGAAGATACCCTGCAGGTCGTCAGGCAACTGCAGGCGGCGGGTTATACGGTCGTGTCGGTTGAACAGACGGTCCATTCCGTCAAACTGGACCGCTTCACCCCGCAGACAGACGGGCGTTACGCCCTGGTCTTCGGCAATGAAGTGGACGGGGTGCAGCAGGCGGTCGTGGACGCCTCGGACTTTTCACTGGAAATTCCCCAACGCGGCACCAAACACTCCCTCAACGTATCCGTTTCGGTCGGCGTCGTGCTCTGGCACCTGACGGGCCGGTAGGGATAACCGCTTCTAAATCACTTCGATATCGGCCGAACGAATCCAGCCCTGACGTCCGTCGGCGAGGGCGATGTTCTTCCAGTCACCGACATCATCCAGCAACTTGACCTTGGTGCCTTCGTGCAGGACGAACAGGTCCGTGCCGCTGGAAGGTCCGCTCTTGACCGGTGCGACGGGACGCATCACGATGGCGCTGTCGCTGCGGTTGCCCTCCCGATACTGCCAAAGGGAGAAACTGACGGCGCCCGCGCACAGCAGCAACAGGACGATGCCCGTGTAGAAACCCGTTCTGCGCACACCCGGTCGCGCCCCCAGCAGGAACAGCAGCAGCATCCCCAGAAAAGCGGCGAACAGGACCAGTCCCAGCACCGCCCAGGTGTTGGAGGACAGGCTGTAGCAGAATTTGCGCAACCAGGCCTTGAAGATAAACTCCGGGACAGCCTCGATGCGGTCTTGCGTCAGATTCGCGGCGAACGCCAGGTTGAAGCGGGCATCCGCATGGGAGGGGTCCAGTTTCAGGGTCCGTTCCCAGGCCAGGATGGCACGCGGGATATCCCCGTTCTTGAAATAGGCGTTGCCCAGGTTGTACTGAAGATCCGGGGATACGTATCCGGCAGCCAGCAGGGACTCCCAGGCCTCGGCGGCCTCCGCCCAGCGGCCGTTCTCATAAGCCGTCACTCCCTCCTGCCATTGTCCGGCAGGTTCAACGGCCTGCGCAGGGTCGGAAGCAGCCTGCGAGAAAGCCGGGAAGACCAGCAGCAGAAGCAGCGACAAAGCCGCTCCCGCGCCATTTTTATGATGACTCTTCATACGCGCGTCAATCGATGAAATCACCTGAACCGCCTCGTCGTAATGGCCTTCCATTGCGCCTTCGCCGCCTTCCGGGGAATAGCGGGCGAATTCACAGGCGTCCAGCAGGGCATTGAACCGCTCACCCAAGGAAGCGTCCACGCCGGCATCCGTCAGGCGCCGGGCGATGCTCTCCTTGTTCAGGTCCTCCGCCCCGATATTCAGTTTATCGGAGATAAAGCCGAGCAAAGCCCGGTGCAATTCCTCATAGAAGGCCGTGTATAGCCCTTTCTGCTGGAAGTCGCGGGCCTGCCGCAGACGGCCCAGGGCCATCTTTGTCGCCTTGCGGTTCTTGGTCCCGACCACATCGGCCCGACGGGCTGCCGCACCGCGGCTCAGCAACCAGACCAGCAGGGCGGCCAGTGCCAGGACCAGTGCCGTCACCCAGTACCAGGTCCGGCCGATAAAGCCGCTGTGGCCGGCGGCAAAGGAGGGCTTTTTCACCGAGATATAGCGGATGTCCTCGCCGAGGTTGCGCACCCCCTTGCGGTCTACGCCGGGCAGGGTGCTGACGGTCGGCTGGGATTCCTGGACGGCGCCTTTTTCCACATGCAAGGCAATCGGCTGGGTATGGAGCGTCACATATTTGCCGGCACCGACATCGTAATAGGAATACGCGACGGGTTCAATCGTGAAATCACCGTGACTCCGCGGGATGAACGGATACTCGAAGGTCTTGCTGCCCGCGGTGCTGCCCTTGTCGGCCTTCACCGTGGTCTTGGTATCATAGACGTCCATATCCGGCGGGAAATTGACCTTCGGGGCCTCCAGCAGGGATACGTTGCCCTTGCCGCTGACTGCTACGACCAGCGACGCGGCATCGTGGGTTTTGAGACTGTCCCGGCTGACCCGGGCCGAGATGTTGAAGGTGCCGACACCGCCGCCGAAAGAAGCCGGCGCACCGGCCGGAAGCGGTTTGACCTGCACCGTCACGGCAGGGGTGGTCACCCGTTTGCGCACGGTGGTATAGCCGCTGTCAAAGAAATCGTCGAAAATGCTGCCGGTCCGCTGCTGGGTCCGGACGCTCACCAGCGTCACCAGTTCGGCCGGGTCGATACGCAGGTCTCCCGCCTGCTGGGGGATGATGATATAGCTGCGGATCAGGGCTGCGTCATAGATGCGTCCGCCCACCGATTCGCGCTGGAACTGGATTTGGGCCGGGGCGTTTTCCTGGCTCCAGAACCCGTTGAAAGAAGGCAGTTTGGCGTCTTCAAAGCCGGAGATATTGACGCTGCTGTAAATTTTCAGGGTGGCGTAAATGGGTTCACCGATGACCGCCGTCGTCTTGCTCAGGTTGAAACGCAGGAAAAGGTCGTCCGAACCGACTTCCGCCGTGCCGGACCGGCGGGCCTGGCTGCCCTGTGAAGTGCCGGATGCCGCTCCCCCGCTCTGTGCGCCGGAGGAAAGAACCTGGATGGAAGCGCTACGCGAAGTGACGGTCTTGCCCTTGATCTGCGCCGTCGCGGCCGGCAGGGTGAACGTACCTGTCTTGAGCGGCGCCAGCACATAGGTGAACGTATATTGAACCGACTTGGTACGTTTGCCGTTCACGATGCTGATACTGGTAGACGAACCCTTCTGCGGCCCCCAGACCAGCTGGAAATCGGAAGACGGGGTCCAGTCAAAGGAAGAAGGCTTGTCTTCGCCCTCGACGATGAAGGTCAGGTTGAACTGTTCGTCCGAACCGACCATATTGGGCGCCTCCACGCGAATTTCGGTCTGCGCGAAGGACGCTATCACGGATAATACTGCAAATAGCAGCGTCAAGGCTGTCTTTTTCATGTGTCTACCAATTCTTTTCCTTCTGGGCCGCCTGCAAGGCTTCGGCCTTTTCTTTCTTCACCTTGTCCTGGGTCTCTTTCTCCTTGGCCTGGATGGCTTTCAGCATCTGCTGGGCCTGCTGGGGAGAAATCTTGGCCTCCTGCGGCTGGGGCTGCTGGCCGTCCTGACCGGGGTCCTGGCTCGGATTCTGGCCGGAATCCTGACTGGGGTCCTGGCTCGGGTTCTGGCTGGGATCCTGGCTGGGATCCTGGCTGGGCTGGTTCTGCTGGTCCTGATTCTGATCCTGATTCTGGTTCTGGTCCTGATTCTGCTGGTCCTGGTTTTGGTCCTGGTTCTGTTGCTCTTCCAGTTTCTTCTTGGCGTAAATGTAATTCTCTTTGGCATCCAGGTCGTCCGGATGCAGCAGCAGGGACTTCTTGAAGGCATCTACCGCCCCTTTCCAGTCCTGACGGGCCAATGCAATATCGCCCAGGTTGTACCAGCTGTCGGACCGGGGGGCCAGCGAGGTGGCCGTCGTCATATACTTGGCCGCTTCTTCGTAATTCTGCTGACGGTAGAGATTGTTGCCCAGGTTGTAGTTGGCCGCGAGCGACGTGGAATCCTTCAGCAGGGCCTTGCGGTAACTGACGTCCGCCTGACGGTACTCGCCTTTGCGGAATTGGCGGTTGCCCTGGCGCAACTCCCGGCGGTCCGGCTGCGCAACGGCTGTCAATGCGAGCAGAAGCCCGGCCAATATCAGGATATATCGTTTCATATCTTATTGTCAAATAAATGTTTACGGGAACGTCTCCGACCCACCAGCATCTCGATGACCAGCAGGGCCAGCGCGATGCCGAAATAATACATGAACTGCTCCTCGTACTCCTCGAACACCTGGGAGGAGAATTCCTCGTCCTCCATCCGGCGGATATCTTCGATGATGGGATTCAGGCCGAATTCGTCGTTGCCGGCATGGACATAGGCGCCCCCGCCCGTCCGGGCGATTTCCCGGAGGGTATCCTCGTCAAGGCGCGTGACGACGATTTCGCCGTTGCGGTCCTTGAGCAGGTCGCCGTTCATCGGAATCGGCTGGCCCTGGGCGGACCCCACGCCGATGGTATAGACGACGATTCCCATCTCCGCGGCGTCCTTGGCTGCGGCTATCGGGTCGTCTTCGTGGTTTTCACCGTCCGTGATGACGATGATGGCCCGGCTCTTCTCGCTCTGGGCGCTGAAACTCCGCACCGCCGTATGAATTGCATCGCCGATGGCTGTTCCCTGGACCGGAACCGATTCGGTGGAGATGCTGCTCAGAAACATTTTCGCCGAGACATAGTCCGTCGTAATCGGCAGCTGGACAAAGGCGCGGCCGGCGAAGACCACCAGGCCGATACGGTCATCCTTCAGCTTGTCCACCAGCCGGGAAATGGACAATTTGGCCCGCTCCAGCCGGTTCGGCGAATAATCCTGGGCCAGCATCGAATTGGACACGTCCAGGACAATCATCACCTCGGCCCCCTTGGTCTTGCGCTCCTGAAGTTTGGCGCCAATCAACGGACGAGCCAGGCCGACAATAAAGAAAAAGAAGGCCAGGCAGAACAGCACCATGCGGACCCATCCTTTGGCAACCGACCGGGACGGCATCATCTGTTTGACCAGTTCCTCATCGCCCAAACGGCGAATCCGCCGGTTCCGGGACGACTGCACCAGGGCATAGCCCACCAGCAGCAACGGAATCAACAGCAGGAACCAGAAATACTCCGGATGTGCGAAATAATACGTCATAGCAGCCTCCTCAACATCAGTTTCAACAACAATTCCAGCAGCAGACAAATCAGCGCCGCCAGGCCGTATCCGCCGTACAGTTCCTTATAAACGGGGAAACTGTCCACCGTCGTACGGGTCTTTTCCATCTGGTTGATTTCCGCGTAGATTTCAGCCAGTTTGGTATTGTCCTTGGCCCGGAAATAACGGCCGCCCGTGGACGTGGCGATGTCCTTGAGCAGGGCCTCGTCGATTTCCACCTTGACCTCCTGATACTTGACGCCGAAGGGGGTCATCACCGGATAGGGAGCCGTACCGTCCTTGCCGACACCGATTGTATAAACTCGTGTGCCATAGGTCTTTGCGATTTCAGCCGCCGTCTGGGGCGTAATCTCGCCGCTGTTGTTCACACCGTCGGTCAGCAGGATGACCACCCGGCTTTTCGCGTCGGAATCCTTCATGCGGGCCACAGCGGTAGCCAGGCCGTTTCCGATGGCGGTACCATCGTCAATCAGCCCGGTTTCGATTTCTTTCATCAGGTTGATCAGGGTGGCCCGGTCCGTGGTCAGGGGGCACTGGGTATAGCTCTCGCCGGCAAAAACCACGATACCAATCCGGTCCGAGGGCCGCTGGGCGATGAATTCGATGGCGATGTCCTTGGCGGCGCTGATACGGTCGGGAGTAAAATCCCGGGCCAGCATACTGCTGGAGACGTCCATCGCCAGGACGATATCAATGCCCTCCGTGTCCACCTTCTGCATTTCTGTGGACGAGCGCGGACGGGCGATTGCAATCACAATCAACGTGATGGCCGCTATCCGCAAAATGAAAGGAAGATGACGCAGAATACCCTTGAGGGATGTTCCGGCCGCTTTCCACGGGGTCACGGAAGGAACCCGCAGATGCGGATCACGGTGCTTCAGTTCCAGATACAGATAGTGCAGTACCAGCAGTACCGGTACGGCCAACAGGGCCAACCATCTTGGATATTCAAAAAACATAGCGCTACATTTTCGGCATATACGCGCTGTGGTCGTCGTCGGATTCCGGCGACGGGACGGCGGGTTGTTCCGCCGGCTCCGGAGCTGCGCCTTCGCCGGCCTCTTCGTCAATTTCCCGCTGGTAGGTCTCGGTCACGAAACGCACGGCGGAAGGTATCACTTTCGCATTTTCTTCGTCCGACACGGTCAGCTTCGCAAACTTCACGAAATCAGAACGTTCGAACAATCCTTTCATATCCGTATAGAGATATTTCGGAACATCGGTTCCGCGCAGGGCTTTGAGGATGTCGGCCGTTGTCATTTCCATGGCGCCGAAGTCGTATCGCCGGGCCATGTATTCGCGCAGGGCGTCGGTCACGCCGGAATAGAACTGCTTCTGCTTGTCGGGCGCCCAGAGCTTGCTGCCCCTGAGCTTGTCCAGTTTGCGCAGGGCGACGATGTGGGCCGGCTCCAGCTTTTCCAGACGCTGTTCCTCGCTGCGTTTGCGCAGCGACAGGATAATCCAGACCAGGATGACCACCAGCGCAATCCCCCAGATACCGCCCGCATAGGGCAGCAGTTCCCGCACCGTCACCGGATAGCGGATCTGGGGCTTGATGTCATGGGGCTGGAAGGTCTCGATATCCACCGGCAGGGTCCGTACGTCCAAGGTCTGTCCGGCAAAAAGCAGGGTGTCGGTCTGTCCATCCGGAAGAACCCGCGCCAGGGAAAGGGCCGGCAGGTCGAAACGGCCTTCTTCGAATCCGGCGATGCAGGTTTTCACTTCGATGTCCACCACCGGGTGGTTTTTGCCATAGCGCCGGTGTGCCACCGTATCAATCATCCACGGAGAAAGGACATCGACGCTGTCCCGCAGTCCTTTGGAGATGTCGGGCAGCACAAAGCGGGTGCCTTCCGTCACGTCTTCCAGCAGAACGCCGTAGAAGAGCTGGTCTCCGACCAGGACACTGTCCCGCTGGGTGAGCGGACGCAGGAACGCGGCGGGCATTTCGATGACCCCGCCCGGCTGCGGTGCGGCGGAAGGATGGACATCCGCGGTCTCCCCTCCCCGGGAACAAGCCGCCAGGGCAAACAATAATCCTATGATAGTCAGTCGTTTCATCTGTTATGGAATAAGCCCATCAGGCTTTTTACATAATCGTCGCAGGTCGCGATATCTACATGGTCCACCTGGTAGCGGTTGAACAGGCCGGTGGCCTGATTCGTGACGTGGGCGAACCAGCGCGCATAGGCATCCCGGACTTTCCGCCGGCCGGTATCCACCCAGGCGACCGTCCCCGTTTCCGAATCTTTCACGGGCACCAGTCCCACGTCGGGAATGTTCCGTTCGCGAGGGTCATAAATCCGGATGACGGACAGGTCATGGCGGCTGCGGGCGATTTTAAGCGCCTCCTCATAGCGCGGAGCACCATCCTCGGTCACGTCCAGCATATCGCTCAGCAGGAACGCCGTACATTTCTTCTTGAGCGCGTTCGTGAGGTAGCGGAGCGCTTCCCCGATATCGGTACCGTCGTGCTGCGGCCGGTATTCGATGATTTCCCGGATGATATGGAGCAGGTGGCTCCGGCCCTTTTTGGGCGGGATAAACAACTCGACCCGGTCGCTGAAGAACAGGGCACCCACCTTGTCGTTGTTCAGGATGGCGGAGAACGACAGGACCGCCGCAATCTCGGCCGTCAAGTCGCGTTTGGTCCGCATGCTGGTACCGAACAGGCCGGAGCGGCTGACGTCAATCAGCAGCACCACGGTCAGTTCGCGTTCCTCTTCGAAAACCTTGACATACGGCGAACCCAGGCGTGCGGTGACATTCCAGTCCATATTGCGCACGTCGTCTCCGTACTGGTACTCCCGCACCTCGCTGAAAGCCATGCCCCGCCCCTTGAAAGCGGAGTGGTATTCTCCCGCGAAAATCTGGTGGGAAAGCGCCTTGGTCCGGATTTCAATTTTCCTGACCTTTTTCAGCAGGTCTGTCGCCGATGTGGTATCCATTACGGAACAATAACTGCGTTAAGTACCTGGGATATAATATTTTCCGGTGTAACATTCTCGGCTTCCGCCTCATAGGTGAGCCCGATACGGTGGCGGAGCACCTCGTTGCAGACGGCCCGCACATCTTCCGGAATCACATAGCCGCGCCGTTTGATGAAGGCATAGGCCTTGGAGGCGATGGCCAGGGAAATGCTGGCACGCGGGGAACCGCCGTAGGCAATCAGGCCCTTCAGGTCCTTCAGGCCGTATTCTTCCGGGGTACGGGTGGCATAGACGATGTCTACGATATACCGTTCGATTTTCTCGTCCATATAAACATCGCGGACCACTTCACGGGCACGGAGGATATCGGCGGGCTTCACGACGGCCTGCGCCTTCGGGAAGACACCGCTGTTGTTCATCCGGATAATCTGTTTTTCCTCGTCCTTTTTTGGATAATCCACGATGACTTTGAGCATGAAACGGTCCACCTGGGCTTCCGGCAGCGGATAGGTGCCTTCCTGCTCAATCGGGTTCTGGGTAGCCATGACCAGGAAAGGTTCCGGGAGGCGGAAGGTCTCTTCCCCAATCGTCACCTGATGCTCCTGCATCGCTTCCAGCAAGGCGCTCTGGACCTTGGCCGGGCTTCGGTTGATTTCATCGGCCAGGATGAAGTTGGCGAAGACAGGGCCTTTGTGCACCTCGAAACGGCCTTCTTTCTGGGAATAAATCAGGGTACCCGTCAGGTCGGCCGGGAGGAGGTCCGGGGTGAACTGGATGCGGCTGAATTTGGCGTCGACCGCCTGTGCCAAGGTGTTGATAGCGAGTGTCTTGGCCAATCCGGGCACACCTTCCAGGAGGATATGTCCGCCGGCCAGGAGTCCAATCATCAGGTTCTCGACCAGGGCCTTCTGTCCCACAATCACCTTGCCCATTTCCAGCGTGAGCAGGTCCACGAAGGAACTTTCCTGCTGGATGCGGTCATTGAGTTCTTTAATGTTTACGCTCTCCATAAAATTTATTATTTTTGCATTCTAAACTTACCGGGTCGCGCACGTCCCTCGCTACAAGCCTTATCGCCTATGCGCTATAAAATTACATTGTCCTACGACGGAACTTCCTTCAGCGGCTGGCAAATCCAGCCGAATGCCCCTTCCGTGCAAGCCACACTCCAGCAGGCGCTTACCGTTCTGCTGGGAGAAGAGATTGCAGTTACGGGGGCGGGAAGAACCGACGCCGGCGTCCACGCAGTCCGTTACGTCGCCCATTTCGACAGTGCGACAAACCGGCTCGGCGCGCAGGAGATAGGCTACAAATTAAATGCCATTTTGCCCCCTTCCATCGTCGTACACGAGGTGGTCCCGGCAGCCGATGATTTCCACGCCCGCTTCGATGCCGTCAGCAGAACCTACCTGTATTTCATCAACCGGGGGAAGGACCCTTTCACCGAGCATTATTCCTGGCGTTGCGGCTGGTCCTTGGACGTGGACGCGATGAATGCCGCCGCCGCACATCTGCTCGGCACCCATGATTTCAGTTGTTTCGAGAAGACGGGCGGCAACAACAAAACCTCCATCTGCACGGTCACCGAGGCCTTCTGGGCACCTTATACGCCCCAGTCCGCCGGGATTCTCGGGATGCCGGGGGCGATGGGCGGCAGTGATGTGGTGGTGCGTGGAGAAAGTGTGGGTCGTGCGGTGAGTGGAGTAGGCGCTGGTGCGGCTGGTGGTGTAGTGCCGGGAATGATGTGTGTCAACGGCGGTGCAGTGAGTTCGGCGCCGGGAGCACGGTACTTGGTATTCCGCATCTCGGCCGACCGCTTCCTCCGCAACATGGTCCGGGCCATCGTGGGGACCCTGGTCGAAGTAGGCCGCGGGAAACGGACGCCCGACTCCATTCCCGCCCTGCTGGCTTCACACGACCGTTGCTCCGCCGGAGAATCCGTTCCCGCCAACGCCCTGTTCCTCATCTCGGTCCTGTACCAGTGACGGGACAAAATCCCTGAGCGATAACCGCCAATCAATAGACCGTTTTGTCGGTCTTGGCGGTCCAGAGCCGGAAACTGCGCAGAGACTCGGCGCGAAGCAGCGGGATGATGGGAACGGTGCGCTGCGCCATCGGGCGGTCCAGTTCTTCGTAGATGAAGTTGTCCGCGAAGTCGATGTCGGCGGCATCCTGGCGGGTATTGCCGTAGTAGATCCGGCTGAGACCGGCCCAGTAAATGGCACCGAGGCACATCGGACACGGTTCGCAGGAGGTATAAATGACGCAGCCGGACAGGTCGAAAGTACCCAGTTTGCGGCAGGCTTCCCGAATGGTGTTCACTTCCGCATGGGCCGTCGGGTCATTATCCAGGGTAACACTGTTGGAGCGCCCGGCAATGATTTCCCCGTCCTTGACGATGACGGCTCCGAAAGGCCCGCCGCCGGCAGCCACGCTCTCGTCTGCCAGACGGATGGCTTCCCGCATGAAACGGATATCGTCCTCCGTAGCCGTGTATGTTTCCGTATGAGATTGAGACAATTTATCGTTGTTCTGATTCATAATGCAAAAGTATGATGTTTATTGTGCCAGGTTGATGGCGCCGAAGACCCCCAGGGATGCCAGGAGCATAATCAGTCCGGCCAGGACTACGCCGGCCATTACCGCGATGACACTCTTTTTGAAATCCATATTCAACATGCTGGCGGCCAGGGTTCCGGTCCAGGCACCCGTACCCGGCAGCGGAATGCCCACGAAGAGGAACAGGGCCCAGTACAGGCCACGGCCCGCTTTCTCCTCCAGCTTCCGTCCGCCTTTTTCGCCCTTCTCCAGGCACCAGGTGAAGAAACCGCCGATGTATTTCTTATCCTTCCCCCACTCCAGAATCTTCCGGGCGAAGAGGAAAATAAACGGGACCGGCACCATATTGCCCAGCACCGCAATCAAAATAGAGGGCGGCAGCGGCAGCTGGAACCCGACAGCATAAGGGATAGCGCCGCGGATTTCAATCAGCGGGACCATCGCTATCAAAAAAACAATCAGATATTTCTTAAACATACGTTGTAAGCGTTATATGTATGTTGGCCATTTTCAGCCGATTTTGGCCAGGTATGCCTTCACCCCCTGGAAAATCTCAGCCTCCGAAAGGACCTTGTCCGCCGGCTCCGACACCACCATATCGAAGGTGTCGCCAGGCAACTGCACCCGCCCGATTTTGAAGCGGGCCCGCGAACACTTGGCCATGTATTCGATGGGATAATCCGTATTTTTGACCAGGGAGATGAACAGATCCGGCTCACTGCCCAGCATCAGGTCCACCTTCTCCCGGGAAGGGCGCCCGCACCAATTGAGGTCGCGTTTGAGGATGGTATTGGTGATGCTGGTAATCAGCCGCTCCTGACTGTCAATCTTACGGAAATCAAAGAAGAAAATCTCCCCTTTGATGCCGTTGTCCCGGTAAAAGGCCAGGATATCCGCCTTGCAGCGGTCGAAAGACGTGTCCTCCACGTCGATAAAGGCCACGGCGGAACGGACCTGGGACAGGGGCATAATCCCCGTCTCCACGGTGCTGCTATACTTCTTCAGCCAGTTCTTCCTAAAAAAATCCTTGAGGGCTTCCAGCATAGGCTAACCGATTTGGGCGTCCCCGCTATGGGCGGAAATCAGCGCCCGGATTTCCTGTTTGGCATCCTTCCAGCGGGGCACGTCAATCTTCGTACCGATGACCTCCACCACCTTGGCCGCAATGATGGACCCTACCTGGCCGCAGACAAGCAGCGGCATCCCCAGGGAATGGGCATAGAGGAAACCGGCGGCATAGGTATCCCCCGCCCCGGTGGCGTCGATGGTCGCGGCAGGCCAGGCTTCGATATAGTGGTACTCGTCCCCCTGCTGGACCATGGAACCGTCCTTTCCGATTTTCACCACGGCGATTTCGCACTGGGACGCCAGCTCGGACAGGGCCTCGCGCGGTTCCTTCTTGGTGAAAGCCCGGGCCTCGGACTCATTGGCGAAAACGATGTCCACATAGCGCTCGACCAGATTGTGGAAGAATGCGTCGTTGGACTCGACCACATTGTAGGACGCCATGTCGATGGAAATCTTGCAGCCGGCCGCCTTGGCCATCTGGGCCGCCTTGGCAATCAGCTCCTGGTTCTGCACCAGGTACCCCTCGATGTGGAAATAGTCATACCCCTCGAAATATTCGGGCTTCAGGTCATCCGGCCCCATTTCCAGGGCGGACCCCATATAGTCCGCAAAGGTACGCTCCGCATTGGCCCCGGTGATGAACACCATGCAGCGGCCGGAGGACTTGGTGCCATAGAGCATCGTCGTCCGGACCCCGTACTGCTCCAGAGCGCTCTTGAACAGACTGCCCAGCTGGTCGTTGCCGATTTTCCCGATGAACCCGGACGGCATGCCGAAGATGGAAGTACAGGTAATCGTGTTGGCGGCGGAACCGCCGGGCACATATTTCACACCGATCTGCTCCAGCGCAGACCAGATGCGGTCGCCCGTCTCCATATCTACGTGTTGCATGCTTCCCTTCGGAAGATGGTACTCCTGCAGGAGGGTATCGTCCGGCAGTACCGCCAGGATGTCGGTCAGGGCATTGCCGATGGCAAGGATGGATTTCATATACGTATCAATTGTTTACAGGTCTGATAACAAAATGGAAGGACCGCTCGGCAGCCGGAATCCGGTAGGCTTCCATCGGCCAGGCGCCCCAGGAATCAATACCGCCCACGCCCATCTGGACCAGGTCGAAATTGACCCAGGTAGTACCACGGGAACGGTCCTGCAGATGGGCCTGGCCCAGCAAGTCGAGACTGTGCTGAGGACGGCCGGCCTGCAGATTGGTCGGATTGGGACGCGGACGCGGGTCGTTCAGCGACGCATCCAGGTCGCGGCGGGACAGCGGCAGGGCCGAAGCGGAGAATTTCACGTCGGAGGTGATTTCCAGGCCGGTTCCGTTGTCATCCAGAATGCGGAACCAGCGCAGACCGGTATGGGTACCGGACTCCTGGGTGCGCGGATAACCGAAATGATACTGCTCGGCCACCGGCTGGATGTAACGGTCCGTCACGGCGGCGGAAGAGCGGTCGGCATAGTTCTCCCACGGTCCCAGGCCATAGAAATCAATCATGGTCTGGCTGCCCGGCATTTCCATTTCCATACCGAAGCGCATCAGCGGAGGAAGTTTGTCCAGTCCGCCGGCATCCTGGAGATATTCCGTCGCGGCGATGGCGCCGTCACCGTAAATCCGGTATTCCATCACCACGCGGGCGGCGCCTTCCAGCGGCCGGTAAGCGGCCTGGACGACAAAGCACTCGTCCTCCGTCTCGATGGCGAAGTCTTCAAGGGCGAATTCGGGATACATCCAAATACCCATGGTCTCATGCAGATTGGCACCCATGTCGTTCTCGTTCGGCGCCCGACCGAAACAAGGCATCAGCGGGCCGGCCAGCTGCTCTTTGCCGTTGATGGTATAGCTCCGCAGCGCACCCGTATGGTCATCAAAGGTAGCGGTCCACTCCGCCTGGTGACGGCCGTCGTAGACAAAGACACCGTCGAAAACGGCGGTTTCCCCGTTGTCTTCGACCGAAACCGGCCGGATGGGGGCGCACTGCCAAGGACGTACCGGCGCCTCGTACAGACAGAGCTGGTCGTAAGCCACCTCGGTCCCGGCGGGAAGCAGACCGTCCTGACGCTTCAGTTCAAAACTGACATTCAGGAAGATATCCTCGTCAGCACCTTCCGGAATGCGCACGCCGGGGTCGATGACCACCCGCTGCTGGGGCTGTACATCCAGCTGCTCCACGATGCCGCTCTCCACTTTCATCCCGCCGACCTGAAGGTTCCAGCGCATCCGGTAACGGGACAGGTCGATGAAGAAATGCTCGTTGTAGACCGCCACTTTCCGGTCCGGGGTCAGGGATGCATGGATGTTCCGGTACTGGTACCGGACCTCCCACGCATGCGGATGCCAGCTGCGGTCGGCCGCGATGATACCGTTGCAGTTGAATGAACCGTCCGAAGGGTCATGGTCGTTCCAGTCTCCGCCGAAGGCGAAAATATGGTCGGAAGCCCCGCCGGCAGGCCACCAGAGCGCCTGGTCGACGAAGTCCCAGATATAACCGCCCTGGTAATTGGGATAGCGGCGGACCAGGTCCCAGTACTCTTTGAAGTTGCCCATGGAATTGCCCATCGCGTGGGCATATTCACACTGAATCAGCGGCTTGTCCGGGTTGTTTTCCAGATAGTCCACACAGCCCTCCGGGGAGAGGTACATCGGACAGTAAATGTCCGTATTCCAGGCTTTTTCAGCTCTTTCGTACTGTACGGGACGCGAAGGGTCGAAGTTCTTGATCCAACGGTAGCAGGCCTCGAAATTGACACCGTTTCCGGCCTCGTTGCCCATGCTCCACACGATGATGGAGGGGTGGTTGAAGTCGCGCAGGACCATGCGACGGTCGCGCTCCAGATGGGCGGCCTGAAAATCGACCCGGGCGGCCAGGGTCTTCTCCCCGTAGCCCATGCCGTGCGACTCGATATTGGCCTCGTCCGTAACATAGAGGCCATAGCGGTCGCAGAGGTCGTACCAACGCGGGTCGTCCGGATAGTGGCAGGTACGCACCGCATTGATATTCAGTTGTTTCATAATCAGGATATCCTGAATCATATCCGCCTCGGACACCTGGTAACCCTTATAGGGATTCAGTTCGTGGCGGTCGGCGCCCTTGATGAGCACCGGCTGACCGTTGACCAGCAGGCGGGCATCCTTGATTTCCACCGTACGGAAACCGAAATCCACCTTCGTGCTTTCCACGACGCCTTTCCGGTCGCGGACGGCTACCTGCAAGCTATACAGGGTCGGGCTTTCGGCCGACCAGAGCGCAGGCTGCGGCACCTGGGTTTCATAACGGACCAGCACATGGCCGTTTTCGGACGCCTCGTATTTCCGGGGAACGGGCACCACATCGGTGGCGACCGCAGCGCCGCTCGGGTCCAGCACGGTGAATTCCACGGCACTGAGACCCTGGGAAATCTCTGCGCAGGCCGACAGGCGGCCCTCCATGTCGCCGGTAACGCGGATGTCCTCCAGCCGGCGGCTTTCCCGGGTAAAGATGTTCACCCCGCGGGCGATGCCCCCGAAACGCCAGAAATCCTGGTCCTCGAGATAGGAACCGTCGCACCAGCGGAAGACTTCCAGCGCCAGGACATTGTCGCCGGAACGGACGTATTTCGTGATATCAAAACGGCATTCCAGCTTGCTGTCTTCGCTGTAGCCGACTTCTTTTCCATTGACCCATACCCGCACGTTCGACGTGACGGAGCCGATGCCCAGGACAATCTGTTTTCCGGCCCAGGAAGGATCCAGGGTAAAATGCCGGCGATACTGCCCCACATGGTTGTCGGCCATGGGCGGAATCGGGGGGTTGTTCTCATAGTTGCCGCGCCAGGCAAATCCGATGTTCAGATAGAGCGGGTCGCCATAGCCGTTGAGCTCCCACATGCCGGGAACCGGAATCGTTCCCCAGGCAGAATCGTCGAAATCCACCGCTTCAAATCCCTTCAGGCGGGCGTCCGGCGTCTCATAGAAACCGAATTTCCAAATGCCGTCCAGACACAGGGTCTGCTGCTGGTCGGTGGTAAAGGTGGCTGTCATGGGCAGCCGGTTCTGCTGGAACACGCCCGGATCCTGCCAGTCCTCCAGGGCCGGCGTCAGGGCGATTGCGAGTGCTAACAATATGGTTTTCATTGGTTTAATTGGTTATTTCATTTCTAATCCGTAACTAACGGCACCACAGAGCATCTGGGTGATGGCCTGCGATTCGTGCGAGAGGGTGGCGAAGATGATGCCGATTTCCATCGGAATGCCGTAGATAGCCGAAAGGGCCAGGCTGACGACATAGTGGAAGGCGCCGAAGCCGCCGGGTACCGGAACCAAGGTACTCACGGCCCCCACCAGGCAGAGGAACAGCGCATCCGGAAGGCCCAGCTGCTGCAAGGCCGTCAAGCCGGAGGCCTGCCCGCCCAGAACGGCCGGATTGATGCCCTGGACCGCCCAGATAATCGTGGCGCTCATCATCCAGTAACAGCCCCATACCAGCAGGGTGTAGACAGCGAACTTCCAGGCAGATTTCATTTTCAGGCAGCTCAGCAGTCCTTCGCCCAGACCCCGGACGAAATGCCAGATTTTGCCGGCCAGGGGGTTACGCTCCCGGTAGTGGTACAGCGCCCAGACGGCCAGCAGGCCCACCACGGCGAGACCCGCCAGGACCAGGACCGTATTGCGCTTGGCCGCCACGGAGCCCAGCAGGGTTTCCGTCACGAAGCTCCCGTAGCGGGACCACATGAGGCCCAGCACCACGATAAAAAGCAGAATCATCACCACGCCGTCCCACAAACGGTCCAGGACCGCCGTCCCGAGGGCTTTCTCGAAAGAGGCTTTTTTATAGCCGTCCGGGCCAGTCTCGGAATGTTTGGCTATGTAGACATTGCGAATCACGTCTCCGCCGCGCGGGATGACCATATTCACCAAATAGCTGATATTGATTGCATTGAACACGGGACCCAGGCGCAGGGATGGGTCCAGCGGGTCCAGCAGCATTTTCCAACGCACGGCGCGGAAAAAGAAGGAGGCCACGCCGATGAGCATGGACAACAGGACAAAACCCCAGCTGCAGGACTTCAGGGCCATCCAGAACTGTGACCATTCCACATTCCGGAACGAGAACCAGAGCAGCACGGCGGCAACGCCGAAAGAAAGGGCGTATTTGATTCCGTCTTTCGCTTTCATATCAGGAACAGTTTCTCAATCCAAATCGTCTATGACCGGGGTGGCGCCGCCGGAGCCTTCCTGCATCAGGTAGGTCCGCATGAATTCGTCCAGGTCCCCGTCCAGCACCCCCTGGGTGTCGGCCGTGGAATAGCCGGTCCGCAGGTCCTTGACCATCTTGTAGGGATGCAGGACATAACTGCGGATCTGGGACCCCCATTCGATTTTCTTTTTCTGGCCTTCCAGTTCGGCCTGCTTCTCCTGGCGTTTCTTCAGTTCCAGGTCATACAGGCGGGATTTCAGGATGCGGAGGGCATTCTCTTTGTTGCCGATTTGCGTCCGGCCTTCGGTATTTTCCACGACGATGCCGGTGGGAAGGTGGCGTACACGCACGCCCGTTTCCACCTTGTTCACATTCTGGCCGCCGTGGCCGCCGCTGCGGAAGGTGTCCCATTCCAGGTCGGTGGGGTTGATGACAATGTTGATGGTATCATCCACCAGCGGATAGACAAACACCGATGAGAAGGTGGTCTGACGCTTTCCCTGGGCATTGAAGGGCGAGATGCGCACCAGCCGGTGCACGCCGTTTTCCGCTTTCAGGTAGCCATAGGCATAATCCCCCTCGAACTGAATCGTGGCCGACTTGATACCGGCCTCGTCTCCGTCCAGCAGTTCGGTGACGGTCACCTTCATCCCGGAACGTTCCCCCCAGCGGAGGTACATCCGCATCAGCATGGCCGACCAGTCGTTGGATTCCGTTCCGCCGGCGCCGGAATTGATTGTCAGGATGGCGCCGAGGTTGTCGCCCTCCCCGCCCAGCATGTTCCGCAGTTCCAGGCGTTCTATCTTTTTCTCCGCGGCCGCACAGGCGGCGGCCAGTTCGCGGGTTTCCTCCGTTTCGGCCGTATCGTCTCCGCCCGTACTCTCCCGTGCGAAGTCATACAGCACATCCGCATCGTCCAGCTGGGTGCAGACCGCATCATATTCGGTCACCCAGGACTTGATGCCGCTGAGTTTCTTGAGGAAGGCCTCGGCCGCTTTCGGGTCGTTCCAGAAATCCGGGGCTTCCGTCTTTTTTTGCCACTGCTCTACCTGCGCACGTTTGCCAGGGATGTCAAAGACACCTCCCCAGCGTTTCCTTACGCTGATGCAGAGCGTCAATCTGTTCCTTCGATATCATACTCTCCATATTGTGAAGCCGTTTTGCAACAGCTTCTTAGTTTTTTGCTGTAAACATAACAGTGCTGGCCACGGCCCGCTGCTTGCCGTCGGAAGGCTTGATGGTCTCCTTGCCGTTCACCAGCATGCAGGTGGAACCGCCGCCGTCCAGGTTTAGCGCATCGGCGCAGCCCAGGTCCAGCATGACCTGCGCCAGGTCGGCATGGGTCATACCCTGGACATTCGGAGTCATTTTGCGGCCCTCGCAGACAAACAGCACCATATACTTGTCATCTGCCGACACGCCGATGGCCGTACGGGGATGCTCCTCCTCACAGAGAATGCCGGACGGGCCGTCGAACATCTCCTGTACATAGGTATTGCGGATTTCACCGTTCTTCAGCAGCACAGGACCGCCGCCGATGCCGTTGACCGCTTCCAGTTTCACCGCTTTTTCCGGGAAATTGGCGTTGGGGGCCTTCAGCGGGGACTTGTCCCAGGAATTGTCGGCCGGATTCTGGTAGGTGAAATGCATGGAACCGGTATAATAGGTCCAGCAGGTCTCGACGTCTCCATCCTTGTGCTGGAGCAGGGCGCCGCGGGTGGGATACCATATCGTCACCCAGTCCTGCGAAGTGTAATTGATGTTGGTCGACAGCAGTTTGGAGTCGGACACGGCCAGGCTGGCGCTGTAATACTTCCCGCCGTCGGCAAAGAAAAAGCCGGCGTTGATGATGACAGGCTGGGTGCCTTTTTCATATACCTGGGAAGGCGTCTGGAAAGGCTCCTTCGTGCCCTGGGTCCCCACGTCGGGAATACACCAGACATTGAAATTGATTTTCTCCAGGTCCGCAACGGCGATATAGGCGATTTCCGGCTTGTTCAACAGCTGGCCCGGCGAGCGGAGGACGGTCAGCCCTTCGGGCAGTTCCCCGTAGGAGTCGTCCGCCTTCACCCATCCCTGGTCCAGGATATTCTGCACAAAGGTATCGGCGACAGGGGTATCCGTACTCGGGTCGGCACTGGCGGGAGCGTCATCCGAAGGCTCCTGGGAAGGGTCCTCACGCTTGTCCGGGTCTTCCGACTGGGGCTCGGCACCATTCTTTTTCCAGCTGTCCCAGTCATCGATATTGTGCTGTACAGGCTGATTACATCCCGCCAGCAGCAGAAGCGCGGCGGCGCTCAGGAAGATTTTTCTCATAGTATGGCAATGGTTTGCAAGGCATTATACAAACGGTTCAGCACCTTGGAGAAGGCGGCGTCGGAGAAATTGAGTTCCAACGGGTCTCCCGTGGTCTGAACGGTGATTTTCCGGACCCCGGCCAGCATTTTTTTCAAGTCGGCATTCTCGGGATAGCAGATGGCCCGACCGGCTGCCAGGTCCTTTTCCTGATGCAGCTCAATCCGGTTTCCGTCGGCTGTCTCGACCGTAACGGAAGCCCCATAGGGCACGGTGACGCCCTTGAAATAAAAATTCAAGTCGTAGCCTTCCGTATTGTGTTCGGCATAATAGAAATACACCAGCGAGATGCCCACCGCGTCGTTCACGTCCAGGGCATTCGTCTCAGCGAGCCGGCTGCCGCCGCGGTCCTGTAGGGAACGGAGCAGTCCGGATACGTCGGACACCGGTGCGGGAGCCTGGCGGATGGCATCGTATTGCGCCGCTACGGCCGCACCGAATTCGTTGTTTTTATAGGCCACTTTGACGGCGCCGTCGGAGGACCAGCGTTTCGTGATGTCCACCGCAGATACGCCCGCGGCGATTTTCTTCAGGTCCGCTTCTTCGAGGTAATACTCCCCATAATTCCACCAGAGGCGCGATTTCTCACCCTGGATGCCGTCCGGAGCCACACGGTTGGGTTCCGAAGCGGAATTCTTCACGATGACGGTCCGGCCGGCCGTCGTGGTGATGGTCAGCGGCGCGTTCTTAGGCATTTTCCAGGGCGCGCTGTCTTCCACATCCAGCCGGAGCTTATACACGGGCTGCCCGTCCGAGAACAGCACCCGTGAGAGTTTGACATAGAGGGTGGTCGTACCGTCAATCCGGCTGCGCTCAGCGGCCGTATAGGTATATCCGTTGCGGACATAATTGTAGCGAAGCGACTCCTGGGCGGACAAGCCCAGGCAACAGCAGGCGGCAAACGCCAGCATCATCCATTTCTTCATCATTTTCGATTCAATCTGTCTACCTGCTCGAGCAGGAGTGTCGCTTCTTTCCTACCAAAAGTCTTGCCATAAACATATCCGGCCAGCACGGCCGCCGCTATGACGGTGAGAATCAAACCGGCGATATGAAGGGGCTGCGGGGTCACGGTGAAGACTTTTCCCAACAGCCAAAGCGCCAGCAGGGCCAGTCCCATCAGCAGGACGTCGCTGATCCGGCCCGGGCGTTTGCCGCAACGGACGCTGATACGGTAGCCGCCGTCCGCCTGCTCGGCATTCACCACCAGATGACGGGTCTGCAGCGGTGTGGAATAGTCCAGCCAGAACTCGCCGGCCCGGCTGTCCCCTACCTCGCGGCCCTGGGCACGCAGGATGTCGGAGAGACTTTTCAGAAAGCTTTCTGGGTCCTGGTCGGAGGTAACCATCCGGTGCCCGGCCGGTTCCAGTTTGATTCCGGTATCAAATTCCATCGCAGAACACAATTATTGGATAAAGCCGGCGAAATAACCCGCAAAAAACACGTTCGTAATCAGATAGCCAATGATGGTCGACACCGTTACGCTAATCAGGCCCGGCATCATAAAACTGTGGTTCAGCAGATATTTGCCGATAACCGTGGTTCCGGACCGGTCGAAATTGACCGTGGCGATATCGGAGGGATAATTCGGGATGAAGAAGTAGCCGTATACGCTCGGCAGTACGCCCAGCAGCACCGGACCGGCAATGCCCAGTTCAAAGGCCAGCGGCAGCATCGCCACCACGACGGCTCCCTGGGAATTAATCAGCACGGACACCAGGAAGAAGACGAAGGCGATGGACCAGGGGTAAGCCGCGACAATCCCCGCCAGCATATCTTTCATCTGGTCCATATAATTGCTGAAATAGGTATCGGCCAGCCAGGCGATGCCGTAAATCGCCACGACGGCCACCATGCCGCTTTGCCAGACGGCTCCGGCAACCGCTTTTTTCGGCTGTGCCTTGCAGAACATGATGTTGCAGGCGGCTGCCGTCAGCATGATAATCTGAATGATGATATTCATCTTCGGAATCGCCAGATATGCGGCCAGCGTCTGGTCGCCGACATGTATCATCTGGAAGAACGCGAAAACGACAATCAGCAGCAACGCAGCCAGGAAAATAAAGACGGAGGCCTTCGCTTCACGGGTAATCACCTTGTCCAGGGTGGTAGCGGATTCGCCGTACATGAATTTGTTCAGTTCCGGGTCTGCTTTCCGTTTCAGGAACTCGGGATCCTTGTCCAGGTCTTTGCCCCGCCGGTAGGAGGCGGCTGCTGCGCAGAGCAGGCCGCAGAGGCAGGCCGGAATCGTGACCAGCAGCACCTGGGGGATGGACACCATGTAACCGTTCGCATTGGAAATGGTCACGAAGGCGACGACGGCCGCGGCAATCGGAGAACAGGTAATGCCCACCTGGGATGCGATGGAAGCGACGCCGCAAGGTCGTTCGGGGCGGATATTCTTCTTCAGCGCGATGTCACAGATAATCGGCATGAGGGTGTAGACCACGTGGCCGGTGCCGACCAGAACCGTCAGAAAGAAGGTGGTGAGAGGGGCCAGGAAGGTGATATGGTCGGGGTGTTTGCGCAGCATGCGTTCCGCAATCTGAATCATCCAGTCCATACCGCCGGAGGCCTGCAAGGTACCGGCGCAGGTAACCGCGGCGATGATGATATAAATCACGTCGGTGGGCGGCGTACCGGGTTTCAGGCCGAAGCCGAAGACCAGGATGGCCAGTCCGATGCCGGAGATGGCCCCAAGGGCCAGGCTGCCGTAACGGGAACCGACATACAGAGCTGCCAAAACAATCAGCAGCTCGACAATCATAGTAAAAGTCATCGTGTTATCGTGTTAGAAATCATAGAGGTTCAGACCGGTTTCGGCATCGAACCGACGGCCGGGCGCCGCATTGATATAATCCTCGACGAACAGTTCGCAGGCCCCGTTGACCTCGGCTGTCAGCAGATGCCCGCCGATGACGGTATAATCGCGCCGGCCCAGGGTGATGTGCAGGTGGAGGTAGACTTCGCCGTCTTTCATGGAAATGTTGCCGGTCAGGTTGGTGATTTCCATTTGTTCTTCGAAGGTTTTGTCGACATACTGCTTGGTGGCCGGATCGAGGAAGCGCAGCGTAGCGCTGCGAACGGCTCCCAGACCGCGGACTTCTCCGGCGAAAATTTCGCGTTCCTGGCAAAAGGCTTTCAACGCAGCGGAAATCTCTTGATGATTGGCGATGCTGAGAATATATTTGTCCTCTACATCTTGAATCCAGGAATATTGCGGGGTACGTCCGCTTTCGGAAAGTTCAAACATAATGATTCGTTACCTATTAAAAAATACCTAAGAAGTTTGCGCGTCGGAATCGGAACGATATTGCGCGACATACTCGGAAGGGGTCTGCTGATAAAAATCCTTGAACGCCGTGGAGAAATAAGACGCAGTGGAAAAACCGCACTGCAGCGCTATTTCATTAATCGGTAAATCACTCTCCAGCAGGAGTTTAGCAGCATGCTTCATACGTGCTGCTTTCAGTAAATTGGAAGGAGAAGGAGCGCCTTCCGCTTTTAACTTCCGATTAAGATGAATACGGCTAATCCCCAACGATTCAGCCATTTCCTCTACACCATATGAAGCATCGGGAAGGTGCTGCAGAATCAGATTGTTCACCTGCTGCATAAAATAGGATTCCACATGGAAAAGTTCCGGCTCGGATACGGCAACAGGTTCAGAAACAGGCTTTTCAACCTGCTCGACAGAAGGTTTGGCATCGAATGTGACACGCGGTTTCGGCTCCTGAGGGGTGCTAGGCTTGGGTTCCTGAGAGGTGTTGGGCTTGGGTTCCTGAGGGGTGTTAGGCTTGGGTTCCTGGGGGATGCTGGGCTTCGGCTCCTGTGGTATGCCAGGTGCCGGAGAAACGTTCGGCTTCGGAGCAACAATAGGCTTCGGCTCCGAGGGCAGCTGAGGCTTGGGTGCCGCAGGAGCAACCGGTTTCGGCGCCGGAGAAACACCGGGCTTTGTATCTTGCGGTTCAATCGCTTTGGACTCCGGAGCAATGGCTTGAGCCGGTTCAGCAGGCACCTGCGGTTTCGGGACATACGCAACCTGCGGCTTAGGCTCCTGCGGAAGCGGTTTCGACACCTGTGCGGCCGCTACAGGCTTCTCCGCGGATGTATCGACGTTTTTAGGAGCCGGAGACGCAGGCTTCGGAGGAACAAGCGCAGACGTATCTTTGGGAGCAGGAGAAGAAGATGCCGGCTTCGGAGCAACCGGAGCAGCTACATCTTTGGGAGCAGCAGGAGATACGGAAGGTCTCGGCACCGCATGCTGAAAAGCAGGGTGCGAAACGGAGGGCGGCGTCGTATGAAAAGAAGTAAGATTACTGACTTCCTGATTCTGCAGATTGAGGCGTTTTTCGTGAAAATAAAGGAAGAAAATAACCACTGCCAACAGCAGAAAACAAGCCATCAGAAGCCATGCCCAAAAAGGTACCGAATACTTGACAATGGTATGAATTTCGTCTGCAACTTCCTGATTATTAGCGGTTGTTTCAAAATCAGAATGTATCGAATTTAAATCTTTAGCGACCGTAGAGACCGCGTCCGGCGAGAGCTGAAGCAACTGCCGGGAAGCCGTCAAAGCCTGAACGGAAAGACTGTCGGCGGCAGGAGAAAAAGACTGAACCGCCTCATCCAATGCGAGGGTACGGAAACCGGAAACATTGGTATAATAAGAAACAACACCCGATGCATCCAGCACCCACAAGATATTGCCGGGGCTCACATATAAGGAAGCAATCGCATTGCTGGAGAGATGCCCGACTTCCCGGGTATAATGCAGAACACGGCCGTTGCGCCCGAAACGGAACAATCCCCGGTCGGCCGTTCCGACCCAAAGCGAACCATCTTGACTGCTTTTGACAAGCGATGTAGGGTTAGAACCTACGATTTGTTCCCATCCCTCGTACAGGTTGGAAGAGGAAGACTCCTGCGCCCGGACAAACCATGAGCATAGCAGCAGCACCCCAACGAACAGATATTTCCAGGGTTGTTTCATTTTTAAAAATGTATCATTTTCAAAAATTACTAACTACTTGGTAATCTTCTTGTTGTAGTGAAAAAGGTAGATAAGGGAGACCTTTGCAGAAGTAGGTCCAGGCCAGAGAAAATGATCCTGATTCAAGAAATGAAGCTGCTGGTCTTCCTGCCATTGATAGTGCTGGAAGTCAGCATACATACCGCCCAATCCGATGTTCATATCCAACCGCCACCAATTCCCGAGCGGGAGGGTATAACCTACGCCCAAAGAGCCCATGAACTCTTTTCCCTGCACACCTTTTTTGTTTGGTTCAATATCAAACTTACCTGTTCCGAAGGCGGCGGAAAGATACCAGCCACGGAGAACGGAAGCATCCCGCTTCTCCCATGCTTTGAGGTAATAGCGATAACCCAAATCCAAATGTTGAATCTGAAACGCACGGGAATTGTCGGCGGCCACCCACCAGGGGAACAGATAGTCGGCCCGCAGTACAGAATGATGACCGACCGGAACTTCCAAACCGACATTCACTGCCGTGACCGCATCATAGAGAAGATTGGTGGATACACCGAACAGCGCCCGCGGTTCTTTGACAAAAAGCGGAACGACTGTGGCGGCCGGAACCGGCTTGAGATTTTCAAATTCGCCGGCGGTTCGGTCATCCCCGTTAGATTTTTCAATTCTCACGGGCTCTTCCAACTGGACAGTTTCGGGTGCAGCGGCGACCTCCGTCGACGGGTCCGCATCAGACGAGGGTTCGTCAGATACATCGGACGCGACGGGAATCGTATCGGGTACAGGTTCGGCAGAAGGCTCCGAAGAAGATTCTTCGGAAGTTGCATCGGCCGACGGTTCAGACAAAGATGCGGCGCTCGGTTCAAGTGAAGGCTCCAAAGAAGATTCTTCGGAAGCAGCCGGCGGGAAGGCAGCGGATGTTTTACCTTTATAAGATAAAACGACGGCGCGCAAATCCGTCATGGTATGGGTCACCAGGGTTCGCCAGGTATTGCCGCCGTTCAGTTGGCGAAGTGCGTTCTTTTTTGCAGAAATGGACAATGAAGCATTGTCCAGAATCCAGAGGATATCATTCTTATCCGCTCCGTCATAATCATGCAATACCAAGTTCCGAAGTCCTTCCCAGTCTTCTCCCAGCACGCGGGTGAAAATATGGGACTCCGGAATGCCGGCTGAAACCAGGCGGTCCCGGACGGCAGCGGCACGCCGGACAGACAAGGAATGGTTGACGGACTCGGTGCCTTCCACAGAAGACCAGGCATTCAGGTAAACTGTATCGGACGGATGAACGCCGGCCAGAACGGCGGCGTTGTTCCGGTAATCTTCCTGCAGGGTTGCACTGCTCCGGGCAAACACGACGCGGTCGGTCGAAGTCGGGAGCTCAGTTTCGGCACTGGCAAACACGACCTGCACCTCTGTACGGCGCAGCCGCGGGAACCAATGTTTGACCAAGTCGTCCCAAGCCTCGCCTACCCACAAATCCTGCAGGCGGGTCTTGCGGTCTGTTTCCGGAGAACGCAGAATGGCAATGGCATCTTCTTTCCAAGGATGAGAAGAGCGGGAGAGATATCCGATGATACCGGACCAGTCCTCATCCAATACGACGACCCGGAACCGGTCCGCGCCCAAAGACGGGTAACGGGCGGAAAGCTGCGCTACCATATTATTGGCACGCGCGCGCGCGATTCGACGGTTGACGGCCTGGGGACCGTCCGGAGAAGCGACACCCTGCACCAGGACGTACGCCACTTCGCGGCCCGAAGCCATCAGAACATCCAGCGAAGCAAGTGCAGCTGCATTGTCGCGATACGTAGAATCCATCTGTTCGGCGTTAATCCGGTAACGGAAGGATGAACGCTCCACGGCACCGGCGCCCCAACAGGTCACCAGCAACATCGCGATTATGAGCAACTTTTTCACAGGAATGTTACATATTCCCTACAAAGTTGACAATAAATATCCGAAATTGCAACACTTTTCGTATCTATTTCAAAGGAAACAGGTCAAAAGTGATACAAAACCGGCTTATTTTCCCAGAAACTTCCGGTCCAGATAGGACATAAAGGCCGTCCGGTACAAGTCGCCGACCGGCAGCGAAACCTCTCCGCCCAGCAAGACCCTGTTACGGGAAACCTCGCGGATACAGGAAAGATTGATGATATAGGATTTATGAATGCGCATAAATTTATCCGCCGGAAGCCGCTCTTCGATTTTTTTCATGCTCAGCAGCACGATAATCGGTTCGGGTTCGTCTTTGACATGAATTTTCAGATATTCGCTCATCCCTTCCACATATTCAATCCGGCTGACCTCAATCCGCACAATCTTGTAATCCGTCTTGAAAAACAGGGCATCGTCAGCGTCTACTGCGGACACGGCGGACACCGCTCCGCGCAGGTCATACTGCTTCTTGACCTTGGCTGCAGCCTTCTGGAAATCCGCCAGACCGAAGGGTTTGAGCAGATAATCCACCGCCTCTACCTTGTATCCCTCGACAGCATACTCGGAATAGGCCGTCGTAAACACCACCAGGGGCGGCTGGGCAAGGGACTGGACGAACTCCATCCCGGTCAGGTCCGGCATATTGATATCCAGGAACATGGCATCCACCGCCTCTTTTTCCAGCACGGATGCCGCCTCAACCGCGCTGTGGCAGGAAGCAACCAATTCAAAATAAGGTATTTTCGCGATATACGCGGTGATTTGTTTGAGCGCCAGGGGCTCGTCATCTACGGCTATTACTCTAATCATGGTCGGAATGGATAGGAAGCATTACCAAAATATCATAGGTGTCGTCCTGCTCGTCAACATGCAGGAGAAAACGGTCTCCATACAACAGTTCCAGGCGTTTACGCACGTTTTCCATGCCCACGCCACCGGGTGTTCCGGCGGCACCGGTATGCCGGCTGTTGGTACATTGGAACAGCAGTTTTCCGCTGTCGACGGACATATTCACCCGGATGAAAGACGGGCGTTCATAGCTGACCCCGTGTTTAAAAGCGTTTTCGACGAAGGAAACGAAGACCAGCGGCGGGACCTCGGCGCCCGGTACGGCATCGGGCAGGGAGACGTCAATCCGGACCGAATCGGCATAGCGCATCCGCATCAAGGACACATACTGGCGGAGGAATTCGGTTTCTTTTTCCAGCGGAATGGTCGGTTTGCTGCCCTCGTAAAGGATATAGCGCATCAGTTTGGACAACTCCACTATGCTCTCCTTTGCCTTTTCCGGGTCCAGGTCCACGAGGGCGTGGATGTTGTTCAGCGTATTCATGAAGAAATGCGGATTAATCTGGTAGCGCAGATATGCCAGTTGGAAATCCAGGTTCTCCTTTTCCAGTTTTTCCAGCCGCTCGCGACGGCCCGATTCCAGAAAAAAAGACTTGACGGCCCAGTTGCCGCCTATCAGGGAAACACCTAGAATAAAGAGCAGGATACCCGGCGAGAGCGGTCCCAGAGGGCGGTTCTGCGCATCCGGTCCCGGGCCGGGCCTGCCCGGTTCGGGGCCCTCCGGAGCGGGCATCGGCGCTGCGCCGTCAGGACCTGCACCCATGCGCGGACGGGCATCCGGTCCGGGGCCCGGCATTTCCATGCGCGGATTCGGTCCGGGACCGGCAATACCGCCGTGTTCCGGCTTGGGACGGAGCATCAGGTAGCCCGCCAGGGCAAGCAGCAGGGCACTCGTACCGACGAAATACCAAAGCTTTTTCCCTTTCAGGGCCAAAGGACAGAGCAGCCAGTTGTGAATGGCGAACAGCAGGAAAAAGGGCAGAAAAGACAGCCACATCCGCAGAATGCCCTGCCAGGTAAAAGCCGCTGCGTCAATGGCCGCATTGTACAGGGAAACCATCACAGGGATGAGCAGTATCACCCCTATGATGATCAAGTAAATGATGGTTTCTTGTTTTTTCGTTCGTGACATATCCTGTTACCAATTACTTGCCGTATACGTGCCTAAGGAAACCGTCACGGCTCCTTGAACAAAGATGGGACATTCGGACGAAACGGCAAAACCGATTCAGCCAAATGCCCCACTTACTCTGCAAATGGGCTTTTTCAGAAGAGGAAGCGGACGCCGAGACTCGGAATCAGACCGGAGAGCAGCCCGCCCAGATAGGGTTTCTTTCCCCCGAAATCCCAGCCGTACATTGGCCGGAAATCGAGGGAAATCCCGAAATGGCGCCAGGGCGCGAATTCCATCCCCAGTACCAGGCAGCCCGCAACCATGAAGGATGCGTCTTCCGCATCTTTGTTGTAGACATAGCCCGCCGACAGCCCCGGGCCCAGATAGATGGACCAGTCGCCGCCACGGGTAATGTTCGGCCGGGCAATGACGAAATCATAGCTGCCCGTTACCTTGAAACCCCGCTCCCCCTCGAGGTCCAGACCGAGGTCGACCTCCAGGAAATGCGGGTCGCCGAGGAAGTGCTGGTAGCTCACTTCGAGACCATAGCCGCCCCGGATACCGAAGGCCCTCGGATACTGGGCGGAAGCCGTCGCAGCAAAACCGAGAGCCATCAGGATAATCAGAATCAGCCTCTTAGAACGCATAGCGGACGGACAGGCACGGGAAGAAGAAATCCGGCACGAACACGTTCGAAATAAAGTTCCAACGGGGACGCAAATCGAGGGAAAGGTTCAGCGGGAACCAGAAGGTGTACTCCAAACCAACCTGACCAACAATACCCACATCGAAGGCGTTGGCATCGCCATTGCGATAGGTGCCGAGGGTGATACCGGGACCGGCATAGAAACCCCACTCACCGCGCGGAGTCCAGTCGGGACGGGCAATCATGAAATTATAGATACCGTCCACAAAGAAGTTCATGCCGTTGGACCAGCCATAGGCGCCGATGTTGGCCTCAAGGAAGTTGTCACCACCCAGATAGTGCTCATAGGTGATTCCATCCAGGACACCGACCCGGAGACCGACGGCCTTGGGCTGTGCAGCGGCCGTGAAAGACAGGGCCAGCGCTGCAACGATAACGATTAATGATTTTTTCATAATACTACAAAGTTTTAATACACAACTGTTTATGCAATACCGGAGAAGCCCATGAAGGCCATGGCGAGAATCCCGACCGTCACCAGGGCAATCGGCACGCCGCGGAAGGGCTTCGGGACTTCACAAAGGGAAAGATGCTCGCGCAGACCGGCGAAAATCACCATGGCCAGGCCGTAGCCCAGCGAAGTCGCGAAAGCATAGAGAACCGCTTCGCCCAGCCCCAGCATATGGGACGGAAGGCCGAAGGTGAACTCCTTGGTTACCACGTTGATGGCCACGCCGAGCACGGCGCAGTTGGTGGTAATCAGGGGCAGGAAGATACCCAGCGCCTGGTACAGGGAGGGACTGACCTTCTTCAGGACAATCTCCACCATCTGCACGAGGGCCGCAATCACCAGGATAAAGGCGATGGTCTGCAGGAATTCCAGGCCGAAACGCACCAGCAGGTACTTGTTCAGCAGATAGGTGACCAGGGTGGAGAGCGTAATGACGAAGCAGACGGCCAGGGACATGCCGGAAGCCGTGGAGAGCTTGTTGGATACGCCCAGATAGGGGCAGATGCCCAGGAACTGCGCCAGAACGATATTGTTGACGAATATCGCGGAAACAATAATCAACAGAATCTCCATATTACTTCTTCGCTATATACTTGTTGAACAAAACCATCAGATAGCCCAGGCACAGGAAGGCGCCGGGAGCCATCACAAAGGCGAGCATGCCGTCGCCGGTGCCGGGAATCTTCCATCCGAAGAGGGACAGGCTGCCGAGCAGTTCGCGCACCAGGCCGAGTACGGTGAGGGAAACGGTGAAGCCCAGTCCCACACCCAGGCCGTCCAGGGCCGAATCCAGCACGCTGTTTTTATTGGCGAAGGCCTCCGCGCGTCCCAGGACGATACAGTTCACCACAATCAGCGGGATGAACAGGCCGAGGGTCGCATAGATGTCGGGGGTATAGGCCTGCATCAGGAACTGGAGCAGGGTCACGAAGGTGGCAATGACGACGATGTAGACCGGGATGTGCACCTTGTCGGGCACGACGGGATCAATCGCCGAAATAGCCATGTTCGACAGCACCAGGACAAAGAGGGTGGCCAGACCCATGCTCAGGCCGTTGATGGCGGAAGTGGTGGTGGCCAGCGTCGGGCACATGCCCAGCAGCAGGACAAAGGTCGGGTTGTCCTTGACCAGACCCTTGGTAATCAGTTTCAATTTACTCATCGCTCGGTTCCTCCTCATTGACAGGTTGTACGGAAGCGCCGGAAACGGCATCGGCACCGATGCGGTCTCCCAGGGCGTCCACCGCGTTCTTCACCGCCAGCGCATAGGCACGGGAGGTGATGGTCGAAGCCGTAATGGCATCCACGTCACCGCCGTCTTTTTTCACCGTCAGGATTTTCTCGCGGGTGTTGAAGCCTTTCCACTGGTCCATGAAATGGGCGTCCGTGTTGCATTTGGCCCCCAGACCCGGCGTCTCCTGGTGTGACAGGACGGACGTATTGTAGACGGTGCCGTCAGGGGTGACGCCCACCATCAGGGTAAGCGGACCGCCGAAACCGACCACCGTAGACTTGACGGCCCAGGCCTTGGCCTTGCCTTCTTCGGTGAGGGTGTAATATTCGGAGGGCTGGCCTCCGACGGTAATCTCCTGCGCCTCGGAAAGTTCACCGCCTTCCGGCAGCACGGCACCGATGGAGGCACGGAGCAGTTTGGCGTTGGTCTCGGCAATCGGAGCCGCCGTCAGGGCATACACGCCCGCCAGCACACCGCTGCAGACCAGACAGGTCGTAAACAGGCACAGGGCCATATTTTTCAGATTCGATGCAACTGCCATGACTTAAGCCCTCCCGTATTTTTTCTGGTGGAATGCCCGGTTCAGGAGCGGAACCACCGCGTTCATAATCAGAATGGCGAAGGACATGCCTTCCGGATAACTGCCGAAGTAACGAATCATCAGGGTGATGAAACCGATGCCGATACCGTAGACGATACCGCCCATAACGCTCATCGGCGAGGTGACATAATCCGTAGCCATGAAGCAGGAACCCAGAATCATACCGCCGGTCAGCAGGTTGAAGAGCGGGTCGGTGAAGCGCTCGGGATTGACCAGCCAGAAGACCAGGGACACCAGGGCGACCGTCACCCAAATGGACAGGGTGATGTGGGGCTTGATGACCCGGCGGCACAGCAGGTAGATGAAACCGGCCAGCAGCGCCACGGCGGACAGTTCACCGGCGGAACCGCCGATGTTGGTCAACAGCATCTGCAGGTAATCCACATCCAGAATCTGGGACAGGGTGCTCCCCTGCAGCAGGCCTTCCTTGACCTGGCCGAGCGGGGTGGCACCGGTCACGGCGTCAGCCCCGAAGAGGCCCTGAGGCATCTCCCAATGGGTCATATAGGTCGGGAAAGAAACCAGCAGGAAAACACGGCCGGCGATGGCCGGGTTGAAGACATTCTGGCCCAGGCCGCCGAAGGTCATTTTGGCGACGCCGATGGCGAAGACCGCACCAATCAGCACGACCCACCAAGGGGTGGTGGCCGGGAGGTTGAGCGCCAGCAGAATACCGGTCACGACGGCCGAGAAGTCTCCGATGGTGGAGGGCTTCTTCAGCATGAAGCGGGTAATCAGGTACTCCAGCAGCACGCAGGACGCCACGCTGACACCGATTACCAGCAACTCTTTCCATCCATAGAAGACGACGGAAACAAGCAGGGCCGGCATCAGGGCAATCACCACGTCACGCATCAGGGACCGGGTGGACACGTCAGCGTGAATGTGCGGTGAAGGTGAAACCAATAATTTGTTCATCGTATCGTATAATTTTTATTACCAGTTAGAAACAGCGTCTTATTTACCGGCGGCAGCCTTGGCCGCGGCCGCCCGGGCACGCAGGATACCCATCACCTGAGCCTTGGCCTGGCGGATATGGTCCAGCAGCGGGATGCAGGCCGGGCAGCTGTACAGGCAGCAACCGCATTCGATGCAGTCCTGTACCGCGTTCTGCTCCAGTTCGTCGGTCCGGCCGTTCAGGGCCAGCCGGTTGAGCAGGAAAGGCTCCAGGCCCATCGGGCAGGCGTCGGCGCAGCGGCCGCAGCGGATACAGTTGCTCTCAGGCTTGCGGCGGGTCTGCTTTTCCGTCAGGAAGAGCAGGGCGGAAGTTCCTTTCACCGTCGCCGCATCCAGGTTGGAAATGGCTTTCCCCATCATCGGGCCGCCGCTGATGACCTTCACCGCATCCGCAGGCATGCCGCCCAGGTAGTCGATGATGGCCCGCAGCGGGGTACCGACCCGCACCAGCAGGTTGGCCTGCTTGGGGAAGCACTCGCCCGTCACGGTAATGGAATTGTCAACAATCGGCTTGTTCTTCTGGACCGCGTCATAGACGGCCAGGGCAGTGGCGACGTTCTGCACCACGGCACCCACGTCGATGGGCAGACCGCCGGACTTGACCTGGCGGTGCATCACCGCGTCAATCAGCTGTTTTTCACCGCCTTGCGGGTAACGCTTGCGGAGGCTCATCACCGTAATGCCGGTATATTTCGAAGACACTTTCCGCATCTGGGTCAGCACCTGGTTGATGTGTTCGATGGCTTCGGGCTTGTTCTCCTCGATGGCGATGGTCGCCTTGTCCACGCCCAGCGCCTGTTTGAGGATGGCCGTACCAATCACCACCTGCTGTCCTTTCTCGAGCAGGGTCCGGAAGTCGGAAGTCAGATACGGTTCACATTCGCAGCCATTGATAATCAGCATCTCGCACACCTTTCCGGGAGGCGGAGAAAGCTTCACATGGGTCGGGAAGGTGGCACCGCCCAGACCGACGACACCGCCCCGGCGAATTTTTTCGATGATTTCCTTGTTGTCGTCCGGGAAATCGGTCCGAAGGGTGTCGGAGGTATCGATACCTTCCATCCACTCGTCCCCTTCCACGGCGATTTCGATGCAAAGCTGCTTGTTGCCGGCGAGGTCCGCCCGCGGGGCGATTGCCTTCACGGTTCCGGACACGGAAGAATGGATATAGGCCGATACGAAGCCGCCGGGCTCGGCGACAGGCTGGCCGACCTTCACCTTGTCACCCACGGCAACGATGGGCTTGGCCGGCGCGCCGATGTGCTGCGCCACAGAAATATACACAGTCTGGGGAAGCGGCATCGGCTGGATGGCGCAGTCCCGTGAAATCTTGCAGTCATGCGGATGAACTCCGCCTATCGAGAATGTACGGTTCATACGGTTTCCTCCTTTTTCGGTTCAGCCTGGGCGGCGGCAGCGGCCTCGGCCGCTTTCTTCTTGCGCTCGTTCACGCGGGCCTTGACGGCATCTTTGTCCAACGGTTTCGGGAAATTCACCGCGTGGATGGCACCGGTGGGGCAGAAAGCCTCACATTCGCGGCAGAGCTTGCACTTGGCCGCATCGATATAGGCGACATTGTTCTCCACGACGACGGCACCGTGCGTACAGGTCTTTTCGCAGATGCTGCAGCCGATACAAGCGTTGGCACAGGCCTTCTTGACGGCCGGACCGTGGTCCTTGTTCATACAGCTGACAAACATGCGCATTCCGCGCGGGCCCTTCGGCCGGATTTCGATAATTCCCTTCGGGCAGGCCTTCGTACAGGCGCCGCAGGCGGTACATTTGGCTTCGTCCACGACGGGCAGACCGGTCTCGGGGTCCATGGAAAGGGCGCCGAACTGGCAGGCCGCCACACAGTCGCCGCAGCCCAGGCAGCCATAGGCGCAACCGGTGTCACCGCTGTACAGGGCCGCTTTGACCTTGCAGGACAGGGCGCCGTCATAGTCGTTGACCACGGGACGGACGGAGCAGGCGCCGTTGCAGCGCACCACCGCCACAGCCGGGGCCTTGGCTTTGACTTCATGGCCCAGAATGGCCGCTACTTTCTGCATCACGTCATTGCCGCCGACCGGGCAGTAATGATTGTCCAGATTGGGGGCCTTGACCGCCGAATCCGCAAAAGCGCGGCAGCCGGCGAATCCGCATCCGCCACAATTGGCTCCGGGCATCACCTTCTCCACCTCGTCAATGCGCGGATCTTCCACGACCTTGAACTTTTCGGCGATGAACCACAGAATCACCGCGAGCAGCAAGCCCAGCAAGGTGATAATGGTAATGGTCCAGATAATGGTTTGACTCATAAGCTTATTGTTTTATTTTCTTTTCAGGGTAAAGACATATTCATGCACGAAACGGCCGCGCATCAACCACAGCAGCAGGTACCACAGCCCCACGCCGAAGAGCCCTGCCGCCCCGATCCACAACTCATGGAGACCGGTATAGGACAGGGATACCACCACGGCCAGCAGAATCAGGACCGGCACCACATAAGAAAGGAGGACGGCCTTCATGCCCATCGATTCGCGGAGCACGACTTCCACCTCCTGACCCACGGCCGTTCCCGGTTCGGTCGGGACTTCCACCTGTTTCTTCACAGCATCGGCCGCCGTACAGATTCCCTGTGCATGACAGGCTGCGCAGGCGGATTGGGAGATAATCTCCACGACCGTCTTCTGCGGACCGACAGACCGGATGATACCGCTGTGTGAGACTTCCTGCATCTACTTCTTCTGCTTGTATGCTACGGGATATTTCAGGCCCTTGGCCGACTGCAGACGGCCGGAGACGGCGCCGAACTTGAAGGGCGCCTCGAAGCGGACCGGAATCCGGTTGTCATCGTCCGTAAAGAGGAAAATGAGGTCTTCCTTCGTATCGAAGGTATCGCCCGCATTCAGCCGGACGGCGAAATTCAAGGTCGCCACCGTACCGAGATGCTTGTCCTTGAAGGTTCCCTTCCCCTTGTAGGTAATGGCCATCGTGAACGTCGCGTTGTCCAGCATCATCGTGCCGATGTAGCGTTTGCCGGGTTCGAGCCGGTCCACGTCCACGTCCCGCATCATGAACACCATGGACGTGATGTCGCAGGTGCCTTTCTGGACCGGAATCGTGGTGGTGAAAGCAGCTTCGTTGGAATTTTCCACAGTGGACTCCACCTGGGAGGCCGCCCAATTGTATTTCACATCGTTCCGGCAATACCAGTCGCCCTCCCGGGTGTCCCGCCAGAAATGCAGCGGAACCAGGGTCGGGGTAAAGGTGGAACGGAAATCCTCCCGCACCTTGAAGAAGGTATCGTAGAACTTGGAGGACTGGCCGAAAATCCGGGCGGCATAGGCCTGCTGACCCGCATAGACGGTGCTGTCCACACTGATGGTGGCCAGGGCGACATCGGAGTTGATGATGCCCCACTTGTAGTGGAGTTTATACTCGAAAACCTCGCCGCCTTTGAAGGGCAGCGTTTCCGCCTTGCCCCGCAGGGGCAGGGACTGCGCCGACAGCAACAGGGGCAGCAGCGCATAGACTGTGATAAGTAAAATCCGTTTCATACCACTACCTTATCGAATTCCGTACCAATGCATCATTGGAACCCGGATGCGCCGAACTCATTGCCGCCGCCAGGGAAATCGTCCGCTCCGCCATAAGGGGTATACCCGTCATCCCGGCGTTCCAGCGAAGGGCTGGACGCGGACATATAGGACTCGGACTGATTGATCAGGTTATCGTCCACCTCCACAAAGCGTACGAGCTCGCTCTTGAAACGCATGGGGATATCGGCTGTTTCACCGTTACGGTGCTTGGCGATGATGATTTCCGTCGTTTCCTTTCCGTCGGGCGTCTCCGCCAGGCCCAGGTAGTCGGGGCGGTGTACGAAAATGACCATGTCGGCATCCTGCTCGATGGCGCCGGACTCACGCAGGTCGCTCAGTTGCGGTTTGCCGTTGCTGCCCTGGCGCTGCACCGCATTACGGGACAGCTGGGACAACGCGATGATGGGCACGTTCATTTCTTTGGCCGTCGCTTTCAGCGTACGGGAAATGGCCGCCACTTCCTGCTCGCGCATCCCGCGCAGCTCAGACGGGCCCTGCATCAGCTGGAGGTAGTCCACGATGACCAGGCGCACGCCTTTGCTCTTGACCAGACGCTTGACTTTGGTGCGGAACTCCATGATGGGGAGGCTCGGCGTATCGTCCACGTACAGAGGGGCTTTGGAGAGGGCTTTCAGCCTGAATTCCAGCTGTTCCCACTCGTACGGGTCCAGTTTCTGGCCGCCTTTGATTTTGTCCGCCGGCAGGCCGGATTCGGAGGTCATCAGACGCTTGGCCAGCTGGATGGCCGGCATTTCCAGCGAGAAAACCGCCACGGGCATATTGTGGTCGACGGCGGCATTGCGGGCGATGTTCAGCGCAAAGGCGGTCTTACCCACGGACGGACGGGCGGCCAGGATAATCAGGTCCGACGCCTGCCAGCCCATCGTAATTCGGTCGATGGAAGGATAGCCCGACGGCACGCCGCTCAATCCGGACTGGGTCTGCATCCGTTCGACTTCGTCCATGGCCGTCTTGATGACGGAACCGATTTCCTGGACGTCTTTCCGGACACTGTTCTGGATGGCCGCGAAAATCTTGCTCTGGGACATGTCGATGAGGTCGTCCACGTCCACCGAGTCGTCATAGGCGTTCTTCAGAATATCGAAGGAGGCCGTAATCAGGTCCCGCTGGATATTCTTCTGCTTGAGAATCTTGATGTAATACTCGATGTGGGCCGCCGCACCGATTTTCTGGGACAGGGCGGCCAGGGCCACGGCACCGCCTACCTCGTCCAGCTGGCCGAGTGCAGAGAGTTTCTGGGACACGGACAGCAGGTCCAGGGCCACGTGCTCGTTGACCAGCTTGACCATGGCCTCGAAAATCATCCGGTGCTTGGGGTCATAGAAACAGGCTGGCGACAGTTCCTCCATCGCCTCGTCCACGCACCCCGGCTCAATCAGCAAGGCACCCAGCACGGCCTCCTCGAAATCCAGGGCCTGCGGCGGGCGGTTGCCCATTTCCAGACCCAGGGTATCGAGATTGACGTCTTTCTTTTTCGAGGTCCCAGCCATAGCGGCTTATTCAGCGAAGTCAGGGTTGACGATGATGCGGCCGCAGTGCTCGCAGATAATCAGCTTGCGACCGGAAGCGATGTCCACCAGACGCTGGGGAATGATGGTGTTGAAGCAACCGCCGCAGGCGTTTCCGTTATACACGGGCACGACGGCGAGGTGGTTCTTCACGCTGGCGCGGATACGGTTGTAAGCGCTCATGGTACGGGCGTCAATCTTCTCGGCGCAGGCGTCACGCTCGCTCTTCAGACGGGCTTCCTCCCGGGCGGTGGACTGGGCGATGTTCTCCAGCTCGGCCTGCTTGGCCTCCAGGTCACCTTTCCGGATGGAAATCATGTCATTGTTGTATTCGATGTCGCTCTTGGCCTCGGCAATCTTCGCCTTCGCCTCGTTGATGTGCTTTTCGGCAATCTGGCGGAGCAGGCCCTGGTTTTCGATTTCCTTGTTCAGGGAGTCGAACTCACGGCTGTTGGCGATGTTCTCAATCTGCTTCTGATACTTGTCGATGGCTGCGTCGCAGTCGATGATATCCTGTTTGCCGTTCGCAATGGTCAGGTTCATCCCTTCGATGAACTGGTTGATGCGGGCGTTGGTGGCCTCGATGTCAGCAATCTCCTTTTCGAGGTTCTCGACCTCTTCCGGCAGTTCGCCGCGCAGCTGGAGAATCTTGTCGATGGCGGTATCCGCCTTCTGGAGCTCATACAGCGTCCGGAGTTTCTCGCCTACATTGACATCGGACTCAGCGAAATTCTTCTGAATGGAGACGAAGGTTTCCCGCTGGTCAATCGGGGTTTCAACTTTCTTTACTTTCTTTGTTGCCATATTTCAATATACGTATATTTTCGGTTTCGTTTTGCGCCGGCAGCCTTTCGACGGCGGTTCGCGGCAGCTGTCCGCAGCCGACGGGCCGGGGTTCAAATGAAGACACGGCGCAAGGTGCAAAGTTAGCAATTTTTTCCCGTTTCCCCGCCATTCTTTTCCATATAACGCAAAAAAAACGACATGCAGCACGCCGGGGCATGACCAGGCGGCGGCACGGCGCCGGCCGGAGAACCCGGAGCGTGCTGTCACGCAGGCCGTAGTGAGGAGCCGGAGCGTCAGCCCCGACGGACCGTCAGCGCCAATAGACGGGGTTTTCGGGGGCGGAAACCGGCAGGACAGGCAGGCCCGGGAGCCGGTCGCGCAGGTGGCGGGTCAGGACCCCGACGATATCAATCTCGCTCTCGAAATGACCGATATCGGCAATCATGAATCCGGCGGGCGTAAAGAACTGATGGTATGTGATATCGCCGCTGATGTACAGGGAGGCGCCGCGGGCGAGGGCCGTTCCGATAAGGGAGCCGCCGGAACCGCCGCACAAAGCCACCCGGCGGACCCGGTCGACCGGGCGCGAATGGCGAAGAACCGGCAGGGAGAAACACTGCTTGACATAGTCCAGGGCCTGTTCGCCGCTCATCTCCCGGGGCAGGTCACCGATGACGCCCAGACCGGTTGCTTTGCGCAGAATCTGCGGGTCGCCGTCGCCGACGGCCGGCTCTTCCCCGAACACGACCTCTCCATCTTCATCCAGAATACGGACATCCTGCAGGTCCAGCCGCCGGGCCATCGCCCAGCTCACGCCGCCCGGGACCTTGTCGGCAGAGGTGTGGGCCGCATATACCGCGACACCGCCCCGGATGGCTTTATAGACGGCGCATCCCACGGGGTCGGCCGGGTCAATGGTCCGGATGCCCTTGAAAATCAACGGGTGGTGGGTGACAATCATATCGCAGCCCCGCTGCAGGGCCTCGTCCACCAATGCCGGCGTGCAGTCAAATCCGACCAGTACGCCGTGTACTTCGTCCCGGGGCGACCCGATAATCAGACCGCTGTTGTCCCAGCTTTCCTGAGCGGCCGAGGGTGCAAAGGCCTCAACTGCCGCAATAATATCCTGTACGTTCATTCGGTTTATTACGAAATTAAGAGTACCGGGCCGCTTCGGACAGGCCGGAGCCCGAACGCCGGCTACAGAGCGGCGCGGATCTCCTCCAGTTGGGCACGGATTGCCTTCAGCGAATTCAGGGCCTTCACCCGGTTCTCCACCGATTTACGGTCGGCCGCCAGCTTGCGGGAAGCCCCTTCCAAGGTCATTCCCTGCCCTTTGATCAACAGATGCATCTGCTTGAGCACCTCGATATCTTCCGCCGTATACAGGCGGTTGCCCTTGGCATTGCGATGCGGCTTGAGATACTTGGGGAAACTGTTGGTCCAGAACCGGACCAGGGACGCGTTTTCGCCCAGGATTTCAGCGGCCTCGCCGATGGTGTAGAAAAACTTTTCCATATATGACGGTTTGGGAATTATCGTGAATGACTTAGAAACTGTTTATATTTTGTTTTAATCCAATGATTGTTCGGTACTGGCGGCCATGAAGGCCACATTGGCATAATCCTTCGGCGACAAAGCGGCAAAAAGGTAGTTGACAGGGTCCACGGGCGTCCCGTCCCGCAGGACCTCATAGTGCAGGTGCGGCGCGAACGAATTGCCGGAAATCCCCACCGTGGCTATTTTCCGGCCGCGGGAGACCTTCTGTCCTTTGCTGACCGTAATGTCCGCCAGATGCCCGTAACGGGTCACATAGCCGTTGCCATGGTCGATTTCCACCACATTGCCCAGGCCCTTGCCGGAATGAATCACATCCCGGACCGTTCCGTCGGCCACGGCGAAAACGCTTTCTCCCTGGCCCGCAATCAGGTCCAGCCCGTTGTGGGGGACCTCCACTTTGTAGAACGGACTCAGGCGGTTGCCGGTACCGGCTCCCGTCTGGGCATATGTCAGACCCTCCAGCGGCATCCGCATGGGCGGCATCCGGAAACCCTTCCCGGCCATTTTGGCGAAGACGTGCAGAAACTGGCTGTCCACCTGGGCCGCGGTCGCGGACAGGCTGCGGGTCTTGCGCTCCGTATAAGCCACGACATTGTTCTCCGGCACCTCTTCCCCGTCCACAGGCATGGCGATGGAACCGACCGGATCCACCTGCGGGGCCCGGGTATGGAAAATCTCCCCGTAGATGGCGTCATCGCGCAGTTCCAGGCCGCTGAGGTTCTCCTCCACCAGTTTCAGACGCTCCTGCATGGCCGCATAATTGCGTTCATAGGCCCGGTTCTCCCGCGCCAGCTGACGCTCCGTGTCGGTACTGATGAACAGCGACACGATGACGTAGAACAAGGCCGCCAGCGAGAAGCTGGCCACCAGCCATTTGACCGCCCGCCACAGGACATGCCCGATAGAGGTGGTCACCTGCCGGAACCGGAAGTTATCCTTATCGAAAACATACTGTGTCATAGGCGAATACGCTGATGAGGACGAACCATGCGGTTGGACGATTCGGCGGCGGTCTTCTCGACCATCTGCCGGTACTCCTCCTCGCTCATCGTCAGGTCCATATAGTTAATCGGATTCACGAAGTTGTTCCGATAAAGCACCTCGTAATGCAGGTGCGGCCCGGACACGCGGCCGGAACGTCCCGTTTCGCCGATACATTCTCCGCGGCGGATTTTCATTCCCTCCGTCACATAAATGCTCTTCATGTGCGCATAACGGGTCTTGTAGCCGAACCCGTGGTCAATCATGACGGAATTGCCGTATCCGAAAAGTTCGAAACGGACCGTCTCCACCACGCCGTCGCCGGTGGAATAGACCGAATTGCCCGGCTTGCAGGCGAAATCCATGCCCGTATGCATCTTGGTGACACCGTTAAGCGGGTCGCTGCGGTAGCCGAAGGGACTGGACAGCCGGTAAGTGGTAGGGTCCGTCATCAACGGCGGAATGGCCGGAATACAGGAAGCCATATCCCCCGCCCGGCGCGACAGGGCGGCCACATCGTCGAAGGAACGGCTCTGGACATAGGCTCGTTTCGTGAGCACGTCCAGCCGCAGCTGGGTCCTGCGCAAAAGCGGGCTGGCCCCTTGCTGCTCCAACACGGCATCCCGGTGTTGTCCGCCAAGTCCGCTGCGGCGCACTTCCGGGCCTATTTCATTCATACCGAATATGTTACGGTAAATCTCATTGTCCCGAAGCTCCAGACCTTCCAGGGTGGACTCATACCGGTCCAGCTGGCGGTTCATCACCTCCATGCGCGAAATCCAGGCTGCATTCTGCTTGCGCAGCAGCACGGTCTTCGGCAGTTCCCATCCCAGCACCGAGGTGAAAAGCCACAGGTAGAACAGGAACATGGCTCCGGACAACAGCAAGAACAGCAGCCACTTAACCACACGCGAACGGACCGGGACCTCTTCCGTTTCATAAAGAAGGGTCTCGGGATTGAGTTTGTATTGACCGAAGCGTGCCATTTTCCTTAACTTGCAAATATACGGAATTTGCAAAGATTATGCAAAACGGGCCGGACGGCGGAAATCAGGCGAGGACGACCAGTGCGATGGACGGGTGGGAGAAGGTCAACGCCACGGTGTCGGCGCAGGCCCGGTTGAGCGTCGCTTTCCACCAATTGTCGAAAACGACCTCGTCCGTAGGCCAGACCAAGCCTTGCGAGCAGATGGTCAGACTGTTGTCGGGACTGAAAAGGGAAACGGCCCGTCCCTCCCCGACGGCCAGGGAACAGCTGTCCGTAATGGCAAAGGCGGTCGTATAATCGCTGACCAGGTCCACGGAAGGCTGTGTAAGACCGCCCAGACCATACTGACGGGCGTATTCCATCAGCAGGGCCAGGTTGCCGAGGGTGTGGTCCTCACGCCGTCCGGTCGCACCCAGAATATGGATTTCCGTCGCCTCCGGAATATGCGCCAGGACATAGCGCAGCGCCTTGCTGAGGTCGTTGGTTTCCTGTTCGGCCTCGGCATGGATACGGTCGGCAAAACGCCGGCGCAGCGCGGCGGACAGGGAATCCATATCCCCGACGACGGCATCCGGCATCCGGTCCGGACAGGTCCGGATCCATTTGCGCAAAGCCCCGTCACAGACGACCACATGGTCCGCCTGTTCCAGCAGGTAGCGGGGATAGGGGCGCACGGGGAAATCGCCGTCAGCCAGAATCGCGACGGACACCCGCCCGGCAGCCGGTTCCAAAGCAGTACCCACGGACACTTCCGGCCCCGAAACGGCCGAAGCGTCGACAGCCGGCGCCGTATTGACGGAAGGTTTACGCACGGGTACGGGCGATTTCTTCGGCCGAAGTACCCTTGTCGGCCCGGTACTGCTCCGGGTCACGGAAACCGGCCAGGAAAGCCTTTACGGCCATCCGTTTCTTGCCGGAAAGCTGCAGGTCGGTCAGTTTCAGGGCCCCGTCGGCCGTGGCGATGGCCAGGTAGGACTTGCCGTCGGAAAGCACCGTACCGGGCGTACCGGTGAGTTCCGGACACTTCTCGGCCGCATAGATTTTCAGCTGTGTCGCCGTGCCGTCCGGTGCCAGGAGGTTGGTGTAGGCCGTCGGATACGGGCTCAGACCGCGGATGAGGTTGTATACCTGCACCATCGGGGCATCCCAATCGATGTGACACAGTTCTTTATGAATCTTCGGCGCCGGCTTCAGCACCTCGGAGCCCTGGATGAAACTGCGCTGAACGCGGGTTTCGACACTCTTTTCAATCAAGCCTTGGACCGTTGTGAGCACCAGTTCGGAGCCCAGCGGCATCAGGCGGTCATGCAGGTCGCCGGCCGTGTCGGTATCGCCGATGCGGCATTCCTGGCGGAGAATGATCTTGCCGGTATCGATGTCCTTGTCAATCAGAAAGGTCGTGACGCCGGTCATCCGCTCGCCGTTGATAATGGCCCAGTTGATCGGGGCGGCACCCCGGTACTGCGGCAGCAGGGCCGCATGGAGGTTGAAGGTACCCAACGGCGGCATGGACCAGACCTCTTCCGGCAGCATACGGAAGGCCACCACCACGAAAATGTCGGCCTTGAGTGCCGCCAGCTGCGCCAGGAAGTCCGGGTCTTTCAGTTTCACGGGCTGCAGCACCGGAATATCGTGCGCCACAGCATATTGCTTCACTGCGCTTTCCGCCAGCTGCTGGCCGCGGCCCACGGGTTTGTCGGCCACGGTGACAACCGCCGCAATCTTATATTTCGCTTTGACAAGGGCATCCAGCGGAGCCACTGCGAACTCCGGCGTGCCGAAATAGACAATCTTCGTTTTCTTGAAAAATCCCATAACCAATGCTTTGATACGCCGCCAGGAATGCATCAGGCTGTCGGCGTTGAACAGGGCCGAATCATGTATGGCCTTCCAGGATAGATATGCCCCGATGGGCAGTAGCACAAGGGACGAGATAAAGGTGCCCCAAACGGCCGCCACTTCCCCGTCACGGGCCATTTTCACACCGGTGATATCCACCACCCAGTACACCACGAAGAAGAGCGCGGCGATGATGGCCGATGCGCCCAGACCGGAACGGCGGCTGACGAATGCGCCCAGCGGCGCCCCAATCAGGAACATGATCAGACAAGCCAGTGCCCCGGAGAACTTCTTGAAAATCTGCACGTTGGTACGGCGGAGGGACCAGTCGTACTGGAGCACGTCACTGCCGGCATTCTTCAGGTATGACGTCTTCTGCCGCGCCTGGGACAGGGCCGCTTCATAGGCTTTGCGCTCCTCGTAACGGTTCTTCCAGTGGCCGAATTCGGACAGGTCCATCGGGGACAGTTCCTTGTGAAAAGAGGTGTCCAGCTGGCTGTTGAACCGCAGGGTACGGTCCAGGGCATAAGAGGCCAGGTGTTTGTTCACCACCGAATCCTTCCGCACGTCCAGGGAATCCTTGTCCACCAGCAGGGTCTTCAGGCGCCGGGTGTTGGCCTGGTCGCCATACTGCCCCTCCTTCGTTTTCTCGAAGGAGTAATTCTTCAGCGGAATAATCATCTCCTGCTCGGCAAATTGGATGCGCTGCAGGTCCAGGACGGTGTCCTTGTAGCTCATCTTGTTTTCTTCCTGGTAGTTGATGCCGTGATAGAGGGTAAAGACGATATAATCCTTGCTCTCCGACATCTTCATCATGGCCGAGTCCGCGAGGGTTTCGGCGCGGCCGGCCTTGCCGTCCGTCTGGTCATAGACCTGCACCCCGTACATCATGCCCGTCTTCTTGTTACGGCCGTCGATACGGAGCGTATAACCCTCGATGCCGTCATAGAAAGAACCGACCGGAATGTTGATTTCCTTGTTGGTGTTCAGGATGTCGCTGCGGAGGGTGTAAATCTTGTTCCAGGCTACCGGAACCAGGTTGTTGGCCACAAAATAGGAACCGACGCTGATAATCAGAGCTGTCACCAGGGTCAGGGGCAGCATCACCCGGCCGACGGAAATGCCGGCCGACTTCATGGCAATCAGTTCCGAGTTCTCGGACAGCTGCCCGATGGTCATCACGCCGGCCAGCAGGGTGGCCAGCGGGATGGACAGGGGCAGCATGGTCGTACCGCCCCAGAGCATGAATTCCAGGATGACCGAAAAATGGAGGCCTTTCCCGACCAGCTCATCGATGTATACCCACAGGAACTGCATCATCAGGATGAACACCACGACGATGAGGATCGCGAAGAACGGTCCGATGTAGGATTTGATGAGATACTGGTCTAATTTCTTCATGTATGCCGGGTGCCGTTTTCACGGCAGGTTTCATGCCGGGGTCCGCCCGAAGGCTTATGCCGTAGCGATTTCCACCATTTTGTCCAGGGCGTCCTGCAGGCCTTCGGGGTTCTTGCCGCCAGCCGTTGCCAGACCGGGCTGGCCACCGCCGCCGCCCTGGATGCATTTCGCCGCCTCCCGGATGTCCTTGCCGGCGTTCTTGCCGGCGGCCACCAGGTCGGGCGAATACATCAGCACCAGGTTGGGCTTGCCCTCATGCTGGAAGGCTCCTGCAAAAACAAAGCCTGAGACTTCTTTCTGGAGCCGGAGCGCCGCCTCGCGTACCATCGCAGGGTCGGCATCCCGGGTGAATTTCGCCACCTTCAGCGATCCGACCTGTTCGGCGTGATCGGTGATGGCCTGGGCGAACTGAGCGGCCTTTTCCTTGGCAATCGCCTCGAATTCCTTCTTGTAGGTCCCGTTTTCTTCAATCATCTTCTGAATCGCGCCGGTCAGGTCGGGCACGTTGTTGAAGAAGGCGCGGGCCGCCTTGACCGTGTCGATGACGCCGGCCACCAGGGCTTCCGCCGCTTCGCCGGTCACCGCCTCAATACGGCGAACACCGGCTGCGACAGCTCCTTCGGAAACGATTTTGAAATATCCGATCTGGCCGGTCGCGGCTGCATGGGTACCGCCGCACAACTCGACGGACTGACCGAATTTCACCACGCGGACCTTGTCGCCGTATTTCTCGCCGAAGAGGGCGATGGCGCCCATGGCGTTGGCCTCTTCCATCGTGGCATCACGTTTCTCCTCGCGGACGAAGTTGCTGCGAATCAATTGGTTGACGCGCTTCTCCGTGGCGGCGATTTCTTCATCCGTCATCTTGGAGAAATGCGAGAAGTCGAAACGGAAATAGTCCGGGCCCACGAAGGAACCTTTCTGCTCCACATGCGTGCCGAGCACCTCGCGCAGCGCCTGGTCCAGCAGATGGGTCGCCGTGTGGTTGTTGGTAATCTTCAGCCGGCGTTCGGCATCTACACAGAGGGTAAAGGCCGCATTCGGGTTCTCCGGCAGGCGTTCGGCCAGGTGAATGGTCAGGTTGTTCTCCTTGACCGTGTTCAGAATCGCGATTTTCTCGCCGGCGGCGGATTCAATCCAGCCGCTGTCGCCGACCTGTCCGCCCATTTCAGCATAGAACGGCGTCCGGTCGAAAACCAGCTGGTACAGGACCTTGTTCTTCTGTTTGACGGTGCGCTGCTTCAGCAGGCGGGCACCCTCAACTTTCTGGGTATCATAGCCTTCGAAGGCTACTTCCTCGCCGGGGAAGAACTCCGCCCAGTCGCCGAACTCATTGGAGGTGGCATTGCGGGCGCGCTCTTTCTTCTTGGCCATTTCGGCATTGAAGCCGTCCATATCGATGGTGTAGCCGTTTTCGGTGGCAATCAGTTCGGTCAGGTCCACCGGGAAACCGTAGGTATCATAGAGAACGAAGGCGTCGGCACCGGCAATCACCTTGCTGTCCCGACTCTTGGCCATGTAGTCGTCCATCATGCGGATACCGCGGTCCAGGGTGCGCAGGAAGGCCAGTTCCTCTTCCTTGATGACGCTTTCAATCAGGTTCTGCTGGGCTTTCAGTTCGGGATAGGCCTCGCCCATATCGTCCACCAGCTGGGGCACCAGGCGGCAGAGGAAGGGCTCGGAGAAGCCGAGGAAGGTATAGCCGTAGCGGACGGCCCGGCGCAGGATGCGGCGGATGACATAGCCGGCCTTCACGTTGGAGGGCAGCTGGCCGTCAGCGATGGAGAAAGCGATGGCACGGATGTGGTCGGCAATCACGCGCATGGCGACCTCGGTCTTGGGGCTCTCGTGATAGGCCCGGCCGGAAAGCGTCTCGATGGTATGAATCATGCCGCTGAAGACATCGCTGTCATAGTTGCTGGTTTTGCCCTGCAGGACCATGCACAGGCGCTCGAAGCCCATACCGGTATCGATATTCTTGGCCGGCAGGCTCTCCAGGTGGCCGTCAGCCTTGCGGTTGTACTGCATGAACACGAGGTTCCAGATTTCGATGACCTCGTCGTTGTCCGTATTGACCAGACTGGCACCGGGCACTTTGGCGCGCTCCTCGGGGCCGCGCAGGTCGATATGAATCTCACTGCAGGGTCCGCAGGGGCCCGTGTCGCCCATTTCCCAGAAATTGTCATGCTTGTTGCCCAGCAGGATATGGTCCGCCGGCATATGCCTGAGCCACGCCGTCCTGGCCTCTTCGTCGAGGCTTGTGCCGTCCTCGTCGCTGCCTTCGAATACGGTGGCATAGAGGAGGGATTTGTCGATACCGTACACCTCGGTCAGGAGCTCCCATGCCCAGTCGATGGCCTCGGACTTGAAATAGTCGCCGAAGCTCCAGTTGCCGAGCATTTCGAACATCGTATGGTGGCGGCCGTCATGGCCCACAGCTTCCAGGTCATTGTGTTTGCCGCTCACGCGCAGACATTTCTGACTGTCGGTGGCCCGCTTGAACTTGGGGGCCGTATTGCCCAGGAAGATATCCTTGAACTGGTTCATACCGGCGTTGGTAAACATCAAGGTCGGGTCGTTCTTGATAACCATGGGGGCGGAGGGAACGATGGTGTGTCCCTTGCTGGCGAAGAAGTCCAGGTACTTCTGTCTGATTTCTTTAGCTGTCATATATTTTTATTCGTTGTATGCGTTTTTCCGGGACCGGCCGCCGGCGTTGCCGCGCGGCTTTCAGGCACATTCCCAAAATCCTGCAAATTTACGCATCTTTGCACGAATTTCCAATACTTCCCCGCCGCAAGCCCCGGCCGAAACGGCAGAATGACAGCACACCTGCCCGCTGAGTCATGTTCAAAATAAGCAGGTGTCGGATGGATGAGTGACAAGCCGGGTTTTACTTTTGTAACATTCCGATGATTTCGAACTGCGTTGCGACGCTGTTGACCAGCCGTTCCATGAGAATCGGCTTGGAGATAAAATCATTGGCGCCGTACTGGAACCCCCGAACGATGTCGTCGTTGGAATTGAGCGCCGAAAGAATCACGACGCGGATGTCCGCCGTCTCCGGGTTCTCCCGGATCCGCCGCAGCACCTCGAAACCGTCCACCTGGGGCATCATCAAATCGAGCAGGACCAGATGGGGCTTCTCTTCCGCGATGGCTTCAAGCGCCTGGGCACCGCCCGCGGCCGTACGGAGGCGGAAATTGAACATCTTGAGCATTTTCTGCACAAGCAGCAGGTTGATGGGCACATCGTCCACTACCAGCACGTTATATGTAGAAAGGTCCTTTTGAGGAAGCTGAATCGACATGGGCACTACGCTTGTTTATCAATTGACGGGCTTTGGGACGCAATCCAGACCTTGGGCGTCACGCCGGTGACCTTCTTGAAGATGATATTGAAGGTGGAAGCGCTGACAAAGCCGCAGGCCTTTGCAATCTCGTCCTGACGGGCGTCCCGGTGATGGAGAATATACTCCTCGGCATAATCGATGCGCAGTGTATTCAGCAGTTCCGGAAAGCCCAGATTATAGGTGTTATTGACCATTTTGGAGACATAGGTCTTGTTGGTATTGAGCGCATCGGCCACATCGGCCAGCGTGAGACCCGGCTGCAGGAATTTGCGGTCACGGAACATCAGCTGCTGGAAGCGCGACAGCAGTCCGCCGTCGTCCCATGCATTGGCCACGGCAGCGAAAATATCGGCGGCCAGATGCTTCTCCAATATGACATCTCCACGGGACACCGCTTCCACGTCGAGACTCTCCCCTATCTTGCCCTGGATGCGTTTCAGTGCCTCCGTTTCGGCATCTTCGACCAAATCGGAAATCATCTCCTCCACGACCTCGGACTTGTCCTGATCTCCGAAATTATAGCGCCAGGAAATCCGCATGTCACGGATGGAAACCTCCGCCTTGGATGCAAACATGGACGTATAGCTGATTGCAAAAATAGCAATCACCAGCAAAAGGGACAGGGCGAAAGAAATCCAGACATGCTGGTCCAGAAAGTCCTTGTACAGCAATGCTTTCAGCGGGAAAACAAAGAACAGCAGCAGGATAAAGAAACTCTGGAGTTCTATCAGCCTGATTTTTTGGCCGCGGAAGAAGCCAAGGACGTTCCGGGGGTGGAAATGCTGCCGGACAAACGTACGGATATAAGCCCCGAGCAACAGGAGCACCTCCACGAGCAGGACCAGCCGGAAGGCCACCACGACCCAGTAGTAATAGGTGCGGAAAACACCCCCCTGATACTCCTGCACGATGCCGTTCCCTTCCGTATACAGCCGCCGCAGGAACGCTTCTATCTGAACGTCGCCGGCGATATGCGTCAGCAGTATACCGCCCGTGAACAAGGTCACAGGCACCAGAATCCAGATATAATGAATTACTTTCGGCAGCTCATGGCGCCGCAGGGCCCGCATGTACATCCAGACCAGCGGCATCAGACAGGGGGCGGTAAACTGCGACAGCAAGGCCATCTTGCGGAGAATGCTGTAAGGCGTCCCCGGGGCGTCATAGAAGGCGTCTGTAAGCAGAAAAAGGCCTGTGGCAAGCAGCAGACCCAGGAACAGCCGGAACGTGTGCGTTCTGGATGCCATCATCGCAGTGATTGCCATCCAGAAGAAACACGCCGCCACCGGCAGGAACAATATGATGGACCCGGTCATCAGAAGTCGTCGTTATTCTCGTATATTTTGGTTTCCCAGTCGCCGACAGCCGGCGCAAACGTAATTTCCCGGTATACCGAACTCAAATCGATGCCGATATGGAAGGTATACTGCTTGCCATAGGCAAAGACATTGTCCGGCAAGAGGCCATACAGCATATAGCGAGCGACCTGTTCTTTGAGCGGCTCATAATAAAAACCGTTGTGGGTAAAACCGTCGACATCATAGATGACTTCAACGCACTGTTTTCCGATTTCAATCTCATCCGGAATGGAATAATAGCGGTGGCTGTCCCGCAAACGGTCTTCCAGGGTCTCGTATCCGACAAACTTTTCATTCTCCATCCCCACGCCTACCTTGGCATCGCCCTCAAAAACCACGATTTTCCGATAATAGCCCTGCTTGTGCCAAAGTCCCCGGCCCTGCTGGAGATTGTTGACGAATACGCCGGCCTGCGCAACATTGGTTGCCGTCAGTTTTCGCAGATGGACCAGCCCCTGCAACTCTTCCGCAGGTGTGACATCGCAGATTTTGAAGCCGATATCATTTGTAATATGCTGAAATTCAAGGGGAATCATGTTAAGCTGATCAACGGCACGCTCGACCGTTTTGGAGACCAGCGGGCCGGCCTCCGTCTCACTCGCGGTAAAAGGAATGGAATAGTCGGCATATTCCTCACCGTAGGCAACATTGTCTACATAAGGATAGTAGGCACTCAGTGTAATCGCACTGGGAAGGTCCCACAAGGCATTGTCAAAATAACCCGTATAACCGTTACCGCCGGAAGAAACGGAAGCGTTGTCCAGCAGAAGGGTGCCGGAATTCATATCGATGCCAATCAGGCCGAAAGGAATATCCTTATCCATCGTCGCCAACTTATCCCCCGCCGTCACGTCCGCTTTGGTCGCAATCCGGCTGTCGTCATGGGTGATATCCTCACCATCACGGGTCACCTTGATATCGAAGTCTATCTTCTTGCGGGTATCGGCCGTCTGCCGCTGCGGCGCAGGCATATCGCCCAACTGGTTGCAGGAAATGCCCGACAGCATTGCGGTCAGGAGAACCAGGGAAAGGAGAACCGTGTTTTTCATACCTATTATATTTTAAGCACTGCAGCCCTGCAGCCGGGGGAATTCAAATCTTTCCATCACATTCCGGGGGCAAAGATAGTGAAAAAATTTTTAAAAACAAATATTTCTTTAAAAAACATCAAAAAATTTTTAATTCTTGAAAACTGCGCATTTTGGACGCGAGTATAGCCCTCACAGGCCTATAGTAGGGCAATTCCGCACTTATTCAGCAAAAATATGCCGCAGGACTAGACCTGCCCCTCCCCGTTAGTGATATCTTGTTGACGTTTTTAAAATCGTAAAAATTTTTTAAAAAATTCACGAATCAAAAATTCTTTTTAAAAATAATTCGAAAAAGTTTTGGAAATTAAATTTTAATGCATTATCTTTGCAACCAGAAAACGAACAATAGGCCCCTGAGGACGCTCAGGCCAAGAAACGACAAATGAACAAAACACACAAAAACACAGGACTCATGGCGACAATCCGAAGGATTGCCATGATTTGCGTCGTTTTTGTGTGCGCTTTTTTTTCTTCGTACGCGCAGGAGCGTGAGTTGCGTATTTATTATCCCTTCGACAATGCGACAGTGCGGGCCGACTATCTGGGAAATGACCGCACCTTCCAGCAGCTGGACAGCCTCGTTGCCGCCGGTGCCTTGAACGGCCGGGACAGCATCGAAGTCGTGTCCTACTCCTCCCCCGAAGGCAATTACGCATACAACCTGGCCCTTTCCCGTCGCCGTGCGGAAGCTTTCCGCAAGTACCTGACTGCGACCTACCCGCAGCTGGATGGCCGCATCACCATCAATCCCGGTGCAGAATCCTGGGACGATTTGCGGGCGGCAATCATGAATGATGTCCGGATGGACGAAACGGTCCGCGAAACAATGCTGAACATCGTCGACTCCCCTGCAGCGCCGGACGTCAAAGAGGCCCGTCTACGGACCGTCCCGCAGTACAAACAGTTCTATGCCTCGTATTTCAAGAGATTCCGCTACGCTTTCATTCGGGTGAAAGAGGCGGAGGCATCCCTGCAGACGGAAACCCTTCCGGCCGAGCCGGATACCATCAAGGTGCATCCTGGAGACACGCTCAGCATCCCCGGGCATGTCATCATCGGTGTTCCCGACACCGTGCAGACCGTCCGGACGGACACGGTCACCATTGTCCGCACCGACACGGTCTATATTACCAAGACCCCGGTCATTTACCGCCCGAAGACCACCGTGGTGGCCCTGAAGACCAATTTGCTGTACGACGCCGTCACCGCCCTCAACTTCGAAGTGGAAGTACCGATTGCCAACCGCTTCTCCATCATGGCGGAAGATGTGTTCCCCTGGTGGGAAACCGGCAACAAATACTGCTTCCAGATGTGGGAAATGGGCATCGAAGGCCGTGTGTGGCTGAAGCCCTGGGACCCGAAAGGCACCGAAAAGCTCCGGGGCTGGTTCGGCGGTCTGTACGGCATGTCCTCTAAATACGATTTCCAGTACGACCGTTCCCTGAACTATCAGGGCGAGTATTGGTCTGCCGGCCTTACCGCCGGTTATGCCATGCCCATCGGCCGGAAGAAAAGGGTCAACCTCGAATTCAGCCTGTCACTGGGCTACCTGCAGTCCGATTACCGGCACTACCAGCCGACCGGCGACTACGACAAGCTGATCCGCGACAAATACAATATCGGCAAGGTTTCCTATTTCGGCCCGACCAAGGCCAAAGTCAGCCTCGTCGTTCCCATCAACATACCCGGAAAGAAGGAGGTGCGCTATGAGTAAGTTCCTGCGCCATATCTTCCTGCCCGTGTTGATGCTGCTTGCCGCCGCCTCCTGCCACCGCCGTCCGTTGTACGACGCGGAGGAACTGGTGAAGATTCAGGTGAAGGTGAACATTGAAGCCATCGCCAATGTGACGTCGGATATTTACAACGACCGGATACCGGTCCCGGACCTGTCGACCGATATGATGCGCGTCATGGTCTACGAGCCCGGCACGAAACGGCTTCTGTCCCAGAGTTTTATCTCCAACAAGACCTATTCGCCCGAAGGCAACCAGATTTTGAGCGGCAACCTCAATATCTCCTTCGGCAACTACGATTTTGTGGTGTACAATTTTGATACGCCGACCACCCAGGTAAAGGAAGAAACCAGCGAAAACACCATCATCGCCTATACGGACGAGATTTCGCAGAGCCTTCGCACCAAGTATTTGGGGACCAAGGCGGACGAATACGACGACATCAGCATCAATTATGAACCGGACCACCTGACGGTCGCCCGGGAAAAAGATGTCTACGTCGCTCCGCATGACACGGTTGTGGTCATCAATACGACCGCCCGCACGATTGTGGACACGTATTATATCCAGATTCACGTGGAAGGCATGCAGCACGCCTCCAGCGCCACTGCTGTGATTTCCGGTCTGTCCCCGTCCAACCGTTTCGGCCTGAATGAACGGACGGTCGACCCTTCAGCAGCCGTCTGCTTTGACCTGCACAAGAGCACCGACCCGAACCTTCCCGGCGCGAACAAGGATGTGCTGTGCGCCGTGTTCAATACCTTCGGCAAGATTCAGGATATTTCCAGCAACCTGCATGTTACTTTCAATGTGGTGGACACCGCCGGCAACCTGCAGCAGAAAGATATCAACCTGGATACCGTATTCAACAGCGAAGAAGCTATCGAGCGGCACTGGCTGCTCATCGACGAAACCTGGGTGATTGATGACCCGACCGGGCCTGTGACACCGCCTGCCTCCAACGGCGGTTTCCAGCCCAAGGTGGATGACTGGGTAGAAGAACAGGGAGAGATTTCCCTGTAAAAAAGAATAAAAAAAGACAATGAAGAATTGGTCCTACATACTGTTAGCAGCCGTCCTGGCATTCCTTAGCGGGTGTGCCAAGGTGGAGACTGCGCCTGCCCCGGCAGCGCAGGTCTCTTTCTCGGTCGGCAGCTACAGCGCCAGGACCAAAGTCTCTTCTCTGGGCGACGAAGGCATCGCTTCCTTCCGTTCCCGCGGCTTCCTGCACGCAACGGGCGTGGATGAAACCCAGGATTTCTTCGGCGCCGAAGGCGAGACGATTACCTACCAGGCTCCGGAGTGGCTCCCCAGCCACCCGTACTACTGGCCGAAAGATGACGCCAGCTATGTCAACTTCGTCAGCTGGTACGACCCCGCCGGGAATCCGACAAGCCTGAGCGAAACGTCCCTGAAATGGACGGAACGGGCCATCGCCCCTACCGACAATATCATGTATGCCGACGAGGCCTGGCGTTTCAACGGCAACAAGCAGGTGTATACCGCTGTGAGCGGTGTTTCCGAGGGCGTCCCGACCCTCTTCCACCATGCGCTGGCCCGGCTGAACTTCACGGCCATCGCCAAGCAGCTGTCCGCAACGGACGGTACGACCTGGGAGGTCCAGGTGGACGCTATCACCGTGAACGGCGCCTTCGGCACCGGTACCCTCACCCTAACCAATTCCGATCCGGGTACCGCCGAGACGACAAAGGCCTGGACAACAACAGGTTGGACCGCTAAGGCCGGCAGTCAGGTGACCATCCAGGCAACCGGCGGTCCTTGGACGCTGACCAGTCGGGAAGCCGGTCAGGACCCGGTCGCTCTCATCAGCAATTACACCGTTCTGCCGCAGACGGTTACGGACAATATCGCGCTGACAATCGCGTATTCGGTCACCACCCGGTACTCGGCCAGCGAATACATCAAAGAGAGCACGTCAGCGACTGTGAAGCTGAACAGCTTTGTCAGCACGATTGATGCCTGGGAAATGAACAAAATTATTACGTATAACATTGTAATCGACCCGGCCACCGACACCATCAAGTTCGATCCCGAAATGCGGAATTGGGAAGATATTTCGAGTGTCCCTGACCTTGTGATTGAATAATAGAAACAATTAATTATAAACGCTTTATGAAAAAATTTATTTACATCGCAGCCCTTGCACTGATTGCCGGTGCAGCCTGCACCAAAGTCGAGACCGAAACCCAGCAGGTGAAGGTCACCTTCCAGGCCGCGAACTATGTTCCGCAGACCAAGGCCGGGGAAGTGTCGTTCCTTGATGAATTCGCAGACCCTGCTAATGCGCATTTCTTCAGCCGCGCCTTCCTGCACGCAGAGGGTGTGGACCTGGACGCCAGCGGTAATGTTACAAGCAGTTTCCAGCAGTTCTTCCCGACAACGGGTGAGCAGATTAATTGGGATGCCGCCCATACAATTTGGGCTCCTGCTTCTCATGATTACTATTGGCCGAAAGGCGAAAAGAGCTTCGTCAATTTCATCAGCTGGTATGGCACCGTCAACGGGACCGAAAGCAACCCGACCATTACGTATGCATATACTGCAGACAAATGGACGGCTAAGTTGGAGTGGGAATATACCGCAACCCTTGGACAGGCTACTTCCAATCTGCTCTATGCCGATATGGCTTGGAGATACAAAAACAACGACGGCGCCATCTACAAGAAAGACGGTGTAACGGAAGGCGTTCCTACCCTTTTCCACCATGCGCTGTCCCAGATTAACATCAAAGTCTATGCTGACGATGAGGCGGCAAACGAAAACCTGACCCTCAGCGGTGACAAACCCAGCGACGGAACAGCAACCTGGACCATCGTGCTGAAGAATGCAAAGATTACTCCTATCAACTCCACCGGCAAACTGTCATTGACCAATGTCGACCCCGGGACGAACAAGACCCAGGAATGGACAGGCAGTTGGGCAGGAACCGGCGCAGCTGCTGCTGTTGACATCACGGGCACTAAAACCGTAGACGCCGTCAAAAAGGCCAACGCAACGGACTTTGTTGCACCAAGTTGTGTCCTTCCTCAGACATTGAGCTCCTCGGTTGTACTGAGCTTCGATTTGGATTTGACGACGACCTATAGCAATGCTTCCCATCAGGAGATTATCCCGGTTTCCATCAAACTGAACGATATGGGAACGAGCGAATGGGCGCAGAACACGAAGTATACTTATTACCTGCGTGTCGTCCCGTCCCAAAAGAAAGTACTCTTCGATCCGGCTGTTGAATCTGCATGGATCACGGGTACCACCACCGAGAAGACCATCTAAAGAACCTTCAGGCTCGGGGCGGCTGACCCTGCCCCGGGTCACCAAACAAAGACAAAAAATAATAAAATGAACAACAAAGTAAACACAATGCGCATTATGAAAAAGTATTTCATCCTCGCAGTCGCTGCGCTGGCAGCCAGCGCCGCCTGCACCAAGGTCGAGACGGAATTCAACGTCTCTGACCCTGGCAACAAAATCGCCTTTGAGGTAGCCAATTACGCTGCCCAGACCAAGGCGCCGACGAATGTCGCCCTTACCAACGCTGAGGACGGCATCTTCCAGTTCCACACCGTGGCCAACCAGTTCCCTGCCATCGGCAATCCGGTTCAGTTCATGGATGTGGATATCCTCCCTTGGAACGGTACCACCCAGGTAACGTCTGCGAACATCAGTTCCAACAACATCACCGCCTGGGCTCCGGCCGAAGACTATTTCTGGCCCAAGACCGGTTACATCAACTTCTACTCCTACGCCGGTACCGCTGCCCCGACCGTGGACAATAGCGCCAGCGACAAGAAGACCGTGAAGTTTGCGTACAACGATGTCACGATTGACGCTAACTCCAACATTCTCGTAGCCGACCCCGCCCTGCACTATGCCCGCACCAATTCCGCTACGGAGACCTATCAGGTCGACAACAGCGAGACCTCCGGTCACATCACCAAGGGTGTCCCCACCCTCTTCCACCACCAGCTGGCGAAGATTATCGTCGATGTAGAGGCCCGCACCACGGATGCCAAGAAGAGTGCCAACACCATCTGGAAAGTCCAGGTCCTCAAAGATTATGACGCGACCCACGTGTCCACCATCTCCCCTATCAACAAAGGCTCCCTGGCCTTGACCAGCGCCGACGCCTCCACATCTGCGGAGACCGTAGCCTGGACGAAGGACAACGCGAACGCGACCAACATCAGCGGTTGGGTCCCGGGCACGGACAAAGAAGTCATCAAGCTGGAACAGTCCGAGGTCCTGACCATTGATGTCAACCAGACCAGCAGCGGCACCCCGGATGAAATCCTTGCGGCCCGTTCGGTCATGCCTCAGCTGACAAACGGCGTGGACTTCAAGCTCACCTATAGGGTACAGGCCCTGCATGGCTCGACCGTGTTCATGGAGGAAATCCGTACTGTGGGTATCGACGCCGCAGCAGTCATCGGAAGTCTCGCCAACACCGTTCCTTCTTGGGAGGCCAACAAGAAGATTACCTACCACATCATCATCGACCCGGTCTCCGAGAAGGTTACCTTCGACCCGGCCGTCGAGGAGTATGATGCCCTTGACGCTGACGGAACCGTCGATGAAATCAACATCAACGAAAACGGTCTCGTGACCCCTTAATCTCTTTTACCACCCGCGGGCGGCTGACCCTGCCCGTGGGCGCCAATACAAACAACTAAAAAACAATGCGATTTATGAAAAAGTATTTGATTCTTGCAGCCGCCGCGCTCGTAGCCAGCGCCGCCTGCGCCAAAATCGAGCGGACCGACGACCAGACCGCCATCACCTTCAACGTAGCCAACTACGTCCAACTGACCAAGGCCAACACCGAGTTCTCCAAGACGGCCACCTTCGGCACCTTCGCCTGGTGGACGCCGACCGACTGGGCCACCAACGGCCAGACCAACATCTTCATGGACAACCAGGAGGTTGCCTACAACAGCACCGACAATGTCTGGGCTCCGACCATCCCCTATTTCTGGACCAAGACCGGTAAAATTACCTTCGCCTCCTACGCACCCTACACCGCCGCTGCCGGTAACAACGGCTTCGTCAACCTGCCGGTTCACTCCGTAGCCGACGGCTTCACGTTCACCGACTACACCATCGTCAACAGCACCGACGTTGACCTGATGTACGCCGACCTGATTGCCGACCAGACCAAAAACACCAACCCTGCCACCTACAGCGCCGTGAGCGGTGTTGCAGAAGGTGTCCCCACCCTCTTCCACCACGCCCTCACCAAAGTGGCTTTCGTCTTCAAAGCCGGCAAGAACACCAACCCGAACGTGATTGACCAGGCCATTGCCCTGGACGAGGTCAAAATCATCAATATCAACAACAAGGGTACCTTCACCCAGAACAACGCCAGCCAGTGGGCCTCCCAGAGCGGGGCAGCGGAATATGAACTGAATGCCGCCACCAACATCATCAACATGAAATGGGATGATACCGACGCCCACGTGCCCAGCGTTGCAAGCCGCATTCTGCTCCCGCAGGAACTCGCCGCCACCGGTACCCAGCAGGCCATCTACCTCTCCTACACCATCAAGACCAAATACAAAGGAACCACCGACTTCGCTGACGAAGTGGTCACCTCGACGGTTCCGCTGTACTACGACAACTCCGCCCTCGGCGGCAGCAAACTGGTCAAATGGGGCATCAACGAGAGCATCCTCTACACCATCACCATCAACCCCTACTCCGACGATCCGATTTACTTCGATCCTGCCGTGGTTGACTGGACGCCTGTCACCGGTGAATTTGAAGTCAACGACGTTAACTAAGGTATAAAACGAATAAAAACACGCAACATGAAAAAGTATATCCTTTTGACAGCCCTCGTGCTGACAGCGGGCGCGGCCTGCACCAAAATTGAGACGGAGAGCAAGAAAGAAATCACCTTCGAAGTAGCCAATCGTCTGCAGACCAAGGCCGACGGTGTCAAATATAATAATGGTGCCTTCGGTACGTACGCATGGTTCAACGGCAGCGACGAATTCATGGTCAACGAAAAAGTCGACCTCGCCGCCGGCGTATGGAAAACCATTGACCACACTTTCTACTGGCCCAAGACCGGCAGCATCGATTTCATCTCCTACTCCCCCTTCGACGGTACCAGCAACACCGCCGGGAGCGTTCCGAGCGTGACAGCCAGCAGCATCACCTACACCAATTACACCGTCGGCACGACCGATTTGCTCTATGCCGACAAGGCCAAGTGTGCCGCCAACGTGAATGAAATCACCGATGACGCCAGCCCCGAATCCGGCTACGCAGGTGTCCCGACCCTGTTCCGTCACGCCCTTGCGAAACTGAGTTTCAAGGTCAAAGCCAACTTCACCGAGTGGACCGACGCATCCAACAGCACCGTCACCAAGTGGGAAGTGACCGTCAACAGCGCCAAAATCAGCGGTTTCTATACCACAGGTTCCTGCAACCTCACCCTGAACACGGACGGCAAGACCTGGGATAAGCCCGCCGGCAACGTATGGACCTCTCCTTCCGGCGCCACCCCGGCCCAGGAGCTGATTTCCACCCCGGTCGTCCTCACCACGACCCCTCAGGACATTGCCCCGGCGGCCGGATACGTCCTGCCGCAGACCCTGACGGCCGGCGTCCAGAAGCTCGACCTGCAGGTGCACATCAAGACCACCCTGTCCAACGGCAAGGTGATTGAAGAAGACTTCCCCAGCACCCTTGACCTCAAGGATATTTCCTCGCTCAGTGCCTGGGAAATGAACCAGAACATCGTCTATACGATTAACTTCAAGCCTACGGCTACCGAAAGCGACTTCGACAGCCCGGAAGACGTTACGATTACCTTCGACCCGGCCGTCGCCGACTGGGAGAATGTAGCCGCTTCCGCCACCATCCAGATTTAATTGACGGTTATTCAAATATTATTTCATAAAGCGCACAGGCTCGGGGTGGCTGACCCTGCCCCGGGCCACCAAGAAACAAAAAAACAAATGAAAATGAAAAAGTACATCTTTTATGCGGCAGCGGCACTGGCAGTGCTGGCGTCATGCAACAAAACGATTGAAGACCAGAAGGCGGAAGTTGTATTCCAGGTGGCCCGTTACCAGAACGTGACCAAGGCCGACCCGGCCGACTACAAGGATGAATACGCAGCCGTTCCCTTCGGTGCTTTTTCCTGGTTCAAAGGCCAGAATCCCGCCGACAACACGACGTTCATGACCAACCAGAAAGTGTCCTACAACAGTGCCAAGAACCTTTGGGCGCCGGAAGGTACCACCTATTATTGGCCCAAGACCGGTTCCCTGGATTTCATCTGCTACTCCCCGTATACGGCAGACGGAACCAACGCGCCGCTTCCCACCGTTACCGAGACCGGCATTTCCTACCCGGCCTGGGACGTGCGGAACCATCCCGTCGACCTGATGTATGCCGACAAAGTGACCGGCCTGACGAACAACAAGAATACTTATTATTATAATGGTGTCCCGACGCTGTTCCGCCACGCCTTCGCCAAGGTGACTTTCGCGATTACGACGCCCTACCTGGAGGCAACCGGTGAAAACGGAGACAAGACCCGCTGGGAAATCATCATCAACGACATCACCCTCAACAACATTCTCACCACCGGCGGACTGGACCTGACGCTGAACAGCGACGGCACCTGGAAGAAGCCCGCTGACAATGTGTGGAATGCCGATGATACGATTAAGGAGAATATCACACTGGACCTGAGCGGCCTGGGTACCGAGCACAAGCTGGACGGCAGCGACCAGCCGCTGGATGCCGATATGTTCGTGCTTCCGCAGTGGCTGACCGGCGGTCAGGAAGTGGTCATCAACGTCACCATCAACACCTACCGTGACAACAACGACGGTACGGGCGAACATCTGGTGCTCACCGAGACCGGCGTAGAAATCAAGGCCGACCTTTCCGCCGGCTCCATGGACCGCTGGGGCATCAACCAGAACGTCACCTATACCTTCAACGTGACCCCGAGCCTGGGCACACCTGTGGACACGGACGGCGACGGCGTTCCGGACGACCAGGCCCCGACCACGGTCTATTTCGACCCGGCCGTCACCGACTGGGAGAACATCACGGTAAATGCCGGTATCAATATTTAACAACCTGACGGACTGACATACAATGAAAAGATTTCTCATTTTCCTCACGGTCGGCGCTGCCTTGCTGAGCGCTTGCGCCAAAAATGAAGTAAAAACGGCGGACACCCGCCACGAAATCACGTTCCTGACCGCCAACCGGCTGACCAAGGCCGGTATCGAGGGAACGGTATTCCCCACGACGGAAACCTTCGGCGCCTATGCGTGGACGGCCGCATCGGAGAATCCCTACTTCATGGACAACGAGGTGATTTCCTTCCAGGACCCGCTGTGGAAGGCTTCCACCACCTACTATTGGCCGAAGAACGCCACGATTGACTTCTTCTGCTTCTACCCGACCGGCCTGAGCACAAACCTGACCCCTGGCGAAACGCAGGTGGTCATCAGCGGCTATGACGTGGCAGCCGGCCAGACCGATGTGATGTATGCCGACAAAGCTGTCGGATTCTCAGACAACGTTGACCTGGTAAGCGATGCCGTGAACGGCTACACCGGCGTACCCGTGATTTTCCGCCATGCCCTGGCCAAACTCAATTTCAACATCCTCTTCCCGTATAACGAGAAGACAGAGGCCGACGGTACCCACACCGAGTGGACCGCCACCGTCAAGAGCGTTGCCCTGGAAGGCTTGTACAAGAGCGGCGGCTGCACGCTGAACCTGTCCGACCTGACGGCCACCGGCGTCGTAGCCTGGAACAAACCCGCCGATGCCAACGGCTACTTCGTATGGACCAACGACGGCACGACCACCCGCTATGACAACACCACCGCCACCGACCTCAGCACGGCCGCGGCATTCAACCCGCTGCCCGAGCTCTTCGTGCTGCCGCAGGCGCTCGCCGACGGTCAGCAGAAAGTGACCCTGGACCTTTGTATCAAAACCAAAAGGAACGGTGCGGATTTCCTGACGGAGAATTTCTCCAAGACCGTGAACCTGCTCATCCCCGGCTCGCTGGAAGCATGGCAGATGAACCAGATAATCACGTATAATATTATCGTGAACGCCACGGCCAGCAACGGCAACGGTGGCAATCCCTACGACCCCAGCGACCCTTCGGACCCGAACCGGCCTGACCCGGACGACCCGAACCTGGACGATGCCGTCATCACCTTCGACCCGGCTGTCGACGGATGGGACACGATTACGATTACAGGCAACATCATCCTGTAACCCCCTACAGCCCGGCGGAGGTGAAACTCCGCCAGGTTGCCAAGAAACGGATTGAATATGAGACGTTTGCACATATATATACTCGGGATAATCGCCCTGCTTGCCGCCGCTTCCTGCCGACGCGACGCCCAGCCGGCGGAGGCTGCGCTGTTGCCGCAGATCCGTCTTGGCGGAGACATGCAGAAAACCAAGGCGATGCTGAATGAGGGAGGACTGGACGTGGACCAGACCACCCTTCAGGTGTACGACTACCTCACCGGCTTTACGGGAGAAATCAACGGCAATTCCTACGAAGATGCAACCGTCGCCTATTTCAACGACCAGATTCAGTATAGCACAAGCACATCAGAATGGGAATACGTCTCCGGCAAGGAATACCGGTGGACCAAGACCGGGACCCACAATTTCTTTGGCTGGCTGACCTATGACAAGGCTTCCGACCTGCGGATTGCAGATATCCTGCCGGAAGGAACGGTCAGTTTCGACAGCGGCACCCGGGTGCTCACCATCCCCGCCAACACGGTGACCGCCGCATCCAAACAGTTCGACTTTGCCTATTCCGGTGCAGTGGTAAGCCGCGCCGCAGAAACAAAAGACTATAGCAAAGTTGAGCTGGAAATGGCACATCTGTTCTCTGCCATCGCCCTGACGGTGGAAAACAAATCCAGTGAACCGGTCACAATCAATTCGATTACGATGCCGAATCTGCCCACAAGGCGGAGCGCAACCCTGAACTTCAGCGGCTTAACCACATCCATCGCGACTTACGGCACACCCGCGAGCGGTACACCTTTCTTCGGAAATCCCTTCCCCGCGGGCGGTCTGACCCTGACCAAGAAGGAAACAGCCGGCTGCAAGGCCAACGTATTCACGGGAGCTGTGTTGGCAGCCGGTGCGCAGAAGGATTACCGCATGACCTGGCCGCTGGACAAGACGGTCCTCTCCCCCACAACCACCAATCCTTATGAAGGGCAGGAGGGCAACCGTTACAAAGAATCCGCCAACAACCCGGCCGACTCGCTGATTCGGATTTCCTATACGTATAACATGACGGTCGGCGGAACCCCCCAAACCATCACCCGCAACGATATCGGCGTGAAATTCCCCAATACGCTCAGCTTCGAGCCCGGGAAAATGTACACGCTCAACATCACGGTGAACGACAAGGTCATCTCGCTGGAATTTGAGGTACAGGACTGGGAATTCAGCGAATACATCCTGGAATTCACCAGCGACGCGGCCACCGTGCCGGATCCCTTTGCATTCATCGAGAACACCTATGACCACATGGACGGGAAACGATACTACACCAAAGGTGCCAGCCCGATTCTGGCCAAATTCCGGATTACCAATCCGATTGGCGCCAAGATACACGCCTCCCCCATCGGCGACACGCATTATTTCAATGTAACCGTCAGTCCGGATGTCGTAAACCCGACCGTCAATAACGGAGAAATCCTGGTGACCATCACACCGAACACCGAGCACGGTACTCCGACTTCGGACAAGACCCTGAAGCTGAGTTTTTCCCTGCTCAACGGGACCCGGGAAACCAATATCGATTCGGAAGTGCGCGGAGATGACTTGATTGTTGTGTGGGCTAACTAATGAAGCAGATTATGAACAAAAGGCTCCTCTATATCGCATGGCTGTTCCCCCTGCTGCTGGCCTGTTCGAAAGAACAGCCGGCACCGGCGCCGTCATCCGCGGATGACCAGGCCCTGGTCTTCGAAGTGGCGGACCTGATGGTCAAAGCCGGGGAAAGCGACGCAAGTTTCAATGAAAACCGAATCCAGACCCTGGACGTGTATTTCTATCCGGCCGGCGGTACGGACGGGGATGCCGTTTTCCACAAACGCATGACCCCGAATGCTATAGGACTCTACAGTACCCGTATCGACTTCACGTACGCCGAAATCAGCCTGCTCTTCTCCTCCGGTCCCAGCTGCGAGGTCTATGCCATCGCCAATATAGACAGCAGCCTTCTGCCCGCTTCCCTGAGCGGCACCGACATCCCTTCTCTGAAGGGTATCGCATTGGCGCAGAACTGGTTCGGAAGCCAGTCCGGGGCTTCGCACAAGCAGGATTCCTTTGTCATGGACGGACAGCAGACCCTCTACCTCATCAGCACCACCGCCACCGAAGTAGCGGTAGGAAAGGTGCTGCTGTACCGGATTGCCACCAAACTGTCCCTGATGGTCAACGTGGAGTCTTCCATCCGGGTCCCCATCGTCTATAAGGATGAGGAAAACAACGAATATCCCGCCGAAGAGGAATGGGTGCCGATGACGGACATGAGCAGTTCCGGCACCGCACAGGTGCAGGCCTATCTGGTGAACGGTTATTCCCAAGCGAAACTGGGCGTCCGCACGGCCCCGGATACCTACCTGCCCAATACCGCGACGGCCGACCGCGCCTCCTATTACGACTACCGCAGCAACCGGATGCCCTACCACTCCGGCAAGACAGAGACGGTGCAGGAAGACGAGCGCTATACCTGGCTGCAGCATCTGGAGGATCCTGACAACGTAACCACGGACATGGTGGGTACACTGACGGGGAACCGGACCGACGTGACCTATATGGTGTCCGACCCGTCCTACTCCTATCCGCAGACCTGGACCCAGGGGGCCGAGACAGAGCCTTATTTCAAGCTGGAACTCCCCTGGCGGCGGACCAGCACCCTGTATGTCTACAAGAACGGGAAGGACCAGGATCCGGAAGTCCTGACGAACGGACGGACCGGGCAGAAGCAGTATTACTACAAGATTGTTTTCCCGAACAAAAGCATGCTGTCCAACAACTGGTACCAGTACAAGATTCACGTGGGTATCCTGGGCAGCGACACCGATGATGCGAAGGTGGAATTGACGTGTACCTACATGGTGGCCCACTGGCAGAACAAGAGCGAGGTCATCGAGGAGGCCGAAGTGGGTAACGCCCGTTACCTCTCCGTCGCCCAGGAGGCCTATACCCTCTACAACGAGACCACCCTGGACATCCCCTACATCTCCAGCGACAACTGCGTGATTGTAAATGCCCGCTACTCCCGGATGATTTACAGCGGCGGCAACGGCACTGAGCAAAACGGTACGGCCGCCTCGGTCGGCGCGACCTTCACCCTGCAGGACAGCAAAATCCACTTCGTCCACGACATCGACAACAGCATGTCCGAGGATATGGATGTTTCCCCCTATACCTTCACCTTCACCATCCGCCACTCCGATGACGCCAGCTATTCCCGCGAAGTGACCATCTACCAGTACCCGGCCATCTACATCAGTCAGGTTACCGGCGGCAACGTATATATCGACGGATACTACGGGAATGTCAACGGAAGCAAGGGACCGAATTATAACAACAACAACTACTACGGAAACAACTATACCATGACTCCCTACATGACGGTGACGACCACCCTGAACGGTCTGGGCAACCTGACCCGGATTACCGTCAGTGCCTTCTCCAGCGGAGACAATATCTTCCGTTCCCACCTGGGCGACAGGGAATATATCATCGGCGATCCCCGGACAAATTCCGGCTGGAACGCCGGCAATCTGATTAATTACAGAATCGGAAACAACACCTATTCCTGGGGGGATAAGGCGGGAGCCATCCAGATTGGCGGAGACAACCCCCAGATTATCGCGCCGTCCATCCTGGTGGCCTCTTACTGGTCTGCCATGTATGGGGACGAGGATCTCTCTTACGAGAACGCCCTCAAACGCTGCGCCACCTATCAGGAAGCCGGCTATCCGGCCGGACGCTGGCGTCTGCCTACGGAAGCCGAGGTCTATTATATCGAACAGCTCCAGGAAAACAACCACATCACCACGCTGTTCAACAGTAATTATCACTATTGGACCAGCACCGGATATGGATACCGGGGCAGGGACAACAACTACAAGAATTCAGGCACGGATCCCGGCGCGCGCTGCGTCTATGACGTATGGTACTGGGGCGACAGCCCGATGAGTACGAACACCTATCACCCGGCACCTTAAACACCTTATTCGCTGACGATGAAAAAGACCTTGAAATATTTCCTGACAGCGGTCTGCGGTTGCGCCCTCCTTGCCTCCTGCATGCAGAAGGAGATGGACGTACCGGCCACCCGCCACAAAGACGGTCCCCAGCCGGAAGGCAAGGTAGCCGTCCAGTTCACCGTAGCCATGCCCCATCTGGAAGCCCAGCTCACGACCAAAGCCGACACCCGCGCCTATGATCCCGCCATCCAGACGATGCACGTGGCCGTTTTCGGCGGTTCGGGCTATCTGAAAGAATATACCGAGGCCACACTGGTTTCCAAGGCGGAGACCAACTACGACGGGAATACACAGGATATCTACACCTACACGGTCAACCTTTCCCTCACCACCAGCAGCATCAAGGTCCATTTCATCGGCAACGGTCCGAGCGAACTGAACTTCGACTACGAAGCCAAAGTCATTCCCCTGCTGCACAAGAGCCTGAACGACACCTATACCGATGGTTACTGGCAGCGTAAACTGGTGCCCAACGGCATCCAGGCCCTCAAGTACAACGGCGTCTCCTACACCGGCGTGAAAGACGGACAGCCCATCACCCGCAGCGGAGCCACCTATATGGATGACAACGGACAGATGGTCGAGGAAGGCGATTACATCAACCTCGCCGGCAATAAGATTACCAACGGCAGCGGCTATATCGTTTCGCCGCAGACCATCGCCGACCTCAGCGGCATTCAGCTCATCCGTAACTTCGCCCGTATCACGGTGAAGAACGTTGCGTCCAACTTCGTGATGAAGTCGTACGCCATCATCAACCAGCCCTACGAGGGTACCCTGGCCCCGTATGAAAACCAATGGTTCGACTATCTTTCCTATTCCGACCAAAACCAGGCCGAAGGGTATGACGCCTACGAAGAGCTCCTGAAAGTCTACAGCGGCGCCGAGGTCATCAACGTAAGCTATGACAAAACCCTGCCGACAGAAGCAAATTTCGTTACCCCTGGCGGGTCCGGCGGACGGGTAAAGGCGGCCACCACAGGAACGGAAGACGGAAAACCCTACCAGATGGGCGCCGAGAGTTTCATTTACGAACGGAAAGCCCCCTCCGGCGTGGATGCAACCCCCACCGTGCTGATTATCTACGGCACCTACACGCCCGACAGCGGCAGCCCGGTCAACTGCTACTACAAGATAGACCTGATGGAGCAGGGAAAATACCTGACCATTTTCCGGAATTTCCAATACAACATTACCATCAAAACCATCCTCAAGGCGGGTAAAACCACCGTAAAGGATGCTTACGAAGGGGCCGGCAGCGGCGATATCTCCTCGGATACCAACGCCAGCAACCTTACCGACATCTCGGATGGTACCGTGCGGTTGTACGTGCTGGAAATGGCGCCGGTCATCGTGGGCCAGCAGAACGACTACGAGATTCAGTACAAATTCGTCACCAATGTACAGACCGGCGATGCCTCGGTCAACAACCACTACGGAACAGAAACCAATCCGGCCATTACCTTCACGGGCGGTGACGGCACCGGCAATGTCATTGCCAGCTACAGCGTGGACGGCAACACAGGCGACGCTTCAAACGGATACTACCGGACCCTGCACTTTACGACCAAGAATCCGTCTGCCTCAACCCAGCGGGAAACCTTCCGCATCACGGCCGAATACGTAGACAACAGCGGCACGACCCACAAACTCTACCGCGACATCAACTTCACGCTGCTGAATGTACAGCAGCTGCAGGTGCAGTGCATCCCGGACGAGGTAGTCGCCCAGGAGAAACAGGAGATGACGGTCCGTGTCACGATTCCGACCGGTCTGCCGCAGGCCATGTTCCCGCTGCAGTTCGCCATCGAAGCCCAGAACAAGAGCATCGACCCGCGTTACGACGTGGAGCAGAATCTCCCTGTGAAGTACGGACAGACCTACCAGTATACGACGGACGGCACGACCTACACCCGTGCGAGCGGCAACGCATTCTATTTTATCCGGGAGCTCACCTATGCCGAGTATACCGGTTACAACAAGCCGGGCGCCACCTATCCTGCCGGTTCCGAGGCGGACGGTACGATGTATTTCGACAGCTTCTTCAAGACGACGAAGGCCCAGAGCGCCAGCAATGTTTTCGTGGGCTGCCTGCGGGCGGTGGATACAAACGGCCAGGAGAAGGGGTACGACTACTTCAATCCCGGCATGGACGACTTCACGAACTATACGCTGCGCCACTTCACCTGGGGAACCATCCCGCAATACTGGGAGGCCGGCACCGACCAGGAGGTGCGTTTCCGCGTTGAACCCGGCGACAAGCAAGATGTCTACGTGTCCCTCTCCGGTCTGACCGCAGCTGACTCCGACAGCGGTCTCTCGGGTACCGAAACCGCCTATGTTTACAAAGTCCCCGCCGGCGACATTCCTGCCGATGGCGTCGTTACCATCAAGGTACATGTCCCCGACACGAAGGGTTATCCGGTGAGCATCACGCTCTCCGCGAAGCACTATGAGGACGAAAGCACCAGCGGAACCATCGGCAAGTGGGTGGACGAAGAGTATGAGGAGACACATGAAAAGACAGTGACGCTGACGACAACAACCAGCACAGTCAGCACATCCGGCACTTATACCGGCGCCGGCGACTTCAACCTCAGCTTCGGCGGCAGCTTTACCCGTAACGGAAATTACATCCAGGTAGGTAACGGTCAGAACAATTCCGGTACCGTCACCCTCTCGCCGAAGAGTTCGATATCCGGCCTACCGGGCTACAAGCTGACGCAAATCGTCTTTACCTATACCGGTACCAACTATTCCCAGGCGGATACTACGCCTTCCATAGGCAACTACCGGGAAACGAACAACAACACGGGCACATGGACAGGCTCCACGACTGCGGGCGTAACCTTCACCATGACCTACTATAGAGTCAGGACAGGGGGTATTATTAATCCTCGCTACACCTATTACAACAACCAAATCTACCAGATTACGGCGACCTATAGTTACACGACCACGGAGACTCGACAGACCTTCGATACCAGCCGGGATTAAACCGTGGCTCCATAACGAAACGAGAGGGTGACCTGCACGTGCAGGCCACCCTCTTCGTATCCTTTCACGCATCTACAGCGTCCCGCGCCGCATCTGCTCGATGTAATGGTCGATGCGGTGCAGCTGGGCGGGGATGTCGATGCTCTGCGGGCAATGGACCTTGCACTGGCCGCAGCCGATGCAGTGCGATGCCTGGCGGAGGGATTCCACTGCACGGTCGTAGCTCACCAGGTAACGGCGCTTGAGGCGGGCGAATTCCCGCTGCTCGTGGCTCTGGGGAAGGTGGCCGCAGTTGACGCTGTTGTTGTAATGCCGGAAAATACCCGGGATGTCAACCCCGTACGGGCACGGCATGCAGTAGTTGCAATGGGTGCAGTCGACGATGGGATATTCCCGCATCAGGCGGGCCATCCGGTCGAGGAATTCGATTTCCTCTTCAGAACACGGTTTAAAGCCCGTATACGTGCGCAGATTGTATTCCAGGTGTTCCCGGTAGGTCATGCCGCTAAGTACCGTCAAAACGCCCGGAAAAGTGCCTGCAAAGCGGAAGGCCCAAGAGGCGACGGAAGCATCCGGATCACGCTCCTTCAACTGCGCGGCCACCCCGGCCGGGACCTTGGACAGACCGCCGCCCCGCAGCGGTTCCATAATCACCATCGGAAGGCCCAGTTTGTCTATCTGCTCGTAAAGGTATTCCGCATTGACGTTGCGCACACCGTCGGCATGGCGCCAGTCAATGTAATTGAGCTGAATCTGGACAAAGTCATAATGATACTGCGCATGCGTGGCCAGCAGGGCGTCAAATTCGGGCTGGCTGCCATGGAAGGAAAAGCCCAACTGGCGGATTTTGCCCTTTTCGCGCTCTTTCTGCAGAAAATCCAGCATCCCGTTCTCCACATAGCGGCGGGCAAAAGCGTCATAGCCCCCGCGGCCGATGGCATGCAGGAGGTAGTAGTCGATATAGTCCGTCTGCATGTCCTCGAAGGAATCGTGGTACATCTGCAGGGATGCCTCGCGGCTCCAGTCGCTGAAATTGGACAACTTGGTGGCCAGGAAGAAGGAATTGCGCGGGTGCCGGTTCAGGGCAATGGCGGAAGCCTTCTCCGACTGTCCCTGGAGATAGGCGGGTGAGGTGTCGAAATAATTGACGCCGCGCGAGAGGGCCAGGTCGACCAGTTCGTTGACGCTGTCCTGGTCAATTACATCATGCCCTTGCTCGTCCTTTTTCATCTGCCAGCGCATGCAGCCATATCCCAACAGGGATACCTTGTCGCCGTTGCGCGGGTTGGTACGTATTTCCATTTCGCCACCCTCGGCCTGCGGCGTCTTTTTGGCCGGGCTGCAGGAAGCCAGCGCCGCTGTGGCCGCACCTGCGGCAGTCGTTTTGATAAAATCTCTTCTGTCCATACTTATCCAATGATATGGGTGGAACGTCCGTTTACCGTGATGGCGCTCAGGGGCCGGGCGGGACACAGGTTCTCGCAGGCGCCGCAGCCGATGCAGCGGTCTTCGTTGACCACCGGAATCAGCAGAGACTGCGGGTCGTCCGCGACGCTGTGTACCATCAGAATGGCACCTGTGGGACAATGGCGGGCACAGTTGCCGCAACTGACGCCGTCAGCCTCCACCACGCAAAGGTCACGGTTCACCGTGGCGATGCCGATGTGGACCTGGGTCTTCTCTTCCGGGGTCAGCGGCAGAATGGCGCCGGCGGGGCACACGTCCGCACAGACCGTACATTCCGGCCGGCAATAGCCGCGTTCATAGCTCATTTCGGGCTGCATCAGATGCTCCAGGCTGGCGGAAGGCCGCAGAACGCCGTTCGGGCAGGCGGACACGCACAGCTGGCAGGCCGTGCATCTGTCATAGAAATGTTTCGGGCTCCCGGACCCGGGCGGGGTCAGCGGCACCGTCCTTTCCGGACGGGTCTTGGGAAGAATCTCAGCAAAACCGCCGTCCCGTTTTTTCTGGGCCTGCGCCAGGGCGCCGGCACCGAACAAAGCACTTACGGCCAGGAAGTTGCGCCGGCCGGCATCCGTATTGGAAGGGCTGTCTTGCGCTGCTTTCGTACCCTTCACGGCCGCCGGAGAAGCACCCGTGCTTTTCCCCCAGGCAAAGCGATACTGCAGCGCCCCGAACTTACAGTTGTCCAGGCAGTCGAAGCAGTCCACGCAGCGGGAATAGTCAATCTTATGACGGGCGATATCGATGCAGGAGGCCTTGCACTTGTGCTCGCAGACCTTGCAGTTTTTGCACTTGTCCGCGTCAATCACCGGGCGGAACATGGCAAAACGCGAGAAGAAACTCAGGATGGTACCCACCGGGCAGATGCTGTTGCACCAGGTCCTGCCGCCGGTCCACGCCAGTACGACAACCAGCACGAAGGTCAGCAGCGCTATCAGGAAGGTCGGCAGGCTGCGCACCCAGACCTCGCGGGGATAGAAGGCATACCCGTCCGCCCGTTCGGAAATCCAGGCCAGCAGGTTGTTGCCCCAGCCGTAGAGGGGGCCCAGAAGATTCTGCGTCATCCGGCCGAATGCACTGTAAGGCTCCAGCAGGGCGACAAACACCTGCACCCCGGCGACCAGGGCGACGAGGAAGAGGGCGAGCATGCCGTAACGCAGCCATTTCAATTCTCCTTTCCAGGCAAAGCGAGCCTTCTTCCGCCGGCCGTGTATCCACGACACGATATCCTGGAAGATGCCCAGCGGGCAGATAACGGAGCAATAGACCCGGCCCAGAAGCAGGGTCAGCACGACCAGTACGGCCACGACGGCCACATTCAGCGCCAGCACCGCCGGGAAGAACTGAATCTTGGCCAGCCAGCCCAGCCATGCATGCAGCACCCCGGATACATCCAGGAACAACAGGGTGATGCCGGCGAAGACCAGCGCAGCCAGGATAATACGGAGTTTTCTCAACATAGAAGGTTCGTTTTGAAACGCAAATATACGAATAATCCGGGAATAATTGCCGCGAAGCAGCGGAGCGCCGGGCGGACAAGGCCGACGTATCCCTTCTCGCAGGAGGCCGGTCCGCCCCGGCCGAAGCGCGGAGCCGCCGGCAAGATGCGCCGCCTAAATATGACCGCCGCCCTCGGCCTTGAGCTGCTCGTCCACCTTGTGCTTCTCCTCCATCAGCAACGTCAGGAGCCAGTCCTTCTGCTCATCGCTCAGCCCCAGGTCGCGGCAAGCGGACTCATACCGATTGATGACCGCTTCCTGATAGCGGTGGTACACCATAGACTTGCGGATTTCCTCCTCAATCGTCTCGTGCTCAATCTCGTAACTGTCTTTGTAATAATTCTTGTAGACATTCTCCGAAGTATAGCTCAGACAGAAATAGAACAGGCCCGAAGCCAGAATCACGATACCCAGAATGCCCAGCACCAGGGGAACGCGCTGAATCAGCCCCAGCATACCGAGGGTGCCGCCGACAAAAAAAAGCAGGAGCGCAAGGAGCTCGTTCTTGTGATAGAGAAAAATGTTTTTCAGCTTCATAACTTGAAGGTGTTGGACTTTCGATTTTGTAATATCTTGACTTTCATCGCATTCTCCGCCTCTTTGGCGTCCAGCGCCTTCTGGTAGGCCCGGCGGGCGATGAGCATCTGGCTGTTCTTGCCGCGCATCTCCTCAAGGTTTTGCCGCAGCTGCCACTGCGAGAAGAGAATCGAGAAGAACGCAATTGCAAACATCGCGATGAAACCCAGCAGAATCGTGTTCTGGTTCTGATGCTTCAACCGTTCGGCGTCCTGCCGGAGCTGGGCATTGTTCATCTCGGCATCCAGGATGGCCAGGTCCTCGTTCTGGACCTTGATGTAGATGGAATCCTTCTCGTTCATCAGACTGTCGAGGGTATCATACGCAGCATCATAGGCCCCCAATGCGGCATAAATGCCATGCTTGCGGTCATAGCGGTCCCGCGGCATGCTGAGGGAATCCGCCTTGGCCAGAGCCTCTTCAAAGCGGCCCCGCGACTGCAGATAACACACATCCATGCCGAAACGGGTATCCTGGTCGGCCTGCATCTTGTATAGCGGGTCGCTGACCAGGTCTTGATAGGTGGCCCAGAACGCGGTCCAATCCTCCTGGGCATAATAGATATACGCCCGGGTCATCTTCGCTTTCAGACGGATGGACGGGAAAAAGGACTGGTAGGTCTCGGCCTGGGCGCAGAACTCTTCGGCCCGGGCAAAGTCCTTCATCTTCGTATATTCCTGCGAGATATGGATATACAGATTCGGCAAATCCTGCTCCGCGCGGGCCTCTTTGCTGTAGCGCACGGCCTTGGTAAAGTTCTGTATGGCCAGGTAAGGGTTGTCGCGGTAACTTTGAATCAGACCGACGATGCGATAGGAATACATCTTGCCCAGCGGGCGCTTCTCCTCGTTGGCCAGACGCTCCATGGCGCGGGCCTCCAGCATGGCTTCGGAAGACCGGCCCAGGTGGACCAGGTACTGGCAATACTCGTGGAGCGTGGCGAAATAGAAGGAACGGACGTCTTTGCGGCCCTTGAGAATGTCTTTCAGCTCAGCCACCGCCGCATCCATCCGCGCATAGTCCCCTTCCGCAAAGCGCACCGGGAACTCCAGCGACAAGGCCAGGCATTGGTAGCGGTAATTCTGTTTCTGCACCCCCTGGCGGTACAGCGAATCGGCCAGCGCCAGGTTGGTATGGCTGTAGGGCTGCATACGGCCGTAGGCGTAGCGCTCAAAGGTGTCGCTGTCTACGCCCAGGCGATTGACAATCTGCGCGCCGCAGCCGATGCCGGCCAGGCACAACAGCAGCCATATTAGGGTTAAACGTCGCATATCAGCAGGCAGTCCGGCGGCATCTTACGCCTTGCGCCGGGCCTCGACCAGTTGCATCTGGGTCACCACGCAGGTCAACAGCTTCTCCATGATGATGGGCTTCATGATAAAGTCGTTGGCCCCCGCTTCAAACCCTTTCACGACATCCTCGTTCGAGTTCAATGCTGATAGGATAACCACCTGGATATCAGCTGTATCCGGATTGGCGCGCAGACGACGGAGCACTTCGAATCCGTCGATACCGGGCATCATCAGGTCCAGCAGAATCAAATCGGGCTTCTCCTGGGCCACTGCGTCCAGGGCCTGCTGGCCGTTCGCTGCCGTGCGCATTCTGAAGTTGAAGCGTCCGAGCATTTTCTGGACCAGAAGCAAGTTCAGCGGAATGTCATCCACAGCCAATACATTGTACTTGGAATAATCGTGGGCTTGTGCGTAAATCGGGGTCATATCGTGTTTAAATTATACCAAAGGAAGGGGCTCACTGAATCTCGGGCGGATTGACCGGGACGACGAACACAAAGCGGGCGCCGCCCTTGTCATAGGTCGTATCCAGGAAAACCCGGCCCCCCATGCGCGATGCGATGTCGCGGCAGATGCTCAGGCCCAGGCCGGTGCCCTGGACGAATTCATTGAGCTTGGTGAAACGGTCGAAAATCGCCTCGGCCTGCTCCGCAGGCACGCCGGGGCCGGTATCGGTCACGGCGAAGGTCACCTCGCCGGGATTGGCCGTGAGCGAAGAACTCACGCAGATTTCACCTTGGGACGTATGCTTGCAGGCATTGGTAATCAGGTTAATCAGAATCTGCTGCACCCGGCGCGGGTCGGTCCGGAAGGTAAACGGCTCCTCGCTTTCCGGGGCATAATAGAGCCGCACACCCGGCTGCAGACGGTGCTCGGCGCTGCTGATGGCAGCCTTGCACATAAAATGAACCTCCCCTTCTTCGATGCTAATCCGGTATTTCCCGGAATCCATGGCGGAAGCGTTCAGGATATCGTCCAGCAGCATCGTCAGCATCTTGGTATTGTTGACGATATGGCCGGAAAACTCTTCTTTCTCTTCTTCGGAGAAACTGCCGTCCGGCAGGGAAAGCAGCTGCGAGAAACCGACGATGGCATTGAGCGGGGTGCGGACCTCATGGCTCATGTTCTGGATGAAACGGGTCTTGGCTTCATTGGCCAGGCGGACCTTCTCGTTGGCGTCCTGCAGTTCGGCAATCTGCTTGGCGTCCTTGATGCGCCGCTTGCGCAGGGCCCGCATCTGATTGAAGACGACCAAAAAAGCTCCCAGCAGGATAACTGACGCCAGAATCGCAATAATCATCAGGGTCTTGGCCAGGTTGGCTTCGGTGTGGTGCAGGTCTTCGCTCAGCTCTTTGTTGCCCATGCGGGCATTCATTTCCGCGAGATTTCCCGCCCCGATGGATGCGATACGGTTTTCCATACGGGTAACCAGCTTTTTCTCCAGTTCGAACGAGAGTTCAACGAAGCCATAGACTTCTGCAATATTCGCGATGAATTTCACATTTCGGGTGGTAATCAGCGTATCCACAACCTTCGACGGGTCGACAGGGTCGCCGGCCATAATCGCATCAATCGTCTTGTAGAAAACCGGATGCGCCAGATTCATCGTATAGAAACGTTTGTCCTGCTGGGCGAAATCCCGGGATTTCCGATACGCCGGCGCATTTTTGTCCAAGGCATGGACGACAGATGTATAGAAGGCGGCGCGAACGCTGTCAATGTGCTGCTTGGCATAGTGGGAAGCCTTTTTGATGTTGATGCGCATGGAGTCGCTGTTGACCGGATAGGTATCCGACAGGTCGCAGTACAGGCGGGTGGGCGACTGGCGTTTGATCAGCGGGTCGTCCGTTGTCTCGTAGATTTGAAGGGCCCGTTTGATATATTGCTGCGCGTGGATATAATCGCCCCGGTCCAGGTAGAGCTGGGTCATGAATTTCTGGCTGTTCCAGACTCCGTAGGCATCGTGACGGGCATAGGCATCATCCTGCATTACGCCGATGAGGTCCATCGCCTTGATCTTCATGTCATGGTTGTAATAATGGACAAAGGTCAGATCGTAGGCGTAGTAATAGTACTGCATGAAGCCCTTTTTCTCGGCAATCTGCATCAATTCCAACCGGGCCGTTTCGATTTTTTTGTCATGCTGGGGGGTGGTCGGCTTGCGCTGGACGAGGCGCGTGAGATGCTTCAGGCGCTCCACATAGTAGAGCACCTCCGACTTCTCGTCGCCCACCACCAGCGCCCGGTGCAGCAAGGAGTCATTGTAGGCGGTAAAACGGTCCGTTCCCAGGGAGATTTCCGCCTGGTCGAACAAGCGATAGCACTCGTCGTCAATGCCATAGGGGTTGTTCTGCCCGACCGCCGGCAACAACGCTGCCAACGCCAGGATGCACACCATCATCGTTCTTTTCATTCCTGTCAGAATTGATTTGAAGGCAACCGGACAGCACCTGTCATGGGCTTGAAAACGGTTACGCGCATACAAATATAACAAAAAATGAAAAAAAAATCACAACACACCAGATTATTGCACAGTCAGGGACAAGCGATATCGCCCGGATATAAAAAAGTGCATTCCCGGGACAAGTCCGGAAATGCACCTTGGATTCAGCAAAGGGATGCCCCTTAGAAACGGTATCCGAGGCCCACCGTCAGCGTATTCGCCAGGGCCTTGGAGGCCGTCAGGAAGGCCAGGTCGAGCCGGAAGCCCTTGAACTGACCGCCCAGGCCAATCGCCAGGTGCGAAGGAATGACGGCGTTGGGAGAGGCCAGCCGGTAGCCCAGCCGCACGAATGCCATCTCGTTCCAGCCAAACTGGGCGCCCAGCGCCGCAGCGTAATTCTTACTGAAATAATAGTCGAAATCCAGGGCTGCTTCCGCCGAGAATACCTCAGCGAAATGCAGGCTGTAGTCGGCAGCGACCTTGACGGAGGCCGGCTGGTTGTATTTCTTCTTGTTATACGCCGTAATCGGGGTACCCAGCGAAGCGACGCCCGCCATGATGCGGAGAGACTCGATGGGCTGATAACCCAGGAACACATCGCCGCTGAAGCCGTTGTAGCCGGTTTCCGCCGTGATTTTGTTCATGGCGAAACGGGCGTTGACGCCCAGGCTCAGCTTGTCGGTAAAACCGAAGGCCAGTCCCAGGGCCAACAGGTTGTCCACCGGGGTGAAATAACCGGCCCCCATGCCGTCGTAGTCCAGCAGGTCGTAGGCGGCGGCACGCTGATGGGCGGCGCCCACCGAGAGTGCGAATTTGTCCGAGAACTTATAGGCCACGCCCAGGTTGAGATGGGTGGTGCTGGAAGAGCCCGGCGCCCAGGCCTGGAAGGAGAATCCGGCGTCCAGGCTGCCGTCATAGAAAGGCAGCACGGCGGCGTTGGAGAAAGCGGACCAGGCGGCATTCAGCGTCGACGCACTGCCGGCGCCGGCCATACCGGCCGTCACGGGATTGCGGTCCACGCGGACAAAGGGCAGGGCATCCGTCCCCTGTGCTGCGGCGGCGAAACCGCCCAGCAGGACCATGGCAACAATCAGAATCTGTTTTTTCATATCGCTCTCTCCTATTTCTTGACAACGGTTTTCTTATAGTCTTTTCCGCCATAGGTGAACACCACGCTGTAGCGGCCCGGCGCACAGGCGCTCATGTCGATTTCGGCCGGGGTGAAGGCACTGGTCGTCTGGGTTCCCTCGTAGACCAGTCCGCCGGTGGCACCGAAGACCCGCAGGGTCGTCTCTTCCTCCGTCATGCCGGTGGACACATAGAGATAGTCCTCCACCGGGTTGGGATAGGTGGACACCTCCACATTCTCCTCCCGCGTGAGGACGGAGAACTTGGTGCTCACGGAAGCGCGCTTGGCATCATAGGCCGTCAAGGTAATCGTCGCCACACCGTAGCGGATGGAAGAAACCACGAGGTTGTCCTCGGAAATGACCGCATGGGCGGACGTCTTGTCGGAGTTCTGAATCTCGACCGCCAGGGGCTCGCCGTCGGCATCCTCGAAAATCTCGGATACCGCGAAGGTCATCTTTTCGCCGGGGGCCTTGAATACCTGGTTGTCAATCTTCTTCTTGACGGTCGGGGCCACATTGTCGGTAATCGTGAAGGTGACCGACTGGGAAGCCTCCAATCCGTACTGGTCCTTCACGGTAACGATACCGGTATAGGTGCCGCCCACGGTCTTGGGCCCGTTGATGGAGATGACATAGCTGCCGGAATTGGAATCCGGAACCAGCACATCGGCCTCGCAGCCGCTCTTGTAGGATACCGTAATCTGGTGGCCGTCCGGGTCGTCAATCGTCAGCGGAATGGTCCAGATTTCATAGTTCTTATGCGCGGGAATCGGGTCGATATCCACCCGGACATACGGCGGGTTGTTGGACTTGGTCGTGACCGACTGAATCGGCGCGCAAGTGGAGAAGTCCCGGTTGTAGGAATAAGTGGCGAGCGTCACATAGTACTCGGTCTCGAATTCCAGTCCTTCAATGGTACCGGTCACCTCGTCGCCCACGGCGTTGGTAGAGGTCAGCAGGCTGGCGGAAACGATGCCGGCGCCGGGCTTGGAGGGATTGAAGTTCTCCAGCAGGGAGCGGTCCTTGGCGGCATAGAGCATCGCCGCATAGTTGGTGTCCCCTTCACTGTTGGCCGTGACATTCCAGGTAATGTTCACCTTGTTGGACACGGAGGAAACCGTATACGTCGTGACCGGGGTCGGGTCGCCGCTGGAACCGAACAGCATGGCGCCATAGGCATCCACCATCGGTCCGATGGGAGCGGTAGGCGATTTGCCGACGTTCGGGTTGGCGGAATTGACCAATTTGGTCCAGAGCATGTCGGGCGTGAATCCCGGCCCGCCGCAATAGGACAGGACCAGGGCTGCTACGCCGGAAACGTGCGGACAGGCCATGGACGTACCGGACATCATGCCGTAGTTGCTGCCCGGCAGGGTGCTGAGGATACCGGATCCCGGGGCGCAGATGTCCACCCAGTCACCATAGTTGGAGAACTCGGACTTGCGGCCGTTCGACGCCATGGAACCGACGGCCAGCACGCGTTCGTAGTTGGCCGGAGCGCCGTAGGGGATGTTGTCGTTACCGGCAGCGAAGACCACCAGACCGCCCTTCATCGGGGAATCCGGTTTCTGGTTGCCGTTGGCGTCGCAGCCCGCATAGGTGATGAAGTAATCCACCGCCGCACGGTCGAAGGAAGAAATGCGGAAGTTTTTGGCCCGTTCCAGCTCGTCGGCGGAGATGACGCCGTCATAGTTGGTATCGGCCACATAGCCCCAACTGTTCTGTGAGATGACGGCCCCGTGGTTGGCGCCCCAGCGAATCGCATCCGCGCCGCTGCCGTTGTTTTTCGTTCCGAAGAACTGGCAGGACAGAATCTTGACGCCCGGCTTGTTGTTCTTGTAATCGCCGCCCGCGATACCGGCCACACCGATGCCGTTGTTGTTGACGGCGGCGATGGTCCCGGCCACGTGGGTGCCGTGGCTCATCGGCTCCACCTCATAGTTGCCGTTCGCGAAGTTGAAGCTGCCGTTGGCCCCGCCCGGAATGCAGTTCCATTTCAGGTCCGGATGCTCCAGGTCCACGCCCTCGTCCACGACGGAAACGATGACGGACGGGTCGCCGGTCGTGTAGTTGTTCCACACCGGAATGCAATTGATGTCGGCTTCCGGAACGGAATTGTTGTTATACGGCCACTGGGAAGAAGCCCTGGGGTCGTTGAACGGGAAGGTGTCGTTGATTCGCACCTGGTACACCGGCTCGGCACTGATGACGCCCGGCAGGGCGGACAGGGTCTCGGCCGCCTTGGTCATGGGGCGGGCGGTGGCGTCAAACTCCACATAATAGAACCGGCGCAGACCGAAATCGCGTTCACGCTGGCGGTATTCTTCGGGACATTCTTCCTCGGGGAATACCGGGCGGGCGGCGGAAATCCCCAGTTCGGCGAACACGTCGTTCACCGCGGCGGATTTGGTCACCAACGATCCGGAAAGCAGGTCACTCTCAATCAATTCGACCATCTCGTCGCTGAATTCAACCACAGCGACATCAGGAACATACGCAGCCTCGGGCGATGCTTCGGCAGGGGCCGTCTGGGGTTCCTGAGGGACTTCCTGCTCCCGCGCACAGGCAAAAGCCAGCACGAGGGCGGCAGACAGCAGCAGCAATTTTTTCATTTATTGTTTGTTTTTCTTGTTATAAGCATCCAATTGATCATACAGGAAGTCGATGAGCGGATACTGGGTCAGCGGTTTGTTCCAGTTGACCTTGTTCTTTTTCATGAACTCCTTGGCGGCTTTTGGGTCCACCCCGGGGGTGGCCAGCACGTCCCGCCGCGTAGCGGGAATCAGGATGTTGTACACATAAAAATACGTTTCGGTTTTGAGGGGTAGCACACTGCCGGAGCCCTTCTGTTCGATGGCCCGGCTCATGGACATGTCCGTCATGTTATTTCCGCCTGCAGAATCTATGCCAAGGCTCGTCAGGGTGGCCCGGCGGCTGGTCGCCGTCGAAGAAGACACGCCGTAGCCGATATCGGTGCTGTTGAGACGGTCCACGTCCACGCTCACGCGGGACAGATAGGCACCTTTCTCCAGCTCGTCCAACACCTTGTACAACGCGCCCATATAGTTGATATAGACTTCCGCCCCGACCAGCACGGTGTAGACATTGTTCATGTCGGCCTGCATGATGGTCCCCTTCTCCACGTAATGGAGTTTTCCGTTGGCGATATTGACATTGAGCTGGTCATATTCCAGCGTACCGCCCTTGCGGGTCCGGACCACGCCGGAGATAAAATCCTCGTAGGCATAGGGCCAGGAGTCCAGCGGCTCGTAGCGGACGGGGCTGCCTCCGGGATTGGAAGGCTGGGCCGGGAGAGCCACCGGCAGGGAGAGCAGCATGGTTGCCCATAACAACCGTACTTTTTTCATATTCAGCTTTTTTAGCGCAAAATCCCGCCTCCACTCAGAGGCGGAGGCGGGGTCTCGCAAATGTTCAAATCTACTTCCTGTGCAGGACGACAGGGACATCCTCGACGAGGTCGAACCAGCCGTTGCTCTGGCCGTTACCGGCGCCCCAAGGCGTGATGATGGAAATGGTATCGTCACCATTGTCCTCCATCTCGATGTTGCCACCGTTCGGGTTCGTATAGACAACCGGCAGGTTGCTGGCGGAGTAACCCGTAGGCTGACCGGCTTCGATGATGACCTTCTTATAGTCTTCCGTACCGATACCGACGCAACCCAGCGGTTTATAGTTGGAGAACATATACGGAATCAGACCGGTGATGTTCAGGGTCATGATATCGTTCTGGTCGGCGGCAATCGTGATATTCAGGTCATATTCATCAGACCAGTAGTCGACCACATGCTGCGTCCAGGTACCGATGAAGGCCTTGAGCGGGTGCTCGGCGTCTGCAATGGTAACGGTCGTGCAGCGACGGGAACCGATGGTCAGGCCGCCGGTCACGTTGTCGATGTTCAGCTGGAAGACCACGCGGCCCGGGTCGACATACCCGTCAACATGGACCAGGGAGACCTTCACCACCTTGACACTGTCGGTCGGTTCGAAGGTAAGAACGCCGTCAACCGGCTCTACCAGGGTATAGTGGGTACCGTTCTTGGCGGTGCTGTCCTTGGCGGACACGGACACCGAAACGGCCTTGGCATGCTCACCAATCAGACGGATGGGAACCTCCACCACACCGGCGTCTTCGACGAAGGAAACAGCAGTCTCGCCGTCAAAGGTCACGAAGGCACTGTAACCTGCCTGTCCGGCATAGCGATACGGCTCGGCGCGGTCGCAAGAGATAGCCGCCAGGGCCACTGCAATGACTGCAAAAAGTATAGCTAATCTTTTCATGTTCTTGTACTTTAACAGGTTACACTATTTGGTGCTGAGGCCATATCCCGGGTTCTGGGAGAGGTTGCCGTTGATCTTGCGCTCGTAGTTCGGAATCGGGAGCAGGAAGTGATAGTCATCCGCAGCCCAGGCCTTGTCTACATAGTACTCACCCGTGGAGAGGAGTTTCTCGGAGAGGGCGGCCGTCTGGCCGTAGCGCTTGGCATAGCCCTGTCCCCAGCGCTTGAGGCACCAGAAACGCTGGCCTTCACCGACCGTCTCTTTGAACCACTCGTTGTAGATATCCTCGATATTCGGGGTGGTGGTGACGGTGGCGCCGCGCTTGCTCTGCAGCTCGTTCAAGGCTGCGAGGGACTCTTCCGGCTGGCTGTTCTTGAAGTAAGCCTCGGCCGCGATGAGGTACATTTCGCTGATACGGAACGGCTTCGGAGCCGTCTGGCCCAGCCGCTTGTTGTCGGAGTTGTAAGCAGGGTTACCGAAGAACTTCGTGAACACCTTCACATCGTTGTTGCTGTGCTTGGAACCGCTCATGAAGATGGAGTAGGAATCACTGCCACCGCCCATGAACCAGTTCTTCAGACGCAGGTCACCGGCCTCATACATATCAACCAGCTTGCCCGAAGGGAAGAAGTACGGATTGAAGCAGTTTTCACCGTCGACGGTACGCAGTTGCGTATAGTAGTCCAGGGAGTTCGGGGCCTCGGAAAGGGAAGCCGCGCACTGCAGGATGGGCTCGGTACCGTTGTCGTTGAGGAATTCGGCCTCGAACTCGGCATCGGTGGAAGACAGGATATAGAGACCCGTGTCAATCACATCCTGTGCATTCTTGGCAGCATTCTCGTAATCCTTGATGTCCAGATAATAGCGGGCATACAGGGCCTTGACGGCGTCAATGGTCGGCTTCTGGGAGCGGACGGCACCCGGAACCTCAGCGAGGAGGACGGCAGCGCTGTCCAGGTCGGCCTTGATTTGGGCGTACACCTTTTCCTGGGTGGAACGGGCAGGACGGGCGTTCTGGTCGTACACCAGTACCAGCGGAACGCTTTCGTCCGTCGCGGCGGTAGCGGCATCGTACTGCTTGCCGAAGTAACGGGCCAGGTACAGGTAAGAATAGGCACGGAAGAAGAAGGCTTCACCCTTCATCACCTGGGCGGCCTCTTTCAACTCTTTGTCCGGAATGGTGTTCGCCGCGTTGATAGCTAGGTTGTACTGGTTGATGGCGGTATAGAAATTACCCCACAGCGATTCGACATCCTGGTCGCCGGCGGTAAAGTCTTCGTTCGTACGGTGGACGGGACCGTAGTTGTTACCGAATTCTGCCGCAGCATTGAAAGAATCGGTCATCAGGTCTCCGACATAGTTGTAAACGGACAGCTGGCGGGAGCGGAAGTAGATATTGATACCCGCTTCGAAACCGGTCAGGTCACTTGCTTTCTGGATAGCAGGCTGATTCTCGTCATACACCATGTAACCTTTGGGAATGAGATCCAGGTTGCAGGATGCAAACAAAACTGCGAAAGCTGCTACACTGATGATTCTGTATATACTTTTCATAACTTTCATATTTATTTGTTTCCAAAAGGTTAGAAAGTGATTTCGAGACCGCCCAGGAGCTGACGGGTGCTACCCGGCAGACCGAGGGTAAGGTTGGAGTTCGCTTCCGGGTCACCACCCATGAACTTGGTCACCGTGAAGAGGTTACGTCCGGTGAAGGTGAATTTCACACCCTTCAGGACACCGTTGCTCCAGTTCAGAGCCTTGGCCGGGAGGGCATAGCCCACGACGAGGCTCTTCAGACGGAGGAAGGAGGCTTCCTCGAGCAGGTGGGTATCGAACTGCATGACAGCGCCGCTCGACCAGTCCGGGAACTTGGCATACCGGTTCTCCGGGGTCCAGTAGTCGGTCACGGAGTGGGACGTATTGTAACCCTGGAACTGGTTCGGGTTGTTGTAGAAGAAGGCATCGTTGTTGATGAGGTACTTGCCGAGCACGTAGGAGAAATCCGCCTGCAGGGACAGGCCCTTCCAGGAACCGGCGAGGCTGAAACCGCCCGTTACCGGAGGATAGCGCTTCTTGCCCGTGTTCTGGGTCAGCAGGTCATCGAATTCCTCGGTGGTCTTGTCCATCCGGGTGATGGTCTTGTCAATCTTGCTGACGTCACCGGTCTCCTGGTATTCCTCCCAACCGGTCGGAATGTACCACTGCTGGTGGCCGTTTTCGGGATTGATACCGGCAAAAAGCGGATAGTAGAAGCTCACAGGCTGGCCCACCACATAGGTGATACCGGTGCCTTCATTTTCCCACTCGGTACGGCCGTCGAACAGTTCGGTGATGGTCTCCTTGTTGTAGTTGAAGGTCGTGCTGAAGCGCAGGAAGTAGTCCTTGCCGCGCAGAATGTCCACGCCGAGGGTGATGTCGATACCGCGGTTGGACAGACCGCCCACGTTCTTGGTAACAGAGGTGAAACCGGCCGTGTACGGCTGCGGCACGCTCATCAACATATTGGTGGTCATTCTGTTGTAGAATTCCACGTCAATGTCGAAGCGGTTGAACATGCGGGCGTTGACATTGAAGCTGAGCAAGCCCTGCTTCTCCCACTTGAGTTCATAGTTGGACGGAGTGGAGATACCGAAACCGGCTACACTGTTGTATTTGGTCTCGAACTGGCTGATGGTCGCATACTGCTCGTAGTTGCCGATACCGGCGTTACCCTGGGTACCGTAGCTGAGCTTCAGGTTCAGGTCGTCGAGCCAGGAAACGTTGCGCAGGAAGTTCTCGCGTTTGGCCTTCCACAGGAAACCGGCGGCCCAGAAAGGAGCCCAGCGGTTGGCGCGTCCGAAGCGGGACGATGCATCGTAACGCAGGGTCAGGTCCAGGAAGTATTTCTCGCGGAAGTTGTAGTCTGCATGGCCGAAGAAGGACAGGAAGGAGCTCTGGGAAGATTCTTCCGTCACGTCATAGTTGGCCTGGACACCATGGTCGAGTTCCATCATACGGTCGTCCGTCTGACCGGCGGAATAAGCCCAGAAATAATCGTAATCATTCCAGATACCTTCGTGACCGGCCAGCAGGGAGATGCGGTGGTCGTTGTTGTTGAAACCGAAGGTGTACTCAATCGTATTGGTGATGGTAGCCTGGTAGCTGAGGCTGGAGGAACGGCTGCGGGCGGCCGTGGTGTTCCTCTCGGCGGCATAGGAAGCCGGAAGGCCGTAGCGGAAGATGGTTTCGGATCCGTCGACGCCGGCACGGGAGACGAACTTGAGGTTCTTGACGGGCTCAATCTCGACATAGGCACCGCCGACGAGACCGTAACGGTCGCTCCGGCGCTCGGTCTTGCTGTACTGGTATTTCGGGTTCGCAGCACCGGCATACACCAGGAATTCCTTCTCGTAGACCTCGCCGGTGACAGGGTCGATGGCGGGATACAGCGGGTTCAGAATCATGGACAGACCGCCGGCCAGGTAGTTGGCGTCAAGGGAACCGGAGTTAGACCAGTTACCGTTGCTGTTGTTCTTGTCGTAGGAGAAGTTCACGTTCAGACCGACCTTGAGCCACTCCGTAGGGTGCCCCTGGACATTGGAACGGACGGTATACCTGTCATAGTAGTTGCCGTAGGTGTTACCGGTCTGGTGGAACTGGGAAGCACCAATCATGTAAGCCACTTTGCGGCCGCCGCCTTCGATGGTGACGTCGTTCTGGTACTGCGGGTTGTTGAACCGCTGGTAGTACTCGTGCCACTTGGTGTTGGCCGTGTAGCCGTGGTCGGTATACGTCGCGTCGATATAGGCCTTGTCAAAGATACCGGATCGCATCCAGAAGTCCTTCAGTTCGTCGCCGGACATCATGTTGTTGTACATGGTGAAGTCGGCGAGGGTGGAGATACCGTACTGGCTGCGGATGGTCACGGTAGCATTTTCATTGTAGGCACCGGACTTGGTGGTCACGTAGACGACGCCGTTCGCAGCACGGGAACCATAGATGGAGGTAGCCGAGGCATCCTTCAGAATGGAAATGGAGAGGATGTCGTTCGGGTTCATGGCCATGATGGTACGGCTGGAGGAAGGGATACCGTCAATCACGAACAGCGGGCTGGTACTGGAGGTCAGGGAGCCGTGGCCGTGGAGGGTCATGGAAACGTTGTTATCACCGGCCACACCACCGGTCGTCAGAACGGACAGACCGGCCACCTGACCCTGCAGGGCGTCCAGCGCGGATGCGGCAGGGGCGTTGTTGATGGAAGCGGCCTTGACCGTCTTCACGGAACCGACGATATTGGAAATCTTCTGACCGGAACCGTAGCCGATGACCACGGTTTCTTCAATCACCGTAGAATCTTCCTTGAGGTCGACATTGATCAGGGAACGGCCGTTCACCGGAACGAGTTCATCGTTGTAGCCGATGGCGGAGTACACCAGGACAGCTTTCGCAGGCACCGTGATGCTGTAAGAACCATCAGCGTTCGTAGCGGTACCGATGTTGGTCTGACCCTGGACGTAAACGGCGACACCGGGCACGGGGCCGTTTGCATCCGACACGATACCGGACACTTTGATGTTCTGTGCTGCCGCAGTGAATGCGGCAAACACAGTCATCAATGTAACTATCAGGAGCTTAATATTTTTCATAAGCTGTATCTTTTATCATTGAACAAGTGACTATCGTGCGAAAATTTTCGCGCCGGGAGTAAGGGTCAGCCCGTCGGCTGCGGCGAAACCCGTAGCCTTGTAGCTGCGGAGGGCCGTCTTGCCGGAGGTGCGGACGACGCGGTCAGCAGTCTTCACACGGTTCTCCATGAAGCGGTAAGGACGGAACGCCTTGCTGGCAGGAGCCTTGGCAGGCGCGGCGGAAGCAGCAGCCTTGGTGAAGGTGAGCGGGAAGAAGAGCCGGTAGTCGGCAGGTTTGCTGGAGTTGGGGGCCCAGAAGTTGAAAGCCTGTCCGGCATAGGTACCTTCCTGAATGACACCGTAGGCATTCGCGCCGACAATCGTATCGGTCGTTCCGTCGGAGAAGGACACTTCAACGCCGCCGGTCATGGTGAAGGACAGTCCGTCTTCTGCCATCTCGGCATAGGTAATCGAGAAATCTCCCGTCACATAGTAGTACTTGTCGTCACTGGCGTCATGGATGATACCGTAAATGTAGTCGAAGACAGTGCTGTTGGTCTGCTGGTCGTCCATCCATTCATCCACCTTCTGGCCGTTCGCGAAAGCGACCTTGTTGGTTTCGGCATCGTAAGTGAGCTCCACATTGTAGGCGTACAGCTCATCCGGGAGAACCAGGGTAAGGCTCTTGCCTTCCTCTTTCTTCGCGACGGAGAACGGCATTTCGGTACCATTGATGTCAGCCGTGTAGTTGCCAATCCAGGCATCGTACGGGCTGGCCGGATCTTCGCTGCCGCCTTCACCGCTGCCGCCTTCGGTGGCACGGGTCAGGGTCTCCGGGAAGGTTGTGAATTCATTCACATAGACAAAGCCGTCGGATGCACCGGAGGGGACACCGTAAATGCACATACCCACAATCGGGAACGGGTCGTCGAAGCCGGAGATGGTAATAGAGCCGGCGGAAGCCAGGGATGCGGTGTTCTCATCCGAGAGGGTCGCCACGGCTACCGGATAGGTCGCACCGGAGACGGGGGCCTTGTTGCCGTTGACCTCAATCATACCCGCCAGACCGTTGACAAGCTGGGTGACGTACGGGTTGACAGTCGCCTGTGAAGAGGACTGGGACGAGAGTTTCAGGGCTTTGGTCTCCGCGTCATAGGTCGCGGCAATCGCCACATTCATACCGTCGATACCGGTAATCTTATAGCTGCTGCCTTCGACATCGGCTTCGATGTTCCAGCGGTCCTTGGTGGTGCCGCGGGTGGCATCCCACGCACCCAGCCAGGTCTCATAGCTGACTTCGCCGGGGTCGGTGCTCGGGTCCTCGGAAGGTTCCGGTTCGGGCTCGGGTTCGGTGTTCTTGGTCAAGGTGTTCGGCAGGGAATAGTCCTCCTCATCCTGTGAAATATAGCTGCCGACACCGGCAGATACCTGCCAGCAGTAGCCGAAGCCGTTGAAGAAGCCATAGTCGAACTCTTTGCCGTTTGCAGTGCCCTTCACGGGCATAGGAGTCAGTTCAATCTTATCCAGTTCCTCGGTAAGGCTGGCGGAGAAGACCGCGATGCCATATCCACCGTAGTATTGCTCGCCTTCGACCTCGAAGAGACCGAGCATCAGGTCGTAGGCCGTACCATAGCTGGGATGCTCCCATTTGCCAAGCTGGGTTTCGCCGACGAGGAAGGCGCCGGATTCGGCATCATAATAGCCGGTCAGGGCCGGGTCGGCTCCGGAAGCCAGTTCCGTCACACCTTCGACGCCGCTGATGCTGAAGGTCTCGCCTTCGACAAGGGCCTCGATTTTCCAGGTGTCGGTCAACTCGCCGCGCTTGATATCCCAGCGGCCGATATAGTCCTTATAAGCGGGGACGAAGGTCACATACTTGACCGCGGCAGTATTATAGGTACCGGTCGTATTGAAGTTGTCGGTCACACCGAAAACCACGGCGGTATACGGCACATTGGCTTCAAGCGTGGCGGTGAATTCCTTGTCACCCTTGTTAATCTTGTCGCTGAAATTGCCTGCGGACTGGACCTCGGCGACTTTCGCGATGATGTACTCGGGTACTTTTTCTGCTGGCACAGCATCGCTCTTTTCCAGGAAGAAGGCATATTTCTCGGGCGCGCCGGAAACAGCGATGGTCGCCTCGCCTTCCTCGCTGATTTCAGCGGTGATGGCAATTTCCGTGTCAGCCGCAAGCTCTTCCTTGGACCAGATGATGTCGCCGTCCGCATTGAACTCGACGACAGCGGGGGTACCATAGGCGGTGCCGTTGGCAATCAGACCGGATACGATGAAACGGTAAGGCCATCCCTGACGGAGCCCCGTGAAAGTCGTATCCTTGGAGTGGGAGCCTTCCAGAATGTGGCGGGTCACATTGACACTGCCCATGGCCTTGGCGAAGGCATCTTCGGGTTTGGAAGTCAGATCCTCCGTCAGCACGCAGTACCAGGTGGCCTGGTCATTCTCCTTCACATCCACATGGAACGTGGCGGAGTTGGTGCCGATGGCGGTGGCTTCAGCAGAGAAAACAGCAGTCTGGAGACCCTTTTTAGGGCCGTCTGCGGCTGCCTGCTCTTTCGGAGTACATCCAAACGCTACGGCAAGCGCCGCAAGCGCTACGGACAATAGCTTAATCCTTCTCATAAGCATTACCTTTAATTTATAAATATTGAATAGTGTCTTCTCATTAATTACCGCCGGCCGCCCAGAGGCGCCTTCGGCAAATAACTCAAAATGCAAATTACGTAAAAATATTTTATTATTCCAAACACCTTCAGACCTATTAAAAGTGCCATTTTTCGGGATTTTTATCGTTTTAGTCCCTAAAGAATTGCGGCTCATGCGGTTAGATTAAAAACAATCTGTAAGAAAACGTCGCCCATATCTAACGAATCGGAAGTATTAAAATTTTATAAAAAAGTTTAGACGCCCCTCCATTTATCAAAAAAACAACGAATCTTGCACAATTTCAAAAAATAATGCGTATATTTGCAGTCCTATTCTTCAGGAGAGATGCTCGAGTGGCTGAAGAGGCACGCCTGGAAAGCGTGTGTACCCCAAAAGGGTATCGCGAGTTCGAATCTCGCTCTCTCCGCCGAAATGCCTTGCAGAACGTTCTG
>CADBPR010000020.1 GCA_902796555.1 uncultured Bacteroidia bacterium
CATGTACCAGCACTTCGCCGAGCGCAGGGGCTGGAAGCTGGAGGTCACCGACCAGGCTCCCGGCACCTCCGGCGGTTACAAGCAGATTGTCTTCAAGCTGTCCAGCAGCAATGACGGCGTCTATGGCGTCATGAAATATGAATCCGGCGTACACCGCGTCCAGCGCGTCCCGCAGACTGAGACCCAGGGCCGTATCCAGACCTCTGCCGCCTCGGTGGCCGTGTTCCCGGAAGCCGGTGAATTCGATATCGAACTGAATCCCGCCGACATCCGCAAAGACCTCTTCTGCGCTTCCGGTCCCGGCGGACAGGGTGTCAATACAACCTATTCCGCTGTGCGCCTGACCCACATTCCTTCGGGTATCGTGGTCCAGTGCCAGGAGGAACGTTCCCAGCTGAAGAACCTGGACCGGGCCATGGAGGAACTCCGGACCCGCCTGTACAACATGGAGCACCAGAAATACCTGGACGAGATTGCTTCCAAGCGCCGTACGATGGTGTCTACGGGTGACCGTTCCGCCAAAATCCGTACGTATAACTATCCCCAGTCCCGCGTGACCGACCACCGCATCAACTGGACCATGTACAACCTGCCCGTCTTTATGGACGGCGACATCCAGGAATGTATTGACCAGCTGCAGATTGCCGAGAATGCCGAACGGCTCAAAGAAGCAGGAGAGTAAGATTTTAGATTATGGACAGAAGTAAAGAAGACCTCCAGGCGCTGGGGCGGAAGACCGCTTACAGCCAGGACTATGCCCCCGAGGTGCTGGAAACCTTCGAGAACAAGCACCGGGAAAACGATTATTGGGTACGTTTCAACTGCCCCGAATTCACCACCCTCTGTCCCATTACGGGGCAGCCTGATTTCGCGGAAATCCGCATCAGTTATGTGCCGGACGTGAAAATGGTGGAAAGCAAGAGCCTGAAGCTGTATCTGTTCAGTTTCCGCAGCCACGGAGATTTCCACGAGGACTGCGTCAATACCATCATGAAGGACCTCATCCGGCTGATGGACCCGAAGTACATCGAAGTGACGGGTTTCTTCACGCCGCGCGGCGGTATTTCCATCTATCCCTACGCCAATTACGGCCGCCCGGGGACCCGCTGGGAGCAGCTGGCGCAGGAGCGTTTTGCCCGTCACGAATAAGAAATCATACCGCGGTGGCACAGGTGATAAAACGCTGCGGTATTATTCTATTTTAAAATCGCATCCTATAGTAAGTTAAGAAAATATTTTATAAATTTGTGGATGGTTTATAAGATGTTTTCTGAATGGCACTTAAACGGATAATCGCAACCCTGGCCGCCTTGTCCCTTTCCGCCTTTCTCTGGGCACAGGAAAGGGTGACGGGCACGGTGACCGACAGCAGGGGAGAAGCCCTGATTGGCGCCGGCATCCAGGTAAAAGGAACGAACAAGGGTACCGTCACGTCCGTAGACGGAACTTTCTCCCTGGACGGCGTCAGCAAAGGAACCGTCCTCGTCATTTCATCCATCGGCAGCGAAACCCGGGAGATTACCTGGAACGGCCAGGTGCTGGACATCGTCCTGCAGGATGACACCCTTTCCCTGGAAGAGGTGGTGGTGGTCGGATACGGCACCCAGAAAAAGGAGATGCTGACCGGCTCTGTTTCCGCCATCTCGACAGAGAAATTGACCAAGGCACCTACGGACAATGTTTCCACCATGCTGGGCGGCAAACTGCCCGGTCTGGTGTCGCGCCAGACCACCGGTCTGCCCGGCGAGAACGATTCCCAGATTTATATCCGCGGTATTTCCACCACGGGCAACTCCGCCCCGCTGGTGCTGGTGGACGGCGTGGAACGGGATTTCAGCAACCTGGACCCCAGCGAGATTTCTTCCATCACCATCCTGAAAGATGCCGCATCCAGCGCCGTCTATGGCGTCCGCGGTGCCAACGGCGTCATCCTGGTGACAACCCGCCGCGGTGACAAATCCAAGGTGAGCGTGAGCTACAGCGGCGCCCTGACTCTCTCGCAAAATGCCGATATGCTGGAACTGCTGGACGGCAACCAGTACATCTACTGGCACAACAAAGCCACGGACCTGGACGGAACGGTCCGTCAGTTCACCGACGACGAAATCGCCTATGTGAACGGCTCCAAAACCGACCCGCAGGGCCTGTTCCACAATACGGACTGGCTGTCCCTGGTTTTCAAGAAGGTGGCCGTCGGCCAGAACCACAATGTCAGCGTGACCGGCGGAAACGATGCGGTGCGCTATTTCGTGGGGGCCAGCATGCTGCACCAGGACGGTATCATCGACAATGTATGGTTCAAGCGGTATAACCTCCGCGCCAATATGGACATCTCCCTGGCGGAACGCCTCACCCTGAAGGTGGACCTGTCCGGCCGTATCGAAGACCGGCACCAGCCCGGTGTATCCGCCGGTGCCAGCGATCCGACGGCTTCCCTGGACAACGGCGGCAAGGAATACGGGTACAAAAATATCGTGTTTTACGCCATCTCCGCCAAGCCGGTGGTGAATCCGACCCTGCCGGACGGGACCTATGTGGGCTATCAGAACCCCTTGCTGGCCCGGGACGCGAGCGGTTTCAATGACAAGAACAACAGTTTTGTCCAGACGGCGGCCACGCTTGAATATGAAATCATAAAGGGGCTGAAAATCAGGGGAATGTTGAGCTATGACATCCAGAATACCCTGAGCAAACGCCTTTTCCTGCCTTGTGCGCAGGCCACTCCGCAGTACGGCTCCGTGGGGGCGGACGGCTTTGTCAGCCTGACTCCCGGCAATTCCCCGCACCTGTCCTCCGGCGTGAACCAGCTTACCGACAGCCATACCCTGTTCACCCGCTATACGAATATGCTGCAGCTCAGTTACGGCGGCGTCTTCGACAAGCATGACATCAGCGCCGACCTGGTATGGGAGCAGAGCGGGACCTCCCTGAAAACCTTCTCCGCCTCCAAGCAGGAGATGGCCATCACTGAGATTCCGGACCTGAATTTCGCCACCGAGGTGGTGCCCAATACACCGACCGGCAGCCACCGGGATTACGGTCACCAGGGTTTGCTCCTGCGGGCCAACTACTCCTTCGACCAGAAGTACCTCCTGCAGGCATCCGTCCGCGGCGACTGGTCCGCCAAGTTTGCCAAAGGTCATCGTCTGGGTATTTTCCCGGCCGTTTCCCTGGGCTGGCGCATCTCGGAAGAAGGCTTCCTGCAGGGCTCCCGCGGCTGGCTGGACAACCTGAAGCTGCGTGCCTCCTGGGGCGTGCTGGGCAATGACAACATCGACGATTTCCTCTATGTGCAGGGCATCGCCCTCAGTACCCGCCCGGCCGTGGTCATCGGCAGCACCCCGCAGCAGGCCCTTTCCACGACGGCCGTGCCCAATGCCGCCATCACCTGGGAAACCACGACGACCTGGAACGCCGGTCTGGACTTTTCGCTCTGGAACGGCCTGCTCACCTTCGAAGGCGATGCTTTCTATAAGGTGACCAACAACATTCTGCAGTCCCAGGCCGGCCAGCAGCCCCCGTCCATCGGCGGCAACTATTCCAATATCATCAACGGCGGCATTGTGGACGTGCGGGGCTTCGAGGTGGTGCTGGGACACAGCCGGCGCATCGGAGACTTCCGCTATGAACTCAGCGGCAATGTCTCTTTTGCCCGCAACCGCTATGTCAGCACCACGGACAGCGACAACATCCCCGCCTGGCAGCGCAAAGTGGGCCAGCCGCTCGGAGCGGTGCTGGGCTATGTGTCCGACGGGCTGTACCAGAACGAAGACGACCTGGCCATGAACCCCAAGACCAGCAGCGGTGTCCGCGTGGGCGACATCAAATACAAGGATCTCAACGGGGACGGCCGCATCACGGCCGAAGACCGGACCTGGATTGCGGGTTCGCAGATTCCCGAGTGGATGTTCGGCCTGAATATCGGTGCATCCTGGAAGGGACTGGACCTGAGCCTCTTCTTCCAGGGCGCGGCCGCGACGGACATCATGCTCTGCGGTACCTATTCGGCCCTTGGCTACAGCGACGGTACCTATTACACCCAGGCCTTCAAGTGGGGCAGCAACCCGCCCCGGTACCTGGTGGAGGGCAGCTGGACGCCCGACCATACCGACGCCCAGTATCCCCGGCTCAGCCTGAATTCCAATTCCAACAATGCCGTGGCCAGCGATTTCTGGCGGCGGGATGCCACCTACCTGCGTCTGAAGAATGCCCAGCTGGGTTACACCCTGCCGGCTTCCTTCACCCGCAAGTTCTTTGTCAGCAGCCTGCGGATTTATGTCAGCGGCACCAACCTGCTGACCCTTTCGAAGCTTTCGCAAATGGGCATAGACCCCGAGGCGCCGAGTGTCAACAATGGTTACTATCCGCAGCAGCGGGTGTTTTCCACCGGTATCAACATTACTTTTTAAGGAGGACGTAATATGAAGAAAATCAGTATCTTACTCTGTGCGGTTCTCCTGACGGCCTGCAATGCCGTCGACTTGAAGCCTTACAACAAATACGATGTGACCTACGGGGTGCAGAACGAGGCGAACGCCCGTCTGTATCTCAATTCCTTCTATCCCATCATCGGCCAGTTCGGCCAGTTCGGCAGCCATGCCCTGGGCGGCAGCAACGCCTCCCTGTCGGACGGCCTGACCGACATCCTCAAATTCAGCAGCATCGCCGAAGGCGCCGGGGACCCGAACCTGATCATGACGGTGGACGGGAAACAGAGCACCTCCCAGAACTATTTCGACGCCTGGACCACCTGCTACGGCTGGATTCGCCGGATCAACGAGTTCCTGGCCAATCTGGACGCCAGCAGCCTGAAGGACAATACCGTACTCCGGGCCGAAGCCCTGTTCTTCCGCTCCTATTGTTATTTCCTGATTCTGCGTGCCCACGGTTCCGTCAAGGATGACCTCGGAGCCATTCTCTATACCGATATCCGGGAAATGACCTCGGATGGGAAGAACCGCAAACGGGCGAACCTGTCCGACTCCTGGGACCGCGTCTATGAGGATGTGAAATATGCGGCGGACCATCTGCCGGAGCCTGCTGCCGCCGCCGGCCGCCTGGACTGCTATGCCGCGTGGGCGCTGATGGCCCGGGAAATGCTGTATGCCGGGCGCTATGCTGTGGCCAAGCAAGCCGTGGAGCAGATTGTCGCCTCCGGTCTGTATGGCTATGACAGCGACTATGACCGGATCTTTACCGGCAACAGTTCCGAAGTCATCCTGGCTTTCCGGTATGCGGCGGGGCAGTTGACCCACAATTTCGACCAGCGCTATTCCCAGCCGGGCGACATCTGCCTGAGCGGCAGTTACGGCAGCGGTTATGCCGGACCGACCCAGGAATTCGTGGACAGTTTCGACTATGCGGACGGCCATCCTTTCGATGTGACGGACCTGGCCAACCGCTTCATCACCAATGCCAATGTTGGCCAGCGCGACCCCCGGCTGGCGGCCAGCGTACTCTATGACGGCGCCATCTGGAAAGGACGGGCCCTGGAATGTCACGAAGGTGGTATCGACCAGAAATACTTCCCCTACGGTGCCGTCAAGACCCCCGGCAATTCCATTACCGGCTATTACATGCGCAAACTGCTGGACGAGCAGAATACCGATTTCGTCCTGGACGGCTCCTACCGGCCCTGGATTGAGTTCCGTTATGCGGAAATGATGCTGATTTATGCCGAATGTCTGGCCGCGGAGTCGGACTGGACCGGTGTGTACGATACCGTCCATGCCCTGCGGCAGGTCCGTTTCGGGCGGGACGACGTCTATACGGCACCGGTGACCGACCAGGACAGCGCCCTGGACCTGATTTTGAAGGAAAGGGCCGTGGAACTCTGCTACGAAGGCCACCGCTTCTGGGACCTGCGCCGGACCGGCCGGGCCGCGGCGGTGCTGGACGGGAAGAAGTATACCGGCGTCCTGTGGAAAGGCGGCGTCCCCGAGAGCGTATCCTGCGACATGAGCGCCCACCGTTATCCCGAACGTTTCGACCGTTTCCCGGTCCCCCAGTCAGAAATCAGCAACAACACCTTGATTGAACAGAATACAGGATGGTAAAGAAATTATTATACAGTTGTTTAGCCCTGGTCCTGCTGGCCGGCTGCCAGCAGCTGGTGCTGCCCCAGGACGACAAGGCCTGCGACCTGCGTGCCCTGACTGTCCGGGTGCATTACGATGCCGCCGACCCTTCCCTGGCGGATGAATTTGACGCCCTTTCCGGAGGCGTGGACCCCGATACGGGCGAAGCGACCTTCTCCTTCCCGCGGGATGCGGAACGTTACAATGCGGAAACCCTTTCCCGCTGTACGCTGGAAGCGACGATTCCTTCCACGGCCAGCCTGGTGGTCTATGATGCCGACGGCCAGGTGAAAGCCGGCGGTCTGGGCGGCGTCTGGAACCTCGCCAACCAGGCGGTTGCCTTTGATGTGGTGGCGGCCAACGGTGACCGGCGTCACTATGATTTTTTCTTTAGAATGAGAAGATAAACCATTAATCAATAAATGCTTATGAAAAAAATTGGTATGTTGGCCATGGCTGCCCTGCTTCTGCTGGCAGGTTGCAAGCCTTCCGGGCCTGTCAACCCGCAGAATCCTTCCAAAGACCCGTCACGTGACCCGGGCAGCAGCACGGACCCCGTAGCGGAAGAAGTGTTGAAAGTCAACCTGACCAGCCGCAATATCGACGTGGCTGCCGTGGACGATTATGACGTATCCTTCGTGAACAAAGCGATTACCATTTTCCTGAACTATGCCGACCGTGAGGAGGCCCAGGCACTGGATGTCACCTTCATCAACCTGCCCGCCGACGTGGAGGCCGATTACAAGAACCCCTACGACTATTCCGGCGGAAAGACCCAGGAAGTGGTCTTCAAGCGCAAAGGTTCCACGGATGAAAGCAAGTGGGACAAATGGACCCTGGCAGTGGAAATCGAGGCCGAAGTGCCGCATTTCACCAGCCTGACCGTGGCCGGAACCGATATCACCGCTACGGAGCAGAAGGTGCACCTGCCTTCCGGTACCGACCTGAGCAAACTCGTGGTCGAATTCACCGTCTCGCCCGAAGGCTCCGTCGTCAGGGCTGATGCACAGGTGATTGCCTCCGGTGACGAAGTGGACTTCAGCGACCGCATCAACGGCGTGGTCTTCACGATTGAAGGCAGCGAGGAGAGCTATAAGGTCATCGCGGAAACTTCCGGCATCAGCACCATCACCCGCGTGTGGGGCCGCTATGTCAACCCGAAGAGTGTTGATTATGACAACTGGTACGAGGACAAGCTGGGCTTCTCCTGGAAGCAGAAAGCCAACTGGGACCGCAACGTCGCGATTGACGACAACTATGTCTACCTGGCCGCTACCGAATCCAATGACGGTGCCGACGGCGTCCTGGCCAAAATCTGGGCCATCGACATCAACAACGCCGACAATGTGAAAGCCCTTCAGATTCCGGCCGACATCCCGGCCCAGCACAAGACCGCAGGTTTGGCGGTGGTTCCGGACGGCAACGGAACCCGTCTGCTGTTCTGCACCATGGCCATGAATAACGCCCATAACTTCCAGGTCTATTCCTATACCTCCGTAGATGCCGCCCCCGAACTGGTTCTGGATGTGCCGTATGCCAACCTGAACAAGCGCGTCGGCGACCGCTTCACCTTCTTCGGCACCTGGCAGAAAGGTGAAATCTGCACGGTCTCCTGGTCCGACGGTACGGCCTTCATCTTCCCCGTCGAGAACGGCAAGGTGTCCGCGACGCCCGTCACGGCCAACCTGCGCAACGGCGGTCTGACGAACGATGTGGCCGGCAATGCAGCCAAACTCCTGTATGTCAAGGATAACCAGTATGTCTGGACCGGTATCCACCTCCCGGTGGCCTATACCCGTGATGGCAATACTTTCGTCCAGACCCAGGTGGCGACCACCGGTGCGACCGGCTTCCCCAAGACTGCCCACGGCCTGGTATTCTTCGAGGTGAACGGCGAGCGTTACGGCGCCTTCACGGCCCGCGTGAACTCCTTCCAGTCCTCAGCCCTGCGTATCTTCCCGGTCGGCACGGATGCCAGTGTCGCCGACATCCTGGCCTTGGAAGACCCCTTCGCCAAGTCCTGGAAGTTCGGTATCGCCGACCCGGATGTCGAGCAGAATGAAGCGGCCGGTGAAAAAGACGGCAACGGCGTGGCAGACACGGCCGTACGCGTCATCAACGGCACCGTCTACCTCGTATCCGTCGGCTGCGGTTCCGGTATTTCCCTGTTTAAACTGCAGTAATGTATGAAAGGACTTTCGTATCCCATCCTGACGCTGTTCTGCACCCTGCTGCTGGCGGGGTGCAGCGGGCAGCCGTCTCCGCAGCCGGAACCGTCTCAGGAACCCCTCTCCGGGGATCCGGTATCCCCGGACCCGGTGAGCGAAGATCCCTCTGAGGACCCTGTGCCCCTGCAAATCCTGGCTTTTCAGATTCAGGAGTATCCCGATGCGAAAGTCACCATCGATGAAACACAATCCAGCATTGCGGTCCTGGTGCCGAGGGGGGCTTCCCGCTCGGCACTGACCGTTCAATTTACCCTGCCGGAAGGTGTTACGGCCCGTCCGCCGAGCGGAACGGTCCTGGACCTGACGCAGGAGCAGAAAATCTTCCTGGCCGCGCCTGACGGAACGGCGCGGAAATATGTCGTTACCGCGCAGGAGGCCCCCAACAGCGCGACCGCCCTCTATCAGTTGATTTGTGACGATACCTATACCCGGGTATATGTCCGCGGCAATACGGTCCGGATGACCCTCCCGTATGGGACGGACCTGTCCGCCCTGCATTTTTCCGCCGAAATGAGCCCGGGTGCAACGGGTTCGCCGGCCGTGGCGGACGCCCGCCAGCCCTTCGTGTATACGGTGACGGCCCAGGACGGTGAGACCCGGGCGGACTATACCGTGACAGTGGATACCTGGCCGCAGGACAAGGGCGTACGCGGGGTCTATCTGCCCGACCCCTCCCATACCGCGTCCTTCCTCAGCCCGGCGGCCGTCAAGGCCTCCATCGCCTTGATGAAGGAACTGAAATTCAATTGTTTGTTCGTCTGCGCCTGGGCCCGTTCCCAGGTGGCCTGGGAGAGCCCCGTCCTGCTGGCGAACAGTACCTACGGGTCCCTGTCCGAGACCCACTTCTACCGGGGCTATCAAGGGGATGACGCCTTGTCCGACATCATTGCCGAAGCCCACAAGGCCGGTATCAAGGTCATCCTCTGGTTTGAATACGGCTTTATGCACAACGCCGGCCGCGTCAACTGGAACGACCCCGTGCTGGCCCGCCATCCCGACTGGATCGGACGGGGCCTGGACGGTGAACCGGCAGCCTACAACCGAAACGACTATTATTACAACGCCTATAACCCCGAGGTGCGGCAGTTCATGCTGGACCTGATGGCGGAGGCCCTGGAGAAGTATCCCGATGTGGACGGCATCCAGGGAGACGACCGTCTTCCGGCCATGCCCCGGGAGAGCGGGTACAATACGGAAACCGTCGAGCTGTACTGTACGCAGACCGGCCGGCCCGCTCCTACCGATGACCGCGATGAGCAGTGGAGCCGCTGGCGACTGGACATCCTGAACGGATTTGCCGCCGATATGGCGAAGCTGGCCCGTTCCAAGGGCAAACTGATTTGTTTCGCCCCCAACAAATATCCCTGGTGCGAAAGCGTACTGATGCAGGAATGGCCGGTCTGGGTCCAGGCCGGGAATGTGGATATCCTGAATGTACAGCTTTATATCACAGGACGTTACGAAAATGATTTGAAGGATACGATGCCCTATGTCGGGGAAACGGCCTTCAGCCCTTCCATGATTTTGAAAAACGGCAGTGCCATCCTCGATTCCTGGCTGATTGCGGAAGAGTTCTATGCCAACCGGGCGGCCGGTACAGCCTGCGAAACCCAGTTCTGGTTCGACGGGCTGAAAGAAAGTGCCGTTCAGGATACGTTCCGCCGGCTGTATCCCGAAGATGTCATCTGGCCTTATTGATATCGTGTTTATGAAACGCATACTGACCCTTCTTTTGCCAGCTTTCCTCTGTGCCTGTCAGGCTCCGGAGGCCCCGCAGTTGGTCTCGGACGACCCGCAGCCGGTTTCCGCGGACCCGTCGCTGCAGCCTGCCGTGTCGGATGACCCGGTTTCGGCGGACCCGTCCCAGACGCCGCCTGCATCGGATGACCCCCCGAAGACACCGGTGCTCGCCCTGCCGGGCGAACTGGCGCTGACCGAACAGGGTGACGGAATCATGCTGGCCTGGACGGACAACAGTTACAGGGAAGAAGGGTATCTGGTGGAGAAGGCCGGTACGGACCGCAAGACGGAAAAATTCTTTCTGCCGGCCGATGCCGAATCCTGGTCCGACCCTTCCGTGGCCGCCGGCATTTGGACCTATTCCGTGCAGGCTTATCGGGGCCTGGAAAGGGGAGAAGCCGCCACAATCGCCTATACCAAGGCCGGTGAGGCCCGGCTGCAGCTGAAGGTCCAGACCTCCTGGTACATGGCCTCCGCCCGGGTTGACGTCCTTTCGGACGGTGGGTTTGCCTGCACCCTGGAAGCCGCTGTGGAAGGCGTGGAAACACAGACCGCCCCCGGAACCTTCCGCAAGGGGGACCACTATTATTTCAATTTCCGGAACCTGCCGCAAGGGGAGTCCCTGCGCCTGTCCGTCACCCTGACCTCCGGTCCCGGCCAGGCCCGGGAATCGGCCGAGGTAACGCTGCCGGCCGACCCCGACCCGCTGAGCGTATCCTGGAGCGAGCTGACGGAGTATTCCCTTCCTTCTTCCGTAAAACTCTATCAAGCAAGTACTTCCGTTACGGGAAAAACGGTGAATATGTGGTATGCCGCGATGGACCTGTCCGCCGAGGACGTGGAACTTCGGACCCTGAAGGGGAAATCGCTCAAGACTCCGACCGCTTTCGTGACTTCCGACCTGAAGGATGAAAAAGTCTGGATTGTCATCAACGGCGGTTATTTCGCTTCTCCGGCCACTTCCTACAGCTATATCGTCGACGGTGGAGTGGAATTGGCGAAGAATGTGGCCATGCTGTCCCGCACGAACGGTTACAACATCACCCGCGGGGTGTTTGCCCTCGATGCGGAGGCTGTTCCCACGCTTGCGTGGGTCTACAGCGGCACCTGGGCCTACGACCGTCCGCTGCCGGTGTACGACGGCGGCCCTATCCTGACGCCTTCGGCTTCCTATCCCGCTCCGGCATTGGAATGGCATCCCCAGGAAGCGATGGGCGGCGGCCCCATCCTGGTCAAGGACGGACGCTACTGCTTCGATTTCCTGCAGACAAAAGACGGCAAGTATTTGAGTAATTGTGAGTTGTTCCAGACGGATATTTACGGAGAGACCCTGCGCGCCCCGCGTACGGCCCTGGGCTATACCGACGACGGCCGGGTGATTCTGTTGATTGCTGACGGGCGGAATTCCGGCGGCAGCGCCGGTCTGACCCTCCTCGAACTTGCCCGCATCATGCAGGGGCTGGGCTGCGAGAATGTCCTGAACTTGGACGGCGGCGGGTCCACCATGATGACGGTTGGCGATACGGGCACCCTGCTGAACCATCCTTCCGATGGGAAACAGCGGGCCGTCGTATCCTATGTAGCCATCCTTGGAAAATAATTGCTATCTTTGCAAGATATGTTTACGGAACTTCGCAAAAAAGTCAAGGCTTTCCGGCTGTCGCTGCGGATGAAGATTACCCTCGCCCTCAGCGCCATCGCCGTGACCCTGCTGATGTCCAGCATCATTTCGGTGCTGGAATACAGCCGGATGAGCAATTATGTTTCCGAACTGATTGCAGAGAATATCAACAGTATCAATGTCGCGCAGCAGCTGGCCAATGTCAGCAATGCGTACAACCTGGAGATTCTGACCGTTATCGGAGACGAAGAAAACAACAAGCAGCCGGATTTCAACCAGGCGGTGTTCATGGATTATTGCGACAGCCTGCGCGCGTCGCTGAGTTCCCGCAACATGCAGCATCTGGCCGACTCCGTGGAGTATTCCTATTCGGCCTATATGCTGACCTCCCTGGAACTGCCCCGGGTGCTGGAATCGCCCTTCGTGGATACGCGGACCTGGTATTTCGAGCGTCTCCAACCCGTTTATGCCCGCCTGCGCAGTGACATCGACCGGCTTTCGACGGCCATTTATCAGGAACTCCAGCGCAACTCCGAGACTTTCGAACGGGGCTTTTACCGCAGCGTGATTCCATCGGCCGTCGCCATTGCTATCGGCCTGCTGCTCGTGCTGCTGCTCCTTTTCTTTATCCTGGTCTTTTATGTCAATCCCATCTACAAGATGCTTGCGGCCCTGAACAACTACCGTTCCTTCGGCAAGGGGTATATCTATGAGTTTGACGGAGACGACCAGTTGGTCCAGCTCAACAACGGCATCAAGGAAATAGCGGCAGAAAACATCCAACTGCGCAAGCGGATCAAAGGCCTGCGCGACACCCTCTCGCAACACGGCGAATCATGAACGGCAAGGTCATATCGCGCAACGTAGGCTACGCGCTGCTGGTCAGTGCGTTGTTTATGTTCCTGTCCATTCTCGTGTCGGTTTCGCGCGGGAATGACAGTGCGCTGGCCGCGTTGCTGATCAGCTTTATCATTACCTTCACCACCGGCATTTTCCCCTTCATTTTCGTCCGCAGGACCCCCGCGATTTCCCTGAAGGACGGCTATATGATTATCTGCCTGTCCTGGCTGCTGTCCTTTGTGTTCGGGATGATGCCCTATCTGCTCTGGGGCGGCCCCTTTACGGTGATGAACGCCTGGTTTGAAAGCGTATCCGGCTTCACGACCACCGGCGGGACCATTCTCGATGACATCGAGTCCCTTCCCGACAGCCTGCTGTTCTGGCGCTCTTCCACCCATTTCATCGGCGGTCTGGGAGTCGTGGTGTTCCTGCTGCTGATTATTCCGAGTTCCAGTCCGGTCCGGCTGCGGCTGACGAACATGGAGGTGTCCTCCCTGTCGCGCAACGGGTACCAGACCACGACCAACCGGACGGTCGCCATTTTTGCCTGGGTGTACCTGGTGATGAATGTACTGGCCTTCCTGGCCTATCTGTTGGCCGGTATGTCCGCCTTTGACGCCATCAACCATGCTTTCAGCGTCTGCGCTACCGGCGGATTCAGTACCCGGAACCTGTCTATCGGGGCCTTCCATTCTACGGCCATCAATATCATTACCATTGTGTTCATGTTGCTGAGTTCCACGCATTTCGCCATTCTTTACATGGTGGTCGTGACCCGTTCGCTCAGCCCCTTGAACAACCCGGTGCTGAAGTTCTATTTCTCCTCGCTGGCCCTGCTTTCCGTCCTGGTGGCCGCTTCGTTGAAATTCTCCGGGGTGGATGCCACCTGGGGCGATTCCTTCATGGATGCCACCTTCCAGGTTGTCTGTTATGCCTCGACCAGCGGTTTCGCCATTGCGGACAACAGCGTTTGGCCCTTCTTCGCCTGCGTCCTGCTGATGTATGCGGGCATCCAGTGCGGGATGGCCGGTTCCACGACCGGCGGTCTGAAGAGTGACCGGATTATCATCCTGTTCAAATCCATCGCCCAGCATGTGCGCCGCAGCATCCATCCGAATTTTGTCACGGGCATCCGGCTGGGCAAGCGGACCCTCAGCGACGAAGAAGTGTATCCGCATTTGCTGTATATCTCCTTGTATGCCATTCTGGTGGTGATTGCCTTCGGCCTGTGCCTGAGCCTTGGCGGCGACAGGGATCATGCCCTGGCCGGAACGGTGGCTTGTGTCAGCAATCTGGGGCCTGCTTTCGGAGAAATCGGCACCTACGGTTCCTATAATGCGGAACCCGCCGGGGTGAAATTTGTCTATACGATGTGCATGTTCCTGGGCCGTCTGGAGATTTATCCGGTGCTGGTGGTGCTCAGCATGCTTTTCTCCCGCAACAAAAAAGTGTAAGATGGGCCGGACGGAGTATCTGCACGATTGTTTTGTCCAGCAGCTTCCCCATGTCCCGACGTCCTGCCAGGATGCCCTGTTTCGGGATGTGGCCGATTTCCTGACGTCGGACGAGGGCGATATCCTGGTGGTGAACGGCTATGCCGGTACCGGTAAGACTTCGGCCGTCGCGGCCGTCGTGGCGACGATGCGTTCCTTCCGGATTCCCGTCGTGCTGCTGGCGCCTACCGGCCGGGCCGCCAAGGTGCTCGCTTCCTATACCGGTCTGCCGGCGTATACGGTTCACAAGCATATCTATCGCCAGAAATCCGTCGGAGACGACGGTTTCGGCCAGTTTTCCCTGTTCCCGAACAAGGCGAAGGATACCCTGTTCATCGTGGATGAGGTGTCCCTGATTGGGATTGACGGCGGTTCATCCACCGCCGCCTTCGGTACGGGCAACCTTCTGGCCGACCTGGTCCGTTTCGTCCGGGACGGTTCCGGGTGCCGGCTGATGCTGGTGGGAGATGCCGCCCAGTTGCCGCCGGTGGGGCTGGACAAGAGTCCTGCCCTGTCTCCCGAATACATGTCTTTTGCCGGTGGCGTTCGCTTTTCGCACCTGACGACAGTGGTCCGTCAGCAGCAGGAGAGCGGCATCCTTTCCAATGCGACCCGGCTGCGGGAAATGATTGCCGACGAGCCGGCGTCCATCGAACTGCACCTGTCGGATGCTTTTCCCGATGTGGTGCGGGTGTCCGGCGGGGAACTGCTGGAGACGCTGGGGGAGGCCTATTCCCGTTACGGCGAGGACCAGACGGTCGTGCTCTGCCGTTCCAACCGCCGTGCCATCCGCTACAATGCGGGAATCCGCGGCCAGGTCCAGTACAAGGAGGAGATGTTGGTCCGCGATGATAAACTGATGATTGTCAAGAACTGTTATCAGTTCGTCGACAAGATTGAGCAGATGGATTATATCGCCAACGGGGATATTGCCAAGCTGGTGAAGGTGTCCGGCCATGAGGAGCGGTATGGGCTGCAGTTTGCCGATGCGGTGTTGACTTTCCCTGATTATGACGATGCGGAGGTCCGGGCGAAAATCTGCCTGGATACCTTGCTCTCCGAGTCGGCTTCCCTGACCTATGAGCAGCAGAACGCGCTTTACCAGGGAGTCAATGCGGATTATGCCCATATTTCGTCCAAGAAGAAGCGTTACGAGGCGGTGCGGGAGGACCCGTTCTACAATGCTCTGCAGGTGAAGTATGCGGAGGCCATCACGGGACATAAGTCTCAGGGCGGCCAGTGGGCATGTGTTTTCGTGGACAATCCTTTGTGGCAGGAGGAGTTGACGCTGGACGACTTGAAGTGGCTTTATACGGCCTTTACCCGGGCGACGGACCGGCTCTATCTGGTCAATTTCCCCGACCGTTATTTCGTTTGATGGCGGTGTTCTGCTGCTTTTCTGGCGGCTTCGCGCTTCGGCCGATTTTCGACCTGGCGGCTTCGCGCTTCGGCCGATTTTTCGACCTGGCGGCTTCGCGCTTCGGCCGGGACGGAACGGCCTCCTGCGAGAAGGGATACGTCGGCCTTATCCGCCCGGCGCTCCGCTGCTTCGCCGCGTTTGTTCCTTCTGCCGTGCCCTGCGGCTCCGCGCTTCGGCCGATTTTCGACCTGGCGGCTTCGCGCTTCGGCCGGGACGGAACGGCCTCCTGAGAGGAGGGATACGTCGGCCTTATCCGCCCGGCGCTCCGCTGCTTCGCCGCCCCAGGTCCACCCTACGAATTGCGCGCAGACCCCCTCAAAACGGCTGAGCGGTAACTCGTTGATTATTATCATAATCATGAATTTCCCCTGGTACGGATGTACCATGGGAAATTGTATAGTTTGCTGATTTACAGGCGGTTAGTCCTCAGAGATTTATGAGCGACGCACGTTCTTTTCCGGCAATCCATCGCTGCGCCGCAGTGGCATTTTGCTGTTCCTGGTGGCTCAGATGCGCGACAGGTTTTCTGCTGATTCTGGCGGCTCCGCTGTTTCGCCGCTGCCTCTGTATAAGAAGCTGTTAAAGCTTTGTCAACTGAAACGGCTTCCAGGCGTAAAAGATACCGGTGATTTCAGGCTGTTGTCGTGACAATCAGATAGTTGCGGCGGTCGACGGGTGCGCCGAAGATGTGGACGGAAGGGGAGGATTTGAGTCCCAGTTTTTTCCGGAGTTCGTCGGATGACAGGTGCAGGCCGCGGGCGGTGACGTCGCCGGCCGGGATTTCGTTCCGCAGTTGTCGCAGGGTGCTGCTGCTGAGAGGCAGGACACGGACAATGCGGTAGAGTTTCCCCAGGGCGCCGAGGCTTTCATCCGGAGCGGGGGTGATGTACAGATGGGCGTCCGGGGAGAGTTTCCGGAGTCCGAAACGTCCGCAGATGGTTTTGAACAGCCCTGCTTTGGTGAGGGATTTGCCCGGCTCGAACAGCCAGCCTTCCAGCATGTCCCCGCTGCAGTAGAGCCCCTGTGCGGCGGCTTCCTCATCGCTGTCACAGGCCAGCAGGGCCCCGGATTCATAGCATACGATGCGGTATCCGGCGCCTGTGTATGCCCGGTCCATCCAGAGCAGGAGCTCCTTACATTCGCCCTCGGCGGCGACCACGTGGATTTCCCGGACATGCTGCAGCCGGGTTGCCAGGTACGTCAGGTCGGCCATGGGCGAGAGCTTGACCAGCAGGTGGGGGCAGATTCCGAACAGTTCGTCCTGCAGGGCAAGCAGGTCCGGCCGGCAGTCGTCCAACAGGAATACTTTACGGCCGCTCTCGGCGCGGCGGGCCGGGTCGAGGTACAGCACGTCGGGACGGAAATCCCCCAGAATGTCGGCGACGGCCCCGGGTTCGGTACAGCGGTTTCGGAGGGTGGCCGCAACCCCCAGCCGTGCGAAATTGTGTCCGACGGCCGCGGCCAGGACCGGGTCCGTTTCATTGTAGAGGACCGCTTCCGCCACCTGCGCAAAAGCCCAGCAGTCGACGCCGAGTCCGCCGGTCAGGTCCGCGATGCGGAAGGGCCGCTCCGGGAATATCCGTTCCGCTGCAACGGCGGCTTTGTACCGGGCCGTCTCTTCGCTGCTGCACTGTTCCGTACAGAGGCGGGTGGGGTAGCGCAGTCCTTCGCAAGCATACCAGGAGGGGAGTTTGGCCCGGATTCGCCGGCGGCCTTCCAGGGTGTTGACGGCCAGGTCCATGTCGATGCCGGGCCACTTGTCGCGGGACAGCAGCAGCCGTGCGGGGTCATCTTCCGCGTGTTCGCGGAGGAATCGGTCCAGGACGTCGTCGGTCCGGTCGTGCGGGAAGCGGTCCTGTGCGTTCATTCGCCTTTCAGGTAATGGAGCCAGAAGGCCCGGTTCTCTTCCAGGAAATGCGTCCCTTGATAACCCCGGTAGCCATGCATGCCGTCCGGGTAAATCATGAACTCGAATTTCTTGCCCTCGCGCTGGAGGCGGTCAATCAGCTGCAGGGTGTTCTGGAAATGGACGTTGTCATCGCCGGTGCCGTGGGTCAGTTTCAGCATTACAGACTCGATGCCAGGGTGGAAGGTATTGTCCGTCACATAGTTGGGCGCATGGTCGATGACCCGTGTACGGGCGTATCCGTCCGGATTGGTCTGCGGGGTCTCCATGAACCGCTCTGTATAATGCGTATCATACAGCGCCCAGTCATAGACCCCGCCGCCGGCGATTCCGTAATGGAAGGCCTCCGGATGGTCCATGACCAGAAGGGCCGTCATCGTGCCGCCGAACGAGAATCCTTCGACGCCGATTTTGTCATCCTGCACATAGGGCAGGTTCTGGAGATACCGTGCCCATTGGACAAAATCCCCGACTTCGTGTACCGAAAGGTTGCGGTAGATGGCATCCAGTCCGGCCCGTCCGTTGTGGCCGGCAGCCCGGCAATCCGCCGTAATCTGAATGATGCCGTGCTCGGACCACCACTGGTTGTTTGCATCGGGCCGTTGCCAGCGCTCGCGGACCAGCGGGGTGTCGGGACCGCCATAAATATCCATATGCACCGGGTAGGTCTGCGCCGGGTCGAAGTCTTTGGGATAGACGATAGCGGCGGGCAGTTCCAGGCCGTCCGGGGTGGTCATGGTGATGACCTGCGGGAGGGCATATTGCGCCGGGTCGAAATCGGTTCCGGCCTCATCGGCCACTTTGCGGCTGTGGCGCCCCCGTACATCGCCGACCCATACCTGCCGGGGCGTACGGTAGCCGGATAGGGTAGCGATAAAGTGCTGGTTATCAGGTGAAAACACAACGTTGGAGACAGCGAGGGACGGATCAGTCAGCGCCTGGATACGGCCCTTCCGGTCGACCCGGTACAGGGTGGCGCGAATATGGGAATCCCGTTCCGCCGTAAAATAGACATCGCCTTTTTTCTCATCCAGGGCCAGCAGTTGAATCCGCCAGTTGTCTCCGTCCGTGAGACGCTGCAGGTGTCCGTCGAAGCCCAGGAAATAGATTTGCTGCCAGCCGGTTTCAAAGTCCCGGACCATGTAGAGGCCGCGGTCCGAGAAGAGCATGCCCTCCATCCAGTTCAGCCAGGTCGGTACCTGCTCGTGATAGAGCGCCGTTTTCGAGCCGTCTTCCGCACGGACGCGGAACAGGTCGAGGGTATTCTGGATACGCGGCTCCCGGCTGACATAGAGGGAACGGCTGTCCGGTCCCCAGAACGGGGTGCCGAAATAGACGTCTTCCTGGCTGTCGAAGTCGGCCCAGACGGTCTCAGGCTCTGTCCGCAGGGCGGAAATGATACCGATGCGGACCCGAGGATTGGGCTCTCCGGCCTTGGGATAGCGGGTCAGCCGCAGCGAACCGTCCTGCCCTTTCGGCGAGTAGATGGGGAACATGGGCACCTGCGTGTTGTCAAAACGGTAAAAGGCCAGGTGCTCCGAATCGGGGGCCCACCAGAAAGCCCGGTAACGGGAAGGGCGGCCGAAGATTTCCTCATAGTAGACCCAGGAAGCATATCCGTTGAGAATCAGGTCGTTCCCGTCGAAGGTGAGCCGCCGCTCCCGGCCGCTCGCGCGGTCCTGTACGTAGAGGTCGTTGTTGCGGGTATAGGCCAGCAGGCTGCCGTCCGGGGACAAGGTCGGGTTGACCGCTCCTTCGGGTGCGGTAAAGGATTCCGTTTCCGGCGCGGGCGCCGCTGCCGCCGCACCGGTCTTGCCGCTGCGTACGTCGAGGGTGAATCCCTCGGGCCCGTCCTGCGGATAGGCGAACCAGGCGGTATGCGGATCCGACCAGCCGTAACGGACCGGAACCGGGTTCCATTCCTGGCCGGAAAGGGCCGGAAGCGACAGCATCAGACAGAGAAAGGGCAGCAAGATTCGTTTCATGTTCATGTTCTTTGTTACAAAATTAGTTAAAAATCGTCAGAAACGCTAAACATCGTATTTTTCTGTCCGCCGCATGTCTGTTTTATTTGGATAGCGCCTGTCCTTGCCGTATTTTTGCACCCTATGTAAAACCCCAGACATTTCTCTTTCCCGAAACGTTGGGTGGCAAGGTCCGGCTTTCCCTCCGGGCCTTGTTGTTTTCCTGCTCTTTTCTTCTTAAATTTGCAAAGATATGGCACAAGCTGCTGAACCCGAAATGTATACGCGCGAACTGGAATCCGACATACAGTATCTTCCCGGGGTGGGCCCCAAGCGGGCGGCTCTGCTGCGGAGTGAACTGGGGGTAGCCCGCATCGGCGACCTCATCCGGGTGTATCCCTTCCGCTACATAGACCGCAGCAGCGTGCAGCGCATCGCCGATATGCCCCTGGATGCCGCCTATGTGCAGATACAGGCCCGTGTGGTCCGTACCCTGCTGATGGGGGCCGGCGGCCAGATTATCTATGCGCGTGACGAAAACGGTGCGCTGCGCGGCGACGGAAGCGTCCCGGGCTACGCCTCCGCCCGGCCTACCGAAGCGGACGAAAAGGCCGTCGGGAGCATCAAGTTCAACCAGGTCAAACGCCTGTGTGTCATCGTGGACGACGGGTCCGGGACGCTGGAAATGGTGTTTTTCAAAGGCATCCGCTACGCTTTTGACCGCCTGCAGCCCGGCCAGACCTTCCTGTTCTTCGGCAAGCCCTCCGTTTTCAACGGCCATGTCAACATGGTCCATCCCGAGATTGACAATCCCATCCTGCCCGGCAGCGGAACCGGGGCGGTGATGACGGGCGTCTACAACTCGACGGACAAGCTCCGCAACGGCGGTATCACGGGGAAGGTGATGAACAAACTGATGCTCTCGGCCCTGAACCTGACCCTCCCGGAGGTCAAAGAGACTCTTCCGGACTATATTTTGAAAGAAAAAGGGCTGGTGTCCCTGCCGTATGCGCTCCAGCATATCCATTTTCCTACGGACGCCTATGCCTTGCAGAAGGCGCAGTACCGGCTCAAATTCGAGGAACTTTTTCTGCTGCAGCTTTCACTGCTCAAACAGAAATACATCCGCAGTCGCCATGAACGCGGCATCCCCATGCCCTTGGTCGGGAAGGACTTCAACGATTGTTACCATGCCCTTCCGTACGAACTGACGGGGGCCCAGAAGCGTGTCATCAAGGAAATTCGCGCAGACCTCATGAGCGGCCATCAGATGAACCGGCTGCTGCAGGGGGATGTCGGCTCCGGCAAGACGATGGTGGCGGTGCTGACGGCCTTGATTGCGGTGGCGAACGGCTGCCAGGCCTGTATCATGGCACCGACGGAAGTCCTTGCCCAACAGCATTTTGCCAATATTAGCAAATATCTCCGCCCTACCTCCGTCCAGGTGGCGCTGCTGACCGGCAGCACCCGGACGGCCGAACGGCGCGCCATTCATCAGGGGCTGGAAGACGGCTCGCTGGGCATCATCGTGGGCACCCATGCCCTGATTGAAGACACGGTGGTCTTCCGGCGCCTGGGCCTGGCCATCGTCGACGAGCAGCACCGCTTCGGCGTGGACCAGCGTGCCCGGCTGTGGGCCAAGAATGCGGACGGCATTCCGCCCCATGTGCTGGTCATGACGGCCACCCCGATTCCCCGGACCCTGGCCATGACCCTGTACGGCGACCTGAGCATCTCCGTCATCGACGAGATGCCCCCCGGACGCAAACCGGTGGAAACGATGCTGATTACCGAACGCCGCCGGGTGGCGCTGAACCGCTTCATGCGGGACCAGATTGCCCTCGGCCGCCAGGTTTTCGTCGTCTATCCGCTGATTTTTGAAAGCGAAAAACTGGATTACAAGAACCTGGAGCAGGGATACGAACGGATGGTGCACGATTTCCCCTTCCCGCCTTACAAACTGGCCATCGTCCATGGTCAGCAGAGTGCGGAGGAGAAGAAATTCAACATGGATGCCTTCGCTGCCGGACGGGCGCAGATTCTGGTTTCCACGACGGTCATCGAGGTAGGCGTGGATGTGCCGAATGCTTCCGTGATGGTGATAGAGAGCGCGGAACGCTTCGGCCTCAGCCAGTTGCACCAGCTGCGCGGACGCGTGGGCCGGGGGAGTGACAAGTCCTATTGTATCCTGGTCAAAGGCGACAAGGTCAGCAAAGAATCCCAGAAGCGGCTGGACCTGTTGTGCAGCACGGAAGACGGCTTCGTCCTGGCCGAAGAAGATATGAAAATGCGCGGTCCCGGCGACCTGGAAGGAACCCAGCAGAGCGGTCTGCCGATTTCGCTGAACATTGCGTCGCTGGCCAAGGACGGCCGCATCCTGTCCGACGCCCGGGAGTACGCCGACCATGTGCTGTCCCGGGATCCGATGCTGGAAAGTCCCGAAAATCAACTGCTTGCGGCGGAGCTTCGCAAGGAAAAATACCAAAAGGAAGACTATAGCAAGATATCGTGAAAGGAGAACTGTTCGGCAAATATATCTGGCTGGTCCAGACTTTTATCAAAGCGGGGGACACCGGGCTGGACCTTGCCCAGATCAGCCGGCGCTGGGAACTGCGTTTCGGCTCTCCCTATCCCCGCCGTTCCTTCTCCAATCACCGCGAAGCCATTGAGGCCCTGTTCGGTATCCGGATAGAATGTGACCGTTCCACCAACCGCTATTTCATCCGCTACAGCGGCGATGTTTCGAACGAGAACGCCAATGCTTCCTGGCTGGTCAATACCTTTACGGTCAACAGTTTGCTGACCCTTGGAAAGGAACGCCTGTCCGGCCGCGTGGCGGTGGAAGACATCCCCTCCGGCCAGCGCTGGCTGACCGGTCTGATGGATGCCATGATGGACAACCGCGTGGTGCGGCTGGCCTATCGGAAATACTCCGCCCTGCAGGAAGAAACGCTCCACGTATACCCCTATGCCGTCAAGGAAGCCGAAAAACGCTGGTATCTGGTCGGCTTCTGCCAGGAACGGGATGCCCTGCGGGTCTACGGACTGGACCGTATCCTGTCCCTGGACGTGCTGGACCGCTCGTTCCGGATGCCGGAACCCTTTGACGTGGACGACCTGTTCGCCGGCAGTTACGGGGTCTATCTTCCCGAAGGGAAGCGGGCGGAAGAAGTCCGCTTCCGGACGTCGGAGAAAGAAGCCCGTTTCCTGCGGGACCTTCCCCTGCATTTTACCCAGCGGGAACTGCCGGAGGGCGGCTCTCCGGAGCGGCCGGTGGTCTTTTCCCTGCGGGTTATCCCGAACGAGCCTTTCCTCATGAAACTGGCCAGTTACGGAGATAAAATCGAGGTTCTGTCTCCCGAAAGCCTCCGGGGAGAACTGGCCCGCCGCCTGGCCGCTGCTGTGAAACTGTATGAAAACAAACGATAAACATATGCGTATTACATGGAAAGTGATGGCATTGGCCATCGGAACCCTGCTGATGATGAATTGTACGAAAAAAGAAGAGGACGGAGCCTATATCGGCCCGTCGGACATCCGGATTGAAGACGGTCGCATGACCCCGGAAGCGATGCTGGCCCTGGGCCGGCTGAGCGACCCGCAACTCTCCCCGGACGGAACGACCATCCTGTATGGCGTGAGTTATACTTCCCTGGCGGAAAACCGCAGTTGCCGCAACCTTTTCGTCTGCCGTCCCGACGGCAGCGGACGCCGGCAACTGACCCGCAGCGGCAAGAGCCTCTCCAATGCCCGCTGGGTGGATGACAACACGATTGCCTACATCAAAGGCGGACAGATTTGGGTGGCCCCGTTTGAGAAGGGGAAGCTCGGAAAAGGTGTGAAAATCAGTAATATAGAACGGGGAATCAGCGCGTTCAGCCTGTCTCCGGACGGCAGCCAGCTGATGTATGTCAGCACGGTTCCGGGCCCGGTGACCGGCCCGTCCGACAGCGACCCGGCCCTGGACAAGGCGCAGGCTTATGTGACCGAAGACCTGATGTACCGGCACTGGGACCATTGGGTGACGGAAATCCCGCACACCTACGTCGTTCCTTTCCGGCGGGACGCTTGTTTCACGGAAGAAAACGCCCTGGACATCCTGGGCGGACCGGAGGTCCCGTATGAACTGCCCATTGAGCCCTTCGGCGGAACGGAACAGCTCAGTTGGTCACCCGACGGCCGCTATATCGCCTATTCCTGCAAGAAAAAGGCGGGGAAAGAATATGCTTTCTCCACCGATACGGATATTTACCTGTACAATATCCTAACCGGCGAGACTTCCCAGATCAGCCGGGGCGGGGGATACGATACTGACCCCGTATGGAGCCCGGACGGCCAGGAGATTGCCTGGGTCAGCATGGCCCGGGACGGTTATGAGGCAGACCAGACGAAGCTCAAAATCGCCACGCTTCATTTTGCGGAAGAAGGGGAAGGGCAGAGCGCCAATCCCGCCGTCGCCGCTGTCCGTACCCTGGAAGATTTCCCGTTCAATGTGGCGGGCCCGGTGTGGAGTCCGGACAGCAAGTATATCTATTTCAACGCATTATACGACAAGGCGGTACAGGGTATCTTCCAGATTCCGGCCGCCGAGGTGGGGCCTCAAAGAGTCGAAGGCTGCTTTGTCACCGGTTCTCCGCGCTGCGTCACCAAGGTGGGCCAATGGTATGACTACGGGTCCCCGTTCGCCGTGCTCGACGGCAAGCTGCTGGCGACCTATTGCAGCATGGATTTCCCGACGGAACTGGTCTCCGTCGACCTGAAGACCGGAGAAGAAAGCCGCATTACCGATGAGAACGGCCCCATCCTGTCGCAACTCAAACCCTGCCGGTATGAACTGCGGCAGGTCCCGACCGTAGACGGCAAGCAGATGGCTACCTGGGTGGTCTTCCCGCCTGAATTCGACGCTTCCCGCCGCTATCCGGCCATCGAAATCCTGCTGGGCGGTCCCCAGGGTACGTTGAGCCAGGGCTGGTCCTACCGGTGGAACTACCGGCTGATGGCGGCCCAGGGCTATGTGGTGGTCCTGCCCAACCGGCGCGGTACCACCGCTTTCGGCCAGGAGTGGTGCGAACAGATTTCCGGCGACTATCCGGGACTCAATATGCAGGATTACCTCAGTGCGGCCCGGATGATCAAGGCGGAGCCGTATATCGGCAAACTGGCCGCATGCGGCGCCAGTTACGGCGGCTATTCCGTCTACTATATGGCTGGTATACATGAGGATACCTTCGACTGCTTCATCGCCCATGCCGGTATCTTTGATGAGACATACATGTATTATGAAACGGAGGAGATGTGGTTCCCGAACTGGGACAACGGCGGTCTGCAGGAGTATGCCTATACCCCGGGTGAGACGGGACCGGCCGGAGACGGCGTCACCTTCGGCGGCATGCGGCAGGGTGGCTCTCCGTGGAGCAATCTGCCCAAGGCCCGCCGGCATTATGCGAATTCTCCGGCGGCCAATGTGACGAAGTGGCATACCCCCATCCTCTGCATCCACGGCGGTATGGATTTCCGGATTCCTTACGACCAGGGCATGGCGGCCTTCAATGCGGCCCGGATGATGGGCGTGCCGGCCAAACTGGTGGTGTTCCCGGAGGAGAACCATTGGATTCTCCAGCCGCAGAATGCCCTGTTCTGGCACCGGACGTACTTCGACTGGCTGGACCGTTGGTGCAAAGAATAAAATTGTTTAAATTTGCGTCATGGAAAAGCTGGTTCTGAACAATGACGTGTTCTTCGAACGGGTGGTGGCGATGCTTCGTGCCGGTCAGCGGGTGATTATCCCGGTGAAAGGCTACAGCATGCTCCCCTTCATCCGGGGGGGACGCGACTTGGTGGAACTGGAAGCCGCCGCCTGTTACGAGCCGGGGGACATCGTGCTTTTCCATGTGGGCGACCGCTATGTGATGCACCGTCTGCAGCACATCCGGGACGGGGTGGCGGAGATGATGGGCGACGGGGTATACCGCGGCCGGGAACACTGCCCGGTCGGGGATATCTACGGGCGGGCCATCCGTATCGTGCGCGGCGGGAAAAAGGACATTGACCCCCGCAGCCCCCGTGAGCTGCGTCGGGCGGCCGTGTGGAAAAAGTATCTGCCGGCGCGCCGGTGGCTGCTGGCTTTGTACAAGCTGCTGCCGTGGAACTGGTGGCTCCTGTTTGAACAGCGGGCCGGCTGGTTCAAGGCGCATTTTTCCGCCCGCCGGAAGACCGCTTCCTGAAACAAAACCGAATCATCAAACGAAAACGAAGATATGAAAATCAAGAAAGGATTTGTGCTTCGCACCATCTGCGGGGAGCATGTGGTTTCGGGTGAAGGCCTCGACCAGGTGAATTTTTCCAAACTGGTCAGCCTGAATGAGACGGCCGCCTATCTGTGGGCTGCCGTTGAGGGGAAGGAATTTGATGCCGACACCTTGAAGGACCTCCTGCTGGAGCGTTACGAAGTGGCCGAAGACGTCGCCGCCCGTGACGCAGCCGCCCTGCTCGACAAATGGTCCGAAATGGGCCTGGTGGAGTGAAGTCGGTCGGGAAATATCTGAGATGGCTCTGGCAAAGTTCCGCCGGAGCCCGTGTACCGATTGTCCTGAACGTCCTGGCGGGATGCGTCAGCATCGGTCTGAACCTGTATTTCATCTGGCTGTCCAAGACGCTGGTGGACATCGCCACGGGCTCGCTGCAGGTGGAGGGCTATGATTCGCTGTTGTTCAATGCAGGGCTGCTGGTCGTGGTCATGCTGCTGCGTCTGGCCGTCAACGCCTATTCCTCCCGGCTGGAAAACCTGACGTTCTCCCGGATGAATTTCATCCTGCGGCAGCGTCTCTTCTCCAGCCTGCTGCAGTCTCAATGGCAGGGAAAGGAGAAAATGCATTCCGGGGACACCCTGAACCGGCTTTTCTCCGATGCCGACCAGGTGACACGCGTCATTTGCCAGGAACTGCCGTCCTTCGTGACGACGCTGGTTCAGCTGGTGGCCGCCGTGATTTTCCTGGCGACGATGGATGCCCGGCTGGCCCTGGTACTGCTGTTGATAACCCCTTTCTTCCTGGCTTTCAGCAAGGTGTTTTTCCGGAAGGTCCGGACCTTGACCCGGGATATCCGGGAGAACGAAAGCCGGGTCCAGAGCCATATCCAGGAAAGCCTGCAGCACAAGACGCTGCTCCAGTCCCTGGAACGGGAAGATTATGCGCAGGATTACCTGTCCCAGTTGCAGACAGATGAATACCGGCAGGTCGTCCGCCGGACCAACATCAATGTTTTCGCCCGGACCACCGTGTCCCTGGCCTTCGGCGCCGGCTATCTGGCCGCGCTGTTCTGGGGTGTTTTCGGCATTTATGAGGGGACGGTCACCTTCGGTGTCCTGACGGCTTTCCTCCAGCTGGTCGGTCAGGTCCAGGGCCCGTCTGTCCGCTTGACACGCCAGATTCCGGGCTTTGTCTATGCCACGGCTTCCATCGACCGGCTTGCCGAACTGGAGGATGCCCCGAAAGAAGAGGAAGGGGAGCCGATTCGCCTTTCCGCACCTGCCGGGATTGCCTTCGACCAGGTTACGTTCCGTTATCCGGACGGCACCCGCAATGTCCTGGATGACTTCAGCTATGATTTCCGTCCCGGCTCCCGGACTGCCGTGCTGGGCGAAACCGGGGTGGGGAAGAGCACGATGATCCGGTTGGTCCTGTCTCTGTTGAAGCCCCTTTCCGGCACCGTCTGTCTTTATGACGGGCAGCAGCGGGTTCCGGTTTCCGCCCGTTCCCGCGTCAACCTGGTCTATGTCCCGCAGGGCAATTCCCTTTTCAGCGGGACCATCCGTGACAACCTGCTCCTGGGCGATCCGGATGCCTCGGATGAGGCGATGTGGCAGGCTTTGGACTGTGCCGCCGCCGGTTTTGTCCGGACCCTGGACAAGGGCCTGGATACCGTCTGCGGGGAAGGGGGTGCCGGACTGAGCGAGGGGCAGGCCCAGCGTATCGCCATTGCCCGCGGGCTGCTGCGCCCGGGTTCCGTCCTGCTGCTGGACGAATTCAGCTCTTCCCTGGACCCTGAAACCGAATCCCGGCTGATGAAAAATCTCACGGCGGGCTGTCCCGGGAAGACCATGGTCTTCATTACCCACCGTGAGAAAATCGCTGATTATTGTGATGCGGTCCTCAGACTATCTGAGGCCTCCTAGAACCCTTTTCTTCGGGCTCCTGGTTCTTTTCCTTCATCTTTCCTTCCTGCAGCCGTGCATAGGCCGCCCGGCTCTTGTAGATATCGATGGCCCGGAAAATGGCGCTCATCATCGAGCGCGGGTCCGCGACGTCGCGGCCGGCCATATCGTAGGCGGTACCGTGGTCCGGTGACGTACGGACGTAGGGGAGTCCGGCTGTGTAGTTGACGCCGTCCTCGAAGGAAAGCGCCTTGAACGGCGCCAGGCCTTGGTCGTGGTACATGGCCAGCGTGGCGTCGTATCGGGAATAGTGCCCCAGGCCGAAATACCCGTCGGGGGAGTAGGGACCGTAGGCGAGGATGCCTTCCGCCTGGGCCGCTTCGACAGCCGGCAGGATGATGCGCTGTTCCTCGTCACCAAGCAGACCGCCGTCCCCGCAGTGAGGATTCAGGCCGAGTACGGCGATGGTGGGCCGGTCCACGCCGAAATCCTGTTTGAGGGACTGGTTCATCAGCCGCAGCTTGCCGAGGATTTTCTCCACCGTGATGCTGGCGGGCACGTCCTTCAGGGGAATATGGCCCGTCACCACACCGACCTTGATGCGGTCGCTGACCATAATCATGGCGACATCCTTCACCCCGAACTTGTTCTGCAGGTACTCCGTGTGGCCGGTATAGCCGAAGCCCTCCTTGTCCATCGCGCGCTTGTTGATGGGGGCGGTCACCAAGACGTCAATCAGTCCTTCTTTGAGGTCTTCCACGGCCCGTTCGAGGGCCGTCATGGCGGATTTGGCCGCCTCCGGCGTGGACTGTCCCGGCTCTACGTAGACCGTTTCCGGCAGGCAGTTGACGATGTTGATTTTCCGGGCCTTCGCGTCCTTGGCGGAGTTGATTACATAGGTGTCCAGCTGCTCGATGTTGTGCAGCTGTTTCCGGTAGAAACCGAAAATCTTGGAGGACCCGTAGATGACCGGGGTGAATCCGTCCAGAATCCGCGCGTCGGCCAGCGATTTGATGATGACTTCGTATCCGATTCCGTTGCCGTCTCCTTGGGAGATGCCGACAACCAGTTTGTTGTTGATCATATATCCAAAAGTGTAGTTGTACTATCCATGTAACCCTTGTCTTCGGGCAGTTCCGCCTGGTGGTAGGCCGCCACGGCCAGGCGGTCGCAGCGCTCGTTTTCGGGATGCCCGGCATGGCCCTTCACCCAATGGAAGGTAACCCTGTGCCGGCGCCACAGGGGGAGGAAACGCTGCCAGAGGTCGACGTTCTTGACCTTGTTGAAACCCTTCCGTTCCCAGTTGAGCAGCCAGCCCTCGTTAATCGCCTTCACCACGTAGGTGGAATCGCTCCAGACCTCCACGACGGCCTGCTCCCAGCGGATGGCGGACAGACCCTCGATGACGGCGAGCAGCTCCATCCGGTTGTTGGTGGTGCAGGCGAAGCCGCCGCTGAGTTCCTTTTCGTGGCCGGCGCAGCGCAATACGACGCCGTAACCGCCCGGACCGGGATTGCCGCTGGCCGCCCCGTCGGTAAATAAGAAAATCGTCGGTCTTTCCGGATTCATTTTTACAAAAAATAGGTTTAGGCGTCGTTTTTCCTTGCAAAGTTAATCATTTTCATTTGGGAAAGTGAAATTTTAGGCGTATTTTTGCAAACTGATAGATTATGTCTTCCGCTTACGGAAGCAGCAAAAAAGACAAGTATGAAGAAATTTAGATTCGTCGCACTGCTGGCCCTGGTCGCTGCGCTCTGCTCTTGCAGCAGCCAGACCTACAAGAATATCAATTATCTGCAGGATATCCAGCGCGATACGGTCATGGCCCTGAATACCTCGGAAGGTATCAAGGTGCAGCCCAAGGATATGATTTCCATCGTCGTCTCCGGACGCGATCCCAAACTGGCCGCCCAGTTCAACCTGGTGAACGTTTCCTATCAGGCCGGTTCCGAAACCGGGCTTAACGGCGGTTATCAGCGCCTGATGGGCTATTCCGTCAACACGGACGGCACCATCGATTTCCCGGTACTGGGCAAGGTGAAAGTGGCCGGGCTGAACCGCTGGGAAGTGGCCAGTAAAATCAAGCAGGAACTGGACGGACGCGGTCTGCTGAAAGACGCCGTCGTCATCGTGGAGTTCCTCAATTTCAAGATTTCCGTACTGGGTGAAGTGGCCCGCCCCGGCACCTATACCATCTCCGGTGACCGTATTAACATCTTCGAAGCCCTTTCCCTGGCCGGCGACCTGACGATTTTCGGCAAGCGTGACTGCGTGCGGGTCTCCCGCGAGCAGAACGGGATGCGCAAGGTGTTCGTCCTGGACCTCCGCGACTCCGATGTCCTGGTCAATGAAGAGGCCTATTACCTCCAGCAGAACGACGTGGTCTATGTCGAGCCGAACAAGGTTCGCGCCGGCCAGTCCACTATCAATGAAAACAATTTCCGTTCGGTCAGCTTCTGGGTGTCCATCGGTTCCGTGCTCGTGAGCACGGCCAACCTTGTGGCGACCATCATCAGCAAGACCAAATAAACGACGTCTATGGAAGAGAATTTCAACACCCGGCGGGCAACCTGGAACAGCAATCCCGAAGAAGAGAATTCGCTGCAGTTGGCAGATATCTGGGCCATTTTCTGGAACAACCGGATTTGGTATATCATCTCTGTTGCCCTATGCCTGTTTATCGCGCTTTTCTATTGGTATCGTACCCCGAAGACCTTCAGCCGTTCCGCCAAAGTCATCGTGGACGAAAGCGCTGAGAATTCGACCATGCGGGACTTGGCGTCCTTCGCCTCCAATATGTCCCGTTACCGCTACAACAGCGGCAACAATGTTTACAATGAACTGCAGGCCTTTACCTCTCCCGACCTCATGCAGAAGGTCGTGGAGCGGCTGGGATATGAGACGCGTTACGTCGAATACCAGTTCCTCCGCAGCCGCGAACTCTTCACCAATTCGCCGGTCGAGATGGTGCTGATGGGCGGCAATCCCCGCGATTATTTCGCCTTTACCCTGCATAAGACCGGTCCGGACGCTTTCGAAATCAAAGACGTCCGCGTCGGCAACCAGGAACTGGGCCGGAAAGTAAAATATACCGGTCATCTGACCGATACCCTGTCCGTTGCCGAGCTGGGTACCTTCGCCCTGTTCCCGACCCTGCAGATTGAAAAATGGGAAAAGGACATCCGCATCTCCTGGTCCAATTCCATGGCCATGGCCAAGGCTTATGACCGCAGTCTGGACGCTTCCCTGTCCGACAAGCAGTCCTCCGTGGTGGTGCTGACCCTGACCGACCGTTTCCCGGCCCGTGCCGAGAAGATTATCAATACGCTGATTGACGTCTACAACACCGAGTGGATCCGCAACAAGAACAAGGCGGCCGAGAACACGACGAAGTTCATCAACGAGCGTCTGGACGTTATCCAGAAGGAACTCGGCGGCGTGGAGCAGGACCTGCGCCAGTACAAGGAGCAGAACAAGATTACGGATATCGCCGCGGTCTCCAATGCTTATCTGCAGGAATCCACCCAGTATGCCAACAAGTTCTTCGAGGTGAACAACCAGTTGCAAACCGCGAAATACATCCGCGATTATCTGGTGGACCCGTCCCGCAGTAACGACCTGATTCCGGCCAATATCGGCCTGCAGGATGCTGGCATCGGCACGCAGATTACAACGTATAACAACAGTTTGATTGAACGCAACAATCTGATTACCCAGAGTAGTTCGGACAACCCGCTCGTCCGGCAGATGACGGCGACGATTGACCAACTGCGCATCGCCATCAAGCGGTCCATCGACAACTTGATTACCACCCTGCAGATTCAGGCGAACCAGATTGAGAAGCAGGAGAACGACGTGCTCCGCAAGATTGCTTCCGCCTCCGGTCAGGAACTCCACCTGCTGTCCATCGAGCGTCAGCAGAAAGTGAAGGAACAGCTCTATATCTACTTGCTCCAGAAGCGTGAAGAGAACGAAATAGCGGCCCTGGTGAACGTGGGCAATACCCGTGTCATCATGGAACCGAACGGCGGTTCCGCCCCGGTAGCCCCCCGGATGAACATGATTCTGCTTGTGGCCCTCGTTCTGGGTCTGGGTATTCCTTTCGCGGTGTTCTTCCTGATGAACCAGATGAATACGAAGGTGGGCAGCCGCTCCGATATCAGCAAATTGGATACGCCGTTCCTGGCTGAGATTCCGCAGATGGGTATCAAGGGGAACTGGTTCCAACGGCTTCGTACGAACCGTTACAATGACAGCAATACCCGTATTGTCGTCCAGGCAGGACGGCGGGATATGATGAACGAGGCCTTCCGCGTGCTGCGTACCAACCTCGACATCATGACATCCAGTTCGGAAGGCTGTCACAAGATTATGGTGACGTCCTTCAACCCCAACGCCGGTAAGACCTTCATCATCATGAACATGGCCTCTACGATGGCGCTGAAGGGCTCCAAAGTCCTCCTCCTGGACCTTGACCTCCGCAAAGCGACCCTGTCCAAGGCGCTGAATGAGAACCACACCGGTGTGGCGGCTTACTTGAGCGGAAAGGTCAGTTCCTTCCGGGATTACATCCTTCCGATTCAGGACAACCTGTCCCTGCTGCCGGTCGGTGCATTGCCGCCGAACCCTGCCGAACTCCTCGTTTCCGATAAGTTCGAAGCGATGGTTGCTTCGCTGGCCAAGGATTACGACTATATCTTCATCGACTGTCCTCCGGTGGACATCGTGGCCGATACGGGTATCATTGCCAAGAGTGCCGACATCACCATCTTCGTGATGCGTGCCGGTCTGTTCGACAAGCGCGCCCTCCCGGCTGTCCAGGAACTCTACGAAAGCGGCAAGTACAACCGGATGACCATTATCCTCAACGGCGTCGACGCCTCCGGAAACCGTCACTACGGTTATGGCGGTTACGGTTACGGCGGCTATGGCTACGGATATGGTTATGGCTACGGCTACGGTTACGGCTACGGCGAGACCGACGACGAAAGCTAGCAGATGTTCGGTCTTTTTCAGAAGAAACAATCCCTGCTGGAAAGCGGGTTACTGCATGACGCTGTCGACAACCATTCCCACATTCTGTGGGGGGTTGACGACGGCGTCAAAACGCAGGAAGACTCCCTGGCAATCCTCTCTTATCTGGAGGAGGCCGGGCTGAAAGAGCTCTGGCTGACGCCCCACACGATGGAGGACGTCCCCAATACCACCGCCGGGCTCCAGGCCCGTTTTGCCGAAATGAAAAAGTTGTACCGGGGGAGCATTGTCCTGCACCTGGCCTCCGAGTACATGATTGACACCCTTTTTGCTGAGCGGCTGGAGCAGCGTGATTTGCTTCTTCACGGCGGCAACCGGGTGTTGGTCGAGACTTCCACCTGGTCTCCGCCGCTTCATCTCTGGGAGACGCTGGGCGATATGCTGGATTTCGGTTATACGCCCATTCTGGCCCACCCGGAGCGCTACCGCTACATGGAAGAGAAGGACTATGCCCGCCTGCATGACATGGGGGTTCTCTTGCAGTTGAACCTGCCCTCCATCATCGGTCATTACGGCCCCGGCTCCCAGGAACGGGCCGAGATGCTGCTGGACAAAGGCTGGTACGTGATGGCCGGCTCCGACTGTCATCGCAACAAGGTAATCCGCGAATGGTATGACCGTCCGGTTCTCTCCAAGAAGGTCCTCAAGCAGCTGGAGCCCCTGCTCCGCGGCGATAAATAGACGGCATCGGCGCTTTTTTTGAAATTTTTTGAAGAAAACTTGGATAATTTCAAAATAATACCTACCTTTGCAATCCACAAATGAATGGGGTATTAGCTCAGTTGGTAGAGCGTTTGAATGGCATTCAAAAGGTCAGGAGTTCGATTCTCCTATGCTCCACAAAAAGAGATTGTTAATCAATGGATTAGCAATCTCTTTTTGA
>CADBPR010000021.1 GCA_902796555.1 uncultured Bacteroidia bacterium
CCCCGACGATGAAGTCCTGCAGGAAACTGTCCACATCCAGGAACTGCCGGTAGCCTTTCTGGGCATCGAAATACAGGGAGGAAAAGACCGCCTCCTCCATCCGGTTGAAATAGCTCTCGATGAAAGACAGTTGTTCGGGCGTGATTTCGTCGCTGTCCGGGTGCTTGACGGTGACCGGCATCCCCTGCTTGGAGACGAAGTACACGTCTTCGTCATAAGCATAGGCGTCGATTTCAATCAGGTAACCGTCTTTGGCGGGGACCCTTCCTTCGGCCGCTTCCACCTGGTCGCTGAACTGATAGCAGCCCTGATACTCGCCGTTGAGAATCACGTCCACAGGGGTGCAGAACGGGGTATAGGCCATTCCGATTCGGCGGCTCACTTCGAAGGCAAGGATATTCCGCATCAGGGTTTTGTCACCGTAGTTGTTGATGAGCGTCCATTTTTTGGCCTTCGCCGGGGCGCCCAGGGGCTGCTGTTTTTTGGCGAATTTGATGCGATAGGGCTTTTTGGGGAAGCTCCAGCTGGCATTGCCGCGGCCGCGGACCCCCGCTTCCGCATCGGTCAGCAGCGACGTCCCGTCCTCGGAAATAATGGACACGGTGGCAGTCAGCTCCTCCGTTTTGGACACGATGTCCCGGGCACCCTCCGTGTGGATGGTGACGGTCGGCAGGTTTGTCAACTGACAGAGCCGCTCGTCGCTGCCTTCCCCCGGACTGCCGTAAAAAGCCAGTTCGGCGAGGTTGCAGCGGGCGTCGTTCGGCCCGACGTAGCGCACATAACGGAATCCGCGCGTACAAGCCGTTTCCAGATAGCTCATGGTCCGCGCCTTCCCGTTTTCCCGGATGATTCCCAGCGGCAGGGCATCCCGGAAGTCGGGCTCGTTGGCGCCTTCGATAACCGCCAGCCGGACCCGTCCTTCCTGGCTCACGCGGGGCGAATACCCGATGCGGGTGATGACATGTTTTTCTCCCAGGTCCAGGCCCACCCAGGTGCGGCTGCGGTCATAGCTGGCAAAGAAGGTGTCGTAATCGCCGTCGAAAACGTTCTCTTTCGTGTTGACCGTACGGGAAGATGTCCCCGTATCGTAGTCTACCGACAGTTCACTGCCGATGACCGTGCCGCTGAGGCGTTCGTCGGCCCAGGGGTCTTCCGACAGGTCCGGTTCTCCGGACGGTTCTTCGGAAAAGTCTGCTGAAATATCCTCAGAGATATCATCGGAGACATCTTCTGACCAGTCCCCGCCGTCATCGGCGGACGGGTCGGGGGAAGGCGAGTCGGAGGGTTCGGCGGACGGGCTGTCCTTCGACGGGTCGGTCGGCAGGGCCACCGGCTCCCGGACGCAGGCCGCCAGCAGGAAGGCCGTCAGCAGCAGAACGGCGAATCGGCAGACTTTCATGGCTTAGCGCTCGTCTTTGATGGTGACGCCGGGATACCGGGATGCATCGAAGGTCACGTCGGCTTCCGTTACATCGAAGGCGAGGTCACGCATGGTAATGGTGACACCGTTCATTTTGGCCGAAATGCTCAGCGGCATGAAGGTGCCTTTCTGAACGGCCAGATTCATCTTCTTGGGGTCGTCTTTCTTCTTGTTGGTCTTGGCTTTCTTGCACAGGAAATACCAGGCCTCTTCCGTCTCTTTCTCCAGGGTCACGTCGTAGCCTTCCGTGATTTTTTCGAACATTTTCATGTCGTCTTTCCCTTCGGTGGCTTCGTTCGTTTTCTCCGGGTCCCGCTTTTTAATCACGACTTCGTTTTTCTCCTGGTCGTAGGTCCATTCCGTGTCGCCGTCAATCCAGGTGATGACGGTTTTATCCTTTACCGCACCCTCGATGCGGAATTTGTCGCCCAGCGAATAGGTCCGGGACGAAATGGTCCCGATAATGGGAATTTTAAGGTCCATCGTCATGGCCAGCCGGTCCTGCGGCTGTTTATCCAATACTTCGTCCATCCGGTTGACGATTTCTTCCGGGGTCTGGGCCAGCGCGGCTCCGGCCATCAGCAGGCCGGCCAGCAGGGTAAGAATCTTTTTCATAGACAATTCTGTATCTGTTTTCCTTGCAAATATAAGGATGTTTCCATAATCCTGCAACGGAAGCACCGGCCTAATCTTGATTATTTCCGGAATTATGAGTATGTTTGCAATACTTAACCCATTTCTTTTTCTGTTATGGCATACGTTGAAAAAACTACCACATCCTACGGGAGCCGGCTCAAAAACAGTTTGGGCGGCATCGGCATGGGCTTCGTGATGCTCATCGCCGGCATTGTTCTTCTTTTCTGGAATGAAGGTCGTACGGTCAAAACCACCCGTATGCTCAAAGAAGCGCAGAAAACCTGCGTCGATGTTCCGGATATCAGTACGGTCAACCCCGAGCTGAACGGCCAGGTCATCCATGCCGTCGGTATGGCGAAGACCGATGAGGTGCTGACCGACAGCGGTTTCGGCATCCGTGTCAATGCCATCCGCCTCGAACGTGAGGTGGAGTACTATCAGGTCGTCGAGCACAGCGAGACGGAGACCAAGGACAAAATCGGCGGCGGCCAGGAGACCGTCACCACATACACGTACACCAAAGAGTGGGTCTCCGCTCCGGTGAATTCCGCGGAGTTCCACGACCCGTCCGAGCGTGGTGACAATACGGTCCTCGTGACCGTCCCGGAAGAGACGTCCCAGGCGAAGAACGTCGCCTTCGGCGCCTATCGGCTTTCTCCCGGACTGATTGCACAGAAAGACGACCGCGTACCCCAGAACGTGGAGCTGACCCCGGAAGTCATCGCCCAGCTGGAAGCGGCCATCGGCGGGGACAAGAAGGACTGCATCCATGCCAGCGGGAGCACCGTTTATCTGGGCGCTTCGCCCGCTTCTCCCCAGGTGGGCGACGTCCGCGTCTCCTTCTATCGGGTAGATAACGGCGAAGTCTCCATCATCGCCCGCGTCGTGGGCGACACCTTCGAGCCCTTCACGGCCAAGAACGGCTACTCCCTGCAGCGGCTTTCGGTCGGCGCCCATTCCATGGAAGCGATGTTCGAGACGGAAAAATCCGCCAACAAGACGACCGCCTGGATACTCCGTCTGCTGGGCTTCCTGCTGATTCTGCTGGGCTTGCGCAATATCTTCCAGATTCTGGTGACGCTCTTCAAGGTGCTGCCTTTCCTGGCCGGCATCGTGGGGCTGGGCCTCAATATCGCCACCTTCGTGCTGGCCTTGGCCCTTGCGCTGATTGTCATCGCCATCGCCTGGATTTGGTACCGTCCGGTGCTGGGGATTCTGCTGCTGGTCGCAGCGGTAGCCCTGATTGTGTTCTTCGGGCGGAAAGGCAAGGCCCCTGCACCGCAGGCTTGATAATTCCATTTGTTTTCCGTACCTTTGCCGGACACTAAAACACACACATTTATGAATACAGCATCCCTCGCTTCCGAGCGTTATACTTTCAAGAGCCTGCGTACGTATTGGGCTGCATTGGCCTTTATCTGCGGCAACATTGTCGTGCCCCAGCTCTGCCATCTGATTCCCAATGGCGGTCTGATCTTCCTGCCGATTTATTTCTTCACCCTGGTGGGTGCTTTCAAATGTGGCTGGAAAGTCGGTCTGCTGACGGCCGTGTTGTCCCCGCTGGTCAACTGCGCGCTCTTCGGTATGCCCCCGGTGGCGTCCCTGCCGGCCATCCTGATCAAGTCGCTCACCCTGGTGGCGGCCGTTGAGGTGGTCAGCCGGAAGATGTCGTTCTCCATCCTGTCCGTCGCCGTGGCGGTCCTGGCCTACCAGCTGGTGGGGATGGTCTTCGAGTTCTTCCTGGACCTGAACCTGATGCATGCCCTGCAGGACATCCGCATCGGCTGGCCCGGCATGCTGATTCAGATTGTGGGCGGCTACCTGGTTCTCAAGGCCATTGAGAAATGGTAGGCGCGCTCCAAGGTTTCGAAATACCCCTCTCGCAATATGCCGATGATGTACAACGCATCATCGGCACTTGTATTGCGCAGTACGGTGCCCGGGAGTGGAAGCTGGCGGTGCTGACCAACGAGATCCACGGCCACCTGGGCATCTATTCCACCCTGGGGGCCAAGATGGGGCTCCGGGCGCGGGAGTGGTTCGAAGCGGCGGGGCTGACGGAGGATATCGCCATTCTCTCCTTCGCCGGCAGCGTCCCGCCGGTCAGCTGTCTCAACGACGGCCTGCAGGTCAGTACCGGCGCAACGGTCGGGCATGGCCTCTTTGCCCTTTCCGAAGACCCGGAAAAGCGGGTTGAGGCGCGTTTTCGTTGTGGAAATCAGGAGATTACGCTGTGCTTGAAGCCGGACTATGAGGCGCGCATCCGCAGCGATATCCGGGAGGGGGTGGCCCGGTACGGCCATACGCCTGCCTATTGGCAATATGTCCGGGAACTGGCCCTGCGCTACTGGCAGGACTGGGACCGTGCTACTGTTTTTTCCATTCAGACGGGGTCAGCCCCGTCGCAGCCTTGAAATTGCGGAAGAAGGAGCGTTCGCTCGTAAAACCTGATTCTTTGCCTCCATCAGGGCGTTATACCAAACCCAGGTCGGCGGCGGCCCGAATCATCTCGGCATTGCTTTTTACCTCCATCTTGGCATAGATGTTCTGCTTGTGGTTGTTGACGGTGTGGATGCTGATGTGCAGTTTCTCGGCGATGTCGGCAGGGGAGAGGCCGTCGCTGCTCATCCGGACGATTTCCAGTTCCCGGGCCGTCAGCCCGATTTTCGAACCGGCTTTCTTGCGCTCCTGCAGCAGGGTCTGCATATAGGAGGCAACCTCCCGGCCGAGGCTGTCCGAGCCTTCCATCAGTTCGGTGCAGCGGTTCCGGATTTCCGCTTCGCTCATGGAACTGAATCCCTTGACCGTCTGCTGGGCATTCTGGGAGAACACCGGATTGGTCAGGTCGCGGGAAATGAAACTGAGCAGTTTGTCCTTCTTGTCATTGGCTTGTGCGAGGGCCTCATTCTGCTGGTGAATCCGCCGGTTCTTCAGCACAACGGTCAGGACCAGCCCCAACAGCAGGAGAACCGCAACCAGCAGCAGGATAATCTGTTGTCTGCGCTGCTCCAGCATTTTTTCCTTGGCCTTCGCCGCATAGCGGGTTTCCATCTCCTGGAGCATGCTGTCGGCCTTCTGCTTCATGTAATGCTCGTTGGCATAGACATACTGCTGGTGGGCCCGTGCGGCTTCCTGGGCCTTTCCCTGGATGCCGTATAGCATAACCAACTGATAATAGGACTGTTCCTTCTGCAGATAGTTCTTTTCCGGGGTGATGGCGATGACGTGGTTGCAGCAGTCGATGGCCTCCTGAATCCGGCCGCCCTGGCGCAGGTAACGGATTTTGATGGGCAAAATCTTGGCATCCAGTTCCAGCATGCCGCCCCGTTTGCCCAAATCCTCAGCACGGGCCAGGTAATCGCCCGCCTGCCGGTACAGGTCGGGGTCGATGGGGTTGTTGAACCGGTTCTTGTTGATATATACCTGAGAGATATCGGACAGAATGTTCACGCGGGTTTCGATAGTACCCTTGCGTTCGGCGATGCCGCGGGCTTCTTCGAAATAGGCCAGCGCCTCGTCATCCCGCGCTTCTTCCGGCGTGATGCCGCTGAACAGGCAGACCTTCCCTTTGTGAATCAAAGCCTCAGTCAGAATGGTCTCCAGACCTCTCTTGCGGGCGATTTTTTCGGCTTCGCAGGCGTGGTTCCAGGCTTGTTCATCCCGCCAGGTCATCAGGTCGAGGTCGGCCAGTTCGCACAAGGCTTCTGCCTGTTTATCTTCCATCCCGCTGTTCCCTTGCGCCAGTTCATACGCCTGGAGCGCATACTGGGTGGCGGTCTCGAATTCCTGAATCTTGGCGTAGCGCCGCGCATCGGCCAGCAGATTGTCGCACGCCTCGCCGGGATTTTTCGGGGACGAGGTCTGTCCGCATCCCGTTCCAAGCAGGATGCCGATGGCCCATAATGCTGTCAGCCGGATTCTCTTCGTCATATCATTTTAGCAACTGTTCCATCATCATCAACCTAGTTTCTCACGGCTGAGGAAAATGACGGGGTTTTACCAAATTTAAAAAAGGGCGGCAGTCCAGCCGCCGCCCGCAACATCATAGGTTAAGTAAAACGGATTGCATCCTTGCGTTTACATCTGTCTCGTTCGGATAACGAATGTTCCTTTCTTGCAAATGTAACTTTTCTTGCGGGGCTTTACGCGGTTAATTTTTACTATTTTTCACTATATACTGAAAAATAATGAAAAATAATCACCTGCGGAAGAATCCGGTTCACTTTGCCTTTAAATATCTGATTAATAATTAATTGATAATGATAGGCTCCTCGGGCAGCGGCTCAGGCGGGGTGAAATACCGGAATTCATACACGTAATCGGAGAACAGTCCCCAGCGGTTCAGGTGCCGGGTCATGCCGACCACGCGCCGGTCCGCGTCCAGCTTCAGCTCAATCTTCTGGTAGTAGTCCCCGGCTGCTTCCCGGCTGAAAATACCGTAGGGAATGTGGCGGGTGCTCTTGCCGGTCAGTCCGAAGAAGGTCATCCCGTTGAAGGCGCACAGCAGCGGGTCAATCACTTTGTCATAGTAGGGATTCTCCAGGTTCAGGTCGTAGCGGACCAGCTGGGTATCGCGCCGGACACCGTCGCCGTCTTTCTCCCAATACTGGTAGACTTCTTCGATATCATCGTTTGTGTTCCAGGCGAACACGGTGGATTTCTCGTAATCGCCGTATTGTTCCTCGTCTTCCGCGTCCTCGTATTGGTACAGGTTCTTGACCGCGGTCAGCTGCCCCGATGCATTATATTCGAAGAGGAGGTTGTCGGTCCAGGAATAATACTGCTCGATGATGCGTCCCTCGCTGTCCAGGTCGTACGAGGTGGTGGGGGCGTGCCCTTCAATAAAGTCGTTGTAAAAATCGATGTGCGTGTCGGAAGTATAATGATAGATATACTTGATGTGGTCGTCGGTGCTCACGCTGCCGTCGGTATTGTAGGTAATCTGGTGCAGGTTGTGCTGGCAGACGCGACCTTTCTCATCGAAAATGAAATCATAGTCGTTGACGAAATCCAGGTGGTCCTGCGTATAAATCTTGCAGGTCCATCCGCTGATTTCCCCCTTGGGCCGGGTCGGGTCGTCCGAGGATGACGGGCTGTCGGAAGGGTCACCGCCGGGCTGGGCCGGATCGTCCGAATGCTGGTCCCCGCCGTTGGCTGACGGCACCGGGTCCCGGGCCGGGAAGCAGGCGGTCATCCCGATTGTCAGGAAAACAAGTAACAGTCTTTTCATAAGCAGGCGAAATGAATCGTCCGCAAGTTACGAAGTTTCCGCGAATATCGGAAGGGATTGCTTAGTTTTCTGCGGCCAGCAGGGCGATTATCTTGTCAATCCGGGACATCGCAATCCAGTTGGGACCGCTGTAGCTGTTGAGCATGATGGAGAAGATGATGGTGTCTTCCTTGCCGCCGTCGCGCGGAGTGATGAAACCCGTATAACAGCGCACGCCTTCCATCGAACCGCTCTTGTAGAAGACACGGTCGCGGACTTCCTGGCTCTCCCCGCGCATCCGGCCCGCCTGGCTGCCTTTCCCGGGCTGGGTAAGCGTGTTGGCAAAGTCTTCAAACACAGGTTTTTCCATCAGCGCCCGCAGGAAGCGGCAGAAGAAATCCGGGGACACGGTGTTTTTTCGCGACAGCCCGCTCCCGTCGTGCAGGTCCACCCCGTAGTCGGGATTGACCCCCAGCTTTCGGAAGGCCGCCTTCTCCGCCACCCGGCAGGAATCATAGCAGGCTGAGCCGCGCTTTTCCCGTCCCAGGGCCCGCAGCAGCGCCTCGGCATACAGGTTGTCGCTCCGCTGGTTGACGATATAGGCGATGCGCCGCAGGGCCGGGGACTGCGTGCTGCCCAGGACGGTAACAGCTTCCGCGTTCCGGGCTCCGTTGGCGGAGTACAGGTCTTTGCGGATGCGTCCGCCGGCGTCCACGTCACCGTATCCGGAAACAGGCATACCGCTGTTTTTCAAGTATTGATAGAATTCGTGCGCGCAGGTCCAGGCCGGGTACTTGTTGCTGCATTCCACCGTCTTGGGCTTGCGGTCCACGGCGAAGGTCCCGCGGATTTCGCCGACAGGGGCCAGGTCATTGGTGAACAGATACAACAGGTCTCCGGTGCCGGCTTTGCCGGTGGTGCCCTGGTAACGGTACGTCATCCACGGGGTGTCCGGATAGGCGGGCTGGATGTGGACCGGGTCGCCGACCGCCGCGCCTGCACTGACTTTGAAATCCTTCTTGTTGCGGTAGAAATTCAGGCCGTCCGCACCGGTGCCGTAATAGGTGCCGATGTCCTCGTAGAGCCAGGAGGCGAGTTCCTTTTCCCCGTCCAGCCAGCGGCCGTCACCGAGGATGTCCCCCTCAATCCGCCGGATGCCGGCCTGGGTCAGGAGGCGTTTCCACTGTGCGAATACGCTTTCAATGCTGCTGGCGATGGAATCGCGTGAGGCCAACGTCGGGTCGCCCCCGCCGATGATATAGACATCCCCATGCAGCACTCCGTCGCTCAGGGTGCCGCTGTAACCGATGCCGGTCCGGAAGCGGTAGTCGGCCCCGAGCTCCTGCAGGGCCACGCCGGTGGTAATCAGTTTGGTATTGGAGGCCGGCTCCATTTTCTGGAACGGATGCAGGCAGGCCAGCGTGTCGCCGTTGACGCGGACGGCCAGAACGCCCAGCTGTGCGGAGCGGAAAGGCTCGGTCCGTACCAGGCTGTCCAGGTAGGACTGGAGACGGGGCTGCGCCGAGGCCAGCACGGGCAGCAGCAAGGCGGCTAACAGGAGTTTTCTCTTCATTATATCGAACCGTTTCTGCAAAATTACGCAAGATTTCTTAAAAATAACGGCTAAAAAAGGAAATTCAAGACGGAAAGGATTACCCCTGTTGAAGAAGTCGTGTAAATTGCTTAAATTTGCAGGCTGTAACAATACGAATAATGCACCGGATTTTTTTACCGATATACCGCTTTTTCAAGGACCACAAGGTACTGATGTACCTGCTTATGTTCTTGACCTTCATCCTGTTTGTGGTCTTCGGCCTGCAAATGAAGTATGAAGAGAATCTGTTGAAGCTCTTCCCGCTGGAGAACCAGGAAAGCGAGATTGCTTTCGAAAACCTCCGTGTCAAGGATAAAATGTTCGTCCAGATGACGTCTGTCGACGATTCCCTGGCACCGGATGAGCTGGCATTCCTGATGGACACGTTCATGGACGAGTTGCTGGAAAAGGATGCCGAGTCAGGCCTGATAGAGAATACCCTGTTCCGCCTGGAAGACGACATGACCGTCAATGCCCTGGGCTTTGCGCTGGAGCATGTTCCTTCTTTCGTGGATACCGCTTGTTATGCCGCTTTCGACAAGGCCCTGGACCCGAAGGCAATTCAGGCGCAGATGAAGGCCAATAAGAAGATGATGGAAGCCGACGAGACCGGCGACATCACCCAGATGGTCACCTCCGACCCGCTCGGCCTGCTGCCCATCATCGGGCAGGGTATGCTGGGCAATGCCGGCGCTCCCAGCCGCTTCGCGTTTATCGAGAATCATTTGTTCAGTGCCGACAGCACGGTGGCCCTGGCTTTTATCACCCCGAATTTCAACTCCCTCGATTCCGGAACGGGTACCCGTTTCGTCGGGATGCTGGAGTCGGAAATCGCCGCGTTCACCCAGGCCCATCCCGAGACGGAAATCCTGTTCCACGGCAACGTGGCCGCCAGTACGAACCACTCCCGCCGCATCAAGAAAGACCTGGCCGTTTCGCTGACCATCTCTTTGATTCTCATTGTTTTGATTCTGCTGGTCTTCTTCAAGAGCGGGACCATCCTGTGGCAGAATATCGTTCCGATTATTTACGGTGCCGTCTTCGCCCTGGCCTGTATGTTCTGGCTCAAAGGCGGCATGTCCCTGATGGCCCTGGCCATCAGCGCGGTCATCCTGGGCGTGGGGCTCAGTTACTGTATGCACATCACGATTCATTTCAACTATGTGCAATCGCCCTCGGCCGTGCTGCGGGACGAGTCCACGCCGGTTTTCCTGGGCTGTCTGACCACCGTCGGCGCCTTCCTGGGCCTGTTGTTCACCGAGAGCGAACTGCTCAAGGACTTCGGTCTTTTCGCCACCTTCGCCCTCATTGGCAGCACCCTCTTCGCCCTGGTTTTCCTGCCGCATTTCCTGCAGCCGCGCAAACGTTCCTATAACAAGCAGGCCTTCCGGCTGATTGACTCCGTCAGCGAATATCCCTTCGACCGCAAACCCTGGATTCTGATTCTGGTGGCCGTTTTCGTTGCCGTGGGCATCTTCTTTTCGCCCCGTGTACAGTTCGACAACGACCTGCGCAACCTGGATTACATTCATCCCAATATCGCCCGCAGCATCCATCTGTACCAGGACAAGAACCATGGCGGCAACTATGAACACTATTTCGCTTCGCTGGCCCCGACGGCCGATGAAGCCATTCTTGCCGCCCGCCGGATGCAGCCGGTGCTGGATTCCCTGATGGAGACGCACGATATCCATGACTATTCCCTGTCGTTCCAGAAACTGTACTGCACCGTTCCCGAGCAGGAGGCGCGGATTGCCGCCTGGAACGCCTACTGGACCCCGGAGCGGGTCAATACCACCATGGCCCGAATCGGTGCGGCCGCCCTGGCCAACGGTCTGCATCCCAAGACCTTTGCACCTTTCCGTGCCCTGCTGGAGAAGGACTATCAGCCCGAATCCCTGTACGAATCGGGCGTTATCCCGGACAGCATCCTTTCCAATTTCCTGGAAGAAGGGGAGGACGGCCAGTTCATGTCCTTTACGCCGGTCTATCTGATTAAGACTGAGCAGGATGCCGCCAACCGGGCCCTGACCGCCCTGCCGCACACCATCGTGCTGGATCCGTTCTGGTACTGCCGGGATATCGTGGAAGTGGTCCATGAAGATTTCAACGTGGCCCTGCTGATTTCCTCGATTTTCGTATTCCTGATTCTGCTGATTTCTTTCCGCAATCTCTGGATTGCCCTGATTGCCTTTATGCCGATGGCCCTGAGCTGGTATGTCGTGGAAGGCATGATGGCCCTGCTGGGGATTCAGTTCAATCTGATCAATATCGTCATTTCCACCTTTATTTTCGGTATCGGCGTGGATTACAGCATCTTTGTGATGGAGGGGCTGCTGAACGAGGCGCGCAACGGCGACAAGTCCATGCTGGCCTTCCACAAGACGGCCATCTTCTTCTCGGCCCTGGTGCTGATTATCGTAGTCTGCTCGCTGATTTTCGCGCAGCACCCCGCTATCCGCTCCATCGGTACCAGTACCCTCATCGGGATGGTCACGACGATTGCGATTACCTATACGCTGGAGCCGTGGATTTTCAGAAAGCTCCTCAACGTAAAATATTTCCGCCGCAGCTTCCGCATTCCTGAGGAGCAGTAGACTGCGACATTTATTGTTTTTTACGGCGTCAACGTTTACAAAACAAGCCGGCTCTTGCGGAGGGCCGGCTTGTCATTTTATCAATATCGGGTAATTGTTACTTCTTCTGGGCGGCGACGATGCTGCTGAGTTTCTCATACAGGGCATCCACCTTCTCGAACATCTCTTTGCGAAGGCCGGCAAAATAAGCCCCCTTCTTTCCCTCGACCTTGGCGTTGGCTTTGTCTTTCAAATCGTTGTAGAGGTCGATAGCCTCCTCGATTACATCGGCCACCTCATCGGTCGCCTTGGCAGGGTTGATGGCCACGAACAAGGAGCAATCCTCCACGAATTCGCCAACGAAATAGTCGACGTCTTTCTTGAAATCTCTAAGGTTCATATCTTTTTACTTTAAGTTTCGGCTGCAAAGATAGTAATTATTTTTGGAATACCGGTTTCAAGGCTGCATCGATTCCATCGCCCCGCATACCGTCCTGGAGAACTTTCCCGTCGGGGCCGAAAAGGAACAGATGCGGAATGCCGGTCACACCATATTCCTGCGCCAGGGTGGTCTCGGGATCCAGTAACTGCGGGTAATGGATTCCCAGCTCTTTCATGGCTTCTTTTGTCGCTTCCAGTTTATCCCGGACGGGAATTCCCAGAACGACAAGGCCGTTGTCCTTATAGTCGTTGTAGGCTTTGACGACAAACGGCGTCTCTTTCCGGCAAGGGCCGCACCAGGAGGCCCAGAAATCCACCAGCACATAGTTTCCGTGACCGATAAAATCAGACAGATTCCCCTTGGTTTCGATAAAACCGTCCCCGGCGGGATTCAATTGGATGACCGTCCTTTTGCTCGCCGTAAGGGACTCGTACCGGCCGGCAATCATGGCATCCTCGCGGATGCACTCCCCGCCCTGTTCATATAAACGCAGGAACTCTTCATCGGAGGCGTCGAAGGCAAGTATGGACATGGCCTGCAGACCTACGGGGTCCTGCAAATGCTTCAGATACACCTCTTTGCAATGCTCGGTCATGGTTTTGTGCATCTCTTCCATGAGGGCTTCGCCGCTTGCTGCATCTCCGCTCTCCATCAGCGACATCGCCTGGGTGTTGTAGCGCATAAAATGATTCATCATCCATTGCTGGAGTGCCTGAAGTTCCTCCGAAAGCGGGCTGCCGCTTACGCTGACGGTGCCGTCTTTTATCGTTACGTTGATTTCCTTGCTGTCCGGAACCAGGTTGACGGGGTCGCTGTTCGGTCCGGTGATGACGGAGACGCCCGAGCGGGAATTCATCTCGCAGGTCAGGGTGAAGGAACCGTCCTGAACAGCTGCGGCATCCAGCCGCTTGCCGGCGTTATCGACCAGACATACGCTGTCCGGTTGCGGGCTGACAGAACCGATAATGGTGCAGGTTGAATGGGAGGAGCAAGCGACGGCTCCAATCAGGGCGGATACCGTCAGTAGTATTATACGTAGCATATCAATGGTTAATTTACATTTATCTGTCGGAATATACGGATTCCACCAGCCCGATACCCTTCATCTCGGGGTGGTCCACCAGGATGCGGCGGCCATAAAGCAGGCGCCAGGCGTTCTCGTAATAGTCCGGCGCCCCGTTCAGCAGGGAATTGTACCGGACGACCATGGAAGAATGAACGATGTGTCCGTCGCCGGCATAGATGGCCACGTGGCTCACCCGGCCGGTCTGCGCATTGCCGAAAAACAGCAGGTCGCCCGGCTGCAGGGTACTGAAATCGCCGCTCAGGACCCCTCTGACATCAATCGCGTCTCCGCAGCGTACCTGCTCGCTGGCATTGCGCGGCAGCAGGTACCCGGCCATCAGGAAACATTGCCGGACCAGTCCGCTGCAGTCAAAACCTTTGACCGAACTGCCGCCCCAGAGATAGGGCGTGCCCAGATAAGAAAGCGCCTCATCCACAATGCTTTGCGCCGTACCCTGGAGGTCTTTCAGCTCCAGCAGGGCGCAGTTTTTCACCCAGCCGAACTGCCCCGACGGAAGGGCCACGCGGCGGAATCCGTGTTTGCGGGCTGCCAGACGGCCGCGCACCAACACCAGCATGTCGCCGCGCACCAGGTCGCAGATGACAGGGCTCTTTTCGGAGGCTTCCGTATAGACCGTGGCGTAACGCGGTCCGCAGAAAACCTTCTCCAGCCGCTGGTACTCCCGCAGTTCCCGCTGGTCCATGCGCGTTACCTGCAGACGGTTGACCCAAGCGGTATATTCCGGCTCCAACATCTTGACTCTCAGCCAGTAACTGCTGCTGTCCAGAACCTCCATGACGGTCCCCATCAGCGCCTGGGTTTCCAGGGGGGATTCATAATCCGGCAAGGCGCGGAGATAGGCGGTGGACACGTTTACGACGGCGTAGGGTTTCTGCTTGGCTCCGGCGGCCAGACAGGCCAGCAGGAGCAGGGCGGTACAAATCTTTTTCATGCGGCTTGTATGTTTGCGGATACAATATTACGAATTTTTGCGTAACTTGCCAAAGAAACGGCCGCCGCTGTGCCGAAAACCGGCATGACCCGGCCCGCATGACCCCGAAACGGCCCGTCACCTGCTCAGAACGGCGTGACCCCGAAACAAGAATGAAAGATGGCAAAAGAGAAATCAGTCTGGTTCTGCACTTCCTGCGGAAATGAAAGTCCGAAATGGCTCGGGCGCTGCCCGGCCTGCGGCGAATGGAATACCATGGTGGAACAAACCGTTGCGACCGGGAAACCCGCCCGTCAGCCTGCTGCCCGCGGTCATAAACCCCAGCAGCTGCGCGAAATCGGCTCCGCCCAGGAGCACCGCATTTCCCTGCACAACGGCGAAGTGGACCGTCTGCTGGGCGGCGGCCTCGTGGAAGGGTCCCTGGTCCTGCTGGGCGGCGAACCGGGCATCGGAAAATCGACCCTGTCCCTTCAGCTTCCCCTGGGCTGTCCCGATATCAAGACCCTTTATGTTTCCGGTGAGGAAAGCCCCCGGCAGGTCAAGATGCGGGCGGAACGGCTGGGCGGAGACCTCAGCAACTGCTTCATCCTCAGCGAGACGCAGATGGAAACAATCCTGGAAGAAGCCCATGCCATGCAACCCGGCCTGATGATAGTGGACTCGGTCCAGACCATGTTCTCGGAACACGTCGATTCCTCCGCCGGCAGCGTGACCCAGATCAAGGAAGTGGCTTCGCAGCTGCTGTACTATGCCAAATCCACCGGTGTGCCGGTGCTGCTGATTGGCCATATCACGAAGGACGGCTATATCGCCGGCCCGAAGATTCTGGAGCATATCGTGGATGTCGTGCTGCAGTTTGAAGGCGACGACAAAGGCCCCTACCGGATTCTGCGCAGCATCAAGAACCGTTTCGGTTCTACGGCGGAGCTGGCCGTTTTTGAAATGACCGGTACCGGTCTGCGCGAAGTGACCAATCCGTCCGAGATGCTGATGCCCATGCATGACGAGCACCTCAGCGGCACGGCCATCGCGGCCACCCTGGACGGTGTCCGGCCCTTCCTTTTCGAAGTGCAGGCCCTGGTCAGCACGGCGGCGTACGGGACCGCGCAGCGTTCTGCGACCGGCTTTGACGTACGGCGGCTGAATATGCTGCTGGCGGTGCTGGAGAAGCGGGCCGGTTTCAAACTGAACATGAAAGACGTTTTCCTGAATATGGCCGGCGGGCTGCGGATTACCGATCCGGCCTGTGACCTGGCCGTGGTCAGTGCCGTGCTGTCGTCCAACTTCGATTTCGCCATACCCCACCATGTCTGCTTCGCCGGCGAGGTGGGCCTGAGCGGCGAAATCCGTCCGGTGAGCCAGGCCGACCGCCGCGTGACGGAAGCCGCCCGGCTGGGCTTTACCAAAATCTACATCTCCTCCTACGCCACCGTTCCGAAAACCGAAGGCATCCAGGTCGTCAAAGTGGCGGATATCCCCGCGCTGGTCAAACAGCTTTTCCGCAGTTAGTTATCCAGGATTCTTCCTGAACATCCCTCTTTTCGCTGGCAGAAAATGACGCTCATCAGTCTTCTCGTTTCGCTTCTTCCCTTCGTGAACCCCTTCGTGGGCACGGACGGGTTCGGCCATACCTTTCCCGGCGCCGTCTATCCCTTCGGCATGATCCAGCTTTCGCCCGACACCCGGCCGCTGGCCGGAGATTGGGACGGGTGCAGCGGCTACCATTACGCTGACAGCGTCATCTACGGTTTTTCGCATACGCATCTCAGCGGAACGGGTTGCGACGACTGGTGCGATATCCTGGTCACCCCGGGCGGCAGACCGTCCCGTTTTTCCCACGGCCGGGAACAGGCGGCTCCGGGCTATTATGAAGTCTATCTGGAAGATACCCAGGTGCAGGTCCGCCTGGCGGCCGGCCGACGCAGCGCGCTGCATGAATATACCTTCGACCGAGGCGTTCCCGCCGAACTGACCCTGGACCTGGACCACCGCGACCGGGTGGATGCCGCCGAACTGGTCGTGGAGGGCAACCATTGCCAGGGATACCGGATTTCGTCCAGCTGGGCCCGGGGCCAGCAAGTCCATTTTTATATCGAACTTTCCGAAGCCCCCCTGTCCGTCCGGCGGGAAGGGCGGAAAACGACGCTGACTTTCCGCAGCCGCCGCGTGACCCTGCGGGCGGCCATTTCTTCCGTTTCCTGGGAAAACGCCCGCGACAACCTGTATGCCGACGAGCCGCGCAGTCTCGCTTCGCTCCGGCGCGCCACCGGCCGGGCCTGGGATGCGTACTTGTCCAAACTGGCCTGTCCCTATCCCGACAAGGAACATAAAACGCGTTTTTACACAGCACTTTACCATACGGCCATCCATCCTTCCCTGTATTCGGACGCCAATGGGGAGTACCGCGGAATGGACGGGCAGGTCCACCGGGCGGAAGGCTGGGAGCGCTATACGGTGTTTTCCACTTGGGATACCTTCCGCGGCGAGCATCCGCTGCTGGCGGAGCTGGAGCCGGAGCGGACGGTCGACTTCATCCGCACCATGATTTCGGTGTACGAGGAGGCGGGAAAACTGCCGGTCTGGGAGTTGTCCGGCTGGGAAACCAATTGTATGATAGGCTATAACAGCGCCCCAATCATCGCCGATGCCATCGCCCGCGGGATTACGGGCTTTGATGTGGAGAAAGCGTACGAGGCCATGAAGGCTTCCGCCCTGACGTCGGAATTCGGGCTGGACAGTTTCCGGCGCAACGGCCTGGTCCTGGCCGACGACGAGCACGAGAGCGTGTCCAAGACCCTGGAATATGCCTACGACGACTGGTGCGTGGCCCAGGTGGCCTATTACCTTGGAAAAATGGATGACTATCAGTATTTTATGACTTCGTCGCAATACTGGCGGAATGTCCAGGACCCGCAGACGCGTTTCATGCGCGCCCGGCTGAACGGCCGCTGGTACAGTCCTTTCGACCCCCGCGAGGTGAACAACCACTACACCGAGGCGAACGCCTGGCAGTACAGTTTCTTTGTGCCCCACGATGTGCCCGGTCTGATAGCGGCCTTGGGTGGCCCCGAGGCTTTCGAGGCTCGTCTGGACGCGTTGTTCGAGGGACCCGAGGGCAATACGGGCCGGCATCAGGCGGACATCACCGGCTGCATCGGGCAGTATGCCCACGGGAATGAGCCCAGCCACCATATCGTCTGGTTGTATGATGTCATCGGCCGGCCGGAAAAGCGTCGCCAGCGCGTGGAACAGATTCTGGAGACCCTATATTCTTCCGCTCCGGACGGTCTCTGCGGCAACGACGACTGCGGCCAGATGAGCGCTTGGTACGTGCTGTCTGCCCTGGACCGCTATCCGCTCTGCCCGGGGGCCGGTCTGGTTCCGGGCGCGAATGTTATGGACGGAGCGGCTTCGGGGGTAAATGCTGCGGGCGGGGCCGGGACCCTTCTGCCGAATCCGGCGTTCGAGATGGAGAACGACCTGTTTACCGACTCGCTGACCGTGTCCCTGTCCGGGGAAGGGACCCTGTATTACACCGTGGCCGGCGGCGACCCGGTCCGTTACGAAGGCCCCTTCACGGTGTATGAGGCCTGCGACATGACCGCCTGGGCGGAGTCCGGCGACAGGCGCAGTTTCGTGACCCGTTGTCATGTGCGCCAGGTCCAGAAAGACCGGACCGTGCGGATTCTGTCCCGCTACAGCCGTCAGTACAATGCCGGTGGAGATGAGGGGCTGATTGACGCTACCCGCGGGAACCTGAACTGGCGGACCGGCGGGTGGCAAGGGTATCAGGATACGGACTTCGAGGCCATCCTGGATTTGCAGCAGGTCCGTCCGCTGCGCGTTATCGGGGCCGGCTTCTGCCAGGACGCCCGCTCCTGGATTTGGATGCCGCAGTATGTCGCGTTTTCCGTCTCCTCCGACGGGGAACATTTCACGCAGGTCGGGCGGCTGGACAACACGGTCGCTGAAACGGATTACACCGTACGTATCTGGGACGCCGAACTTCCGGTCGACTGTTCCGCCCGCTACGTGCGCGTCTACGCCAAGAACATCGGAACGATACCAGCCTGGCATCCCGGTGCCGGCTACCCGGGTTACATCTTTGTCGACGAACTCTGGACCCGGTAGCCACTCACCGCTACTTCCCGGCGATGTGCTTTTCCCAGGCCCAGGCGGCTTTGAGGGTGTCTTCCACGGAGCGCTCGGCCTTCCAGCCCAACTTCTCGTTCGCCAGGGTCGGGTCGGCCCAGATAGCCGTCACGTCACCGGGACGGCGGGGTGCGAATTTGTAGTTGAGTTTCAGCCCGTTGACCTTCTCGAAAGCATTCACCAGCTCCAGCACGGACACAGGCCGGCCGGTACCGATGTTGTATACCTCGCAGCCCTGCTCCATCTTGTCGTCCAGCATCCGGCGTACGGCAAAGACATGGGCTTTGGCAAGGTCGACGATGTCGATATAGTCCCGCAGGCAGGTTCCGTCCGCGGTGGGGTAGTCGTTCCCGAAAATCGACAGGCATTCCCGCTTGCCGATGGCGGTCTGGGTGATGAACGGCACCAGGTTGTTGGGCACGCCGCGGGGGAGTTCGCCAATCAGGGCGGAAGGATGGGCGCCAATCGGGTTGAAGTAGCGGAGCAGAATGCCCCGGAGCTTGCCGCCGGAGGCTTTCACCGTATCCTGCAGGATGTCCTCGCAAATCTGCTTCGTGTTGCCGTAGGGCGAAGTGGCGCTCTGGCGCGGAGACTGCTCTGTCACAGGGACTTTCTCCGGCTCGCCGTACACGGTGGCGGAAGAGGAGAAGAGCACGTTGGGACAGCCGCTCTCCAGGATATTCATGAAGGAAATGAGGTTGTTCTTGTAATACTTCAGCGGCTGCTCAACCGACTCGCCGACCGCCTTGAATGCAGCAAAATGAATCACCGCGTCAATCCGGTAGGCGGCAAAGAGTTGCCGGACCGCTTCCATGTCACAGAAGTCCATTTTGACAAAAGGGATATCCTCCCGTCCGGTAATCTTTTTGACCCCCTCAAAACAGGTCATGTCGCAATTGGACATATTGTCCGCAACGACCACGTCATAGCCGGCTGCTATCAACTCAACGGTTACATGGCTGCCGATAAATCCGGCTCCGCCGGAAACAAGAACGCATTTCTTCATAGTTAAATAGCGATTTGAATCGCAAAGATACGAAAATCTGTCGGTTTTTTGCTAACTTTGCAAGAGAACAGGCATAATTTGTGCTGAATGGACAGAACGGTGAAAAGAATCGTCCTCATACTGCTGGCTGCCATGCTGCTGCACTCCTGCGAGTTTTTCTCGGGGGTGATTCATGATGGCACGGTGGTGGCGAAAGTCGGTTCCCATAAACTCTATTCGACCGACCTGGACCCGTATATCCCTTCCGGTCTGAGCTCCGAAGACAGTACCCGGCTGGCGATGCAGTATATCAACTCCTGGGCGGCCGACCAGCTGTATCTGGACGTGGCCGAGAAAGAGCTCAGCAAAAGCGAACGGGACGTCAGCCGGGAGCTGGAAGATTACCGCCGCTCCCTGCTGAAATACCGCTACGAACAGGCCTATGTCAACCAACGCCTGGATACGGCCATCACCGCGGCCCAGGTGGAAGATTATTTTGAAGCCCACCTGGAACAGTTCTCGCTGCGGGTTCCCATCGTGAAAGCCCGCTACATGAGCTTCCCGAAAGATTCGCCGGTCCTGCCGGAAATCCGCCGGAAACTGTCCTCGAAGAAGGCTTCCGCCCTCGTGGAAGTCGACAGCCTGGCCTTCTCTTCCGCCTTGCATTACACCGACTTCGGCGGCTCCTGGGTGGATGCCGTCACCGTCGCCCGGGAATTCGGCACCGACTATATGACGCTGGTCTCCGGCATCAAGGACGGCTGCTATGAACGGGAAGACGCCTCCGGCAGTGTCGGCATCGCCATCATCGCGGACCTGATGAAAGCCGGACAGACCGGCCCGATTGAATACTATACCGACCGCATAAAAGACATTCTGCTGAGCGCCCGCAAACAGAAGCTGCTCGCGACCCTGGAACAAGACCTCGTGTCCCGGGCAAAGGCGGAAGAAGAATTTGTAATATATTGACAATGAGAAAATTATATTTATTTGTAGCGACGCTGATGACGACGGTGACCCTCGCTGCGCAGGAATATCCTGCCGGCCTGGTGGACAAGACCATCGCCGTGGTGGGCAACGAAATGATTTCCATCGCCCAGCTGGAGAACGAGCTGCAGATGCTCCGGATGCAGGAAGGCCTGACCGGCAGCAACCTGCGCTGCAACCTGCTCGAATCCATGCTGGAATCGAAACTTTTCCTGATGCAGGCCCGCGTCGACTCCCTGACCGTGAACGGCGACATGGTGGCCGCGGAACTGACGCGCCGGATTGACCTGATCCGCAGCCGGATGGGCGGCGACGAAGAGATGGAAAAATACTTCGGGAAGCCTCTCTACCGGCTTCGTCAGGAATGGCGTCAGCAGCTGGAAGACCAGAACCTGACCCAGCAGATGCAGAGCAACATCGCCCGCAAGGTGCCGGAAATGACGCCTTTTGACGTCAAGGAATACATCGCCGCCACCGACCCGGCCGACCTGCCGATGGTCCCGGTCCGTTACCAGCTCAGCCAGATTTGCATCTACCCCGACCGTGAAGCGGCCAACCTTGCCGTCAAGGAAAAACTGCTGGGTCTGCGCGAGCGGATTATCGCGGGCGAAAAGTTCTCGACCCTGGCCCGCATCTATTCCGAAGACACATACAGTGCCCGCAAGGGCGGAGAACTGGGCATGTCCTCCAAGACGATTTTCTGGCCCGCATTCTCCGATGCCGCCATGGCCCTCAAGCCGGGCGTGATTTCCCAGATTGTCGAGACGCCGGACGGTTTCCATATCCTCGAAGTGCTGGACAAGAAAGGCGATATGATCAATGTCCGCCATATCCTGCTCAAACCCGAATATACGACGGAAGACCGCAACCGGGCCTTCAAGACCCTGGACAGCCTCCGTACCGAAATCAACGCCCAGGCCGTGAGCTTCCCCCTGGCCGCCCGTTTCTATTCCCAGGATCCGACGACGCGGACCAACGGCGGGCAGATGGCGGACCCCGCGACCGGTTCTTCCTATTTTGAAATCGACCAGCTCAAACCCCAGGACTACCGGGCCATCAAGGACCTGAAGGAAGGGGAAATCTCCGCTCCGGTCGAATCCCTGGACAACGAAGGCCGCAACGGCAATACCGTCTACAAGATTATCCGCGTGGACAAGATCATCCCCGCCCATCCGGCTACCTTCGAAGAGGACTACAGCCAGCTGGCGGACGATGCCCGGAACAAGCGGGCGATGGATGCCATCAGCGAGTTTATCGACGAAAAAATCAAGACCACCTATATCACCATCGATCCGATTTTCAAAGGCTGCGAATTCAACCGTGAAGCCTGGAAGACGAAGATTGTGTCCGAATGAAAGGAAAATCGCTGACAGTCTGTTTGTTGTGCTTGCTTGCGGCACCACTGCTCCGCGCCCAGAACCGGGAGCGGCAGGTGGATTCTTTGGTGAGCCTGCTCAGCGCACAGTCCGTTCAGCTGATTGAAAAGAACGGTGTCGGTTACCGCAAAGTCACCGGTCCGGCCCGCTTTTTCCACAACAATACCTATCTGGTCTGCGACACGGCCCTGTGGAACATGTCCACCGACGAAATCGAGTGCATGGGCAATGTCAAGATTCTCCAGAATGAGACCGTCCTCTCCAGTGACCGCCTCATTTACCTGATTAAGGAAGACCTGGCCCAGTTCCGGGGTACGCTGGTGCAGCTGGAAGACAAGGACCGCAACACCCTGCGCACCCGCCACCTGGACTACAACACCAAGGACAGCGTCGCCGTTTTCGAGAACGGCGGGGCTCTGCGGGACAAGGAAGGCCAGATTATCGAGAGCAATACGGGTACCTATGAGTCCAAGCTGAAACTGTTCACCTTTATCGATAACGTGAACATGTTTACCGACTCTATCTTTGTGAAAACCACGAAGTTGGAGTATAATACGGACCGCAACATGGCCTGGTTCGGCCGGGAGACCGATGCCTGGCGTGACGACGACATGCTCTCCTCCGACGCCGGCTGGTATGACCGGCCCCGGGAACTGTTCCTGTTCTACCGCAATGTGCACGGGATGACCGAAGACCGGGAAGTCTGGTCGGATTCCCTGTATTTCTGGCGCAACCTGATGAATGTGGAGATGCTGGGGCATGTCCAGCTGATGGATACCGTCCGGGACGTGTCGGCCGTGGCCGGCAGGATGATGTATGAGGACTCCGTCTCCCGCGTAACGATGACCCGCAATCCGGCCGTCATCGGCAAGACCGGCGACAGCGGCCAGCCTTCCGATACGGTCTATATCGGAGCCGATACGCTAATATACAAGACCTACATGGCCTTCCAGATTGATTCCGCCCGCTACAAGGTGGCGGCCAAACGGAAGACGGATGTCATGTCCGACGCGGTCACGGCCTATCGGGTGAAGGCTGCGGAAGAGGCCAGGAAGGCCGCGGAAGAAGCCAAGAAGAAGGACCCGAACTATATGGCCAAGCAGCAGGCCGAAGAAGCTGCCAAAAAACGGGAAGCGCGGAAGAACCGGGGTAAAACGACTGATTCCACCGCGGCTGCCGTACCGCCGGCAGGCGGACCGGCTGCGCCGAACCTGTCGGATGCTGCGGCTGATACCCTGAAAGCGGTGCAGGATTCGCTCACGGCCGTGGCCGATTCCCTGTCGGCGCCGCCCGATTCCCTTTCGCAGGTAAGCGATTCGCTGTCCGTTCCGGCCTTCCTTTCCGACTCGCTGGGCGTGGCCGTCGATTCGACTTCGCGCATGCAGCAGATTGATTCGCTGGTCAACCGGATTTCCGACAAGGCCCAGGAACTGGTGCCGTCCGGTACCGGGCAGGACGGGGCCCTCGCCGACAGCCTGCAGCAGGACCTGCCGGATTCCCTGGCGCCCCTGGATTCCGCCGCCCAGGCACGGGCCGACTCCATTGCCCGGGTGCTCCGGGATTCCCTCGCCCGCGCGGATTCCATCCGGATTGCGGACTCCATCGCCCGGCTGCCCAAAGACTCCACCCGCTTCGGCTTCCTGACGGGCCTGCGCAATGTCCGGTTGTTCCGTACGGATATCCAGATGCGTTGCGACTCCCTGGAGTACGGGGACCTGGATTCCCTGGTGCGCCTCTACAAAGAACCCATCATATGGAACGAACTGCGGCGCCAGTATGTAGCTGACAGTCTGCATATTGTGTCCGTTGACGGACGGCTGGACAGGGCCTATCTCATGTCTAACGCCTTTATCATCATCCAGGAAGACGAACAATGCTTCGACCAGATTCGCAGTACGGAAATGCTGGCCTTCTTCGATTCGACGGGCGCCCTGCGCCGTTTCGATGCCCTGGGTGAGGCCAATGCGGTCTTCTATCTCCAGGAAGACAGCGTGTTCGCGACCGTGAACAAGAGCCAGTCCAAGATGCTCTCCACCGAATTCCTGGACGGTAATATCGACAAGGTCTATTACTTCGATGCCCCCAAGACGGATGCGTATCCGCTGGCTCAGATGACCCAGGAAGACCGGGTGCTGAAAGGCTTCAACTGGCTGCCGGACAACCGTCCGACTTCGCCGCAGGACATCACCGACTGGAAAGCCCGCCCGTCTGAGCGGCGGAAATACAGTGCCCATCCCCGGGCGAAATATACCCAGACCGACATCTATTTCCCGGGCTATATGGACGGGGTCTACAAACAGATGCGGGAGAATGAGTTACGCCGGCAGGAGCGGGAACGCCTGCGCCAGCAGCGCGAGGCCTTTGTCAAGGATTCCTTAGCGACGGCCCTCCGCGATTCCCTGGTGGCCGATTCCTTGCGAGTCATCGCCGATTCGCTCCATCTGGCGGATTCCCTGAAAGCCGTCCAGGATTCGCTCAAAGCCGCTGCCGATTCCCTGCAGGCGGTTCGGGATTCCCTGGCGAAGGCAGTGCCGGACAGCCTGGGACAGGCGGCCGGAAAAGACAGTGTGGCCGTTCATGTACCGACGCCCGAAGAACTGAAAGCCGCTGAGAAAGAGCGCAAACGCCAGGAAAAGGAAGCGAAGAAACAAGCCCGTGAAGCGGCCCGGGCCGCCAAACTGGCCGCCAAAGAACGCGAATGGGCGCGACTGGACAGCCTGGATGCCGCCAAAGACAGCTTGAAGGCACTCAAGGCCCTGGAAAAAGAACGGGCTCGGAAGCTGAAAATCATCGAAAGGGCCCACCGGCAGGAAATCAAGGATATGCAGAAGCTGGAGCGGTACCGGCAGCGCTATGCCCGCAAAAAGGCCCGCGAAGAAGCCCGTGCTGCACGCAGGGCCGAACGGGAAGCCGCCCGTCAGGCGGCCCGTGAAGCCCGGAAAGCCGCCAAGAATCCACCGGAGCCCCAGCCGCAACCGGACCCAGTGCCCGAAAAGGGCTGGATGAAAATCGAGAAAGTAACGGAGAAGGAAGGTCTTACGCCAGACCAAACTTCTTCCGCAGATTGAGAATCATGTCGACCGTCATTTCCTCCAGGTCATAGGACGGTTTCCAGTCCCATTCTTCCCGGGCGCAGCTGTCGTCCATGCTGTCCGGCCAGGAATTCGCGATGGCCTGGCGCACCGGGTCCACCTCATACCGCATCCGCAGGCCGGGGATATGCTCCTGAATCTTTTTGCGCAGGGTTTCCGGCTCGAAGCTCATCGATGCGATATTGAAGGAATTGCGGTGTTTCAGACGGGTAGGGTCGGCCTCCATGATATCCACGGCCGCTTTCAGCGCGTCCGGCATATACATCATGTCCATATAGGTGCCGGCCTTGATCGGGCAGACGAACTCCTCTCCCTTGACGGCGGCGTAGTAGATTTCTACCGCATAGTCGGTGGTTCCGCCGCCCGGCAGCGTGGTATAGGAAATCAGGCCGGGGAAGCGCACCGAACGGGTGTCCACGCCATATTTATGGAAATAATAGTCGCTCAGCAGCTCGGTGGCCACCTTCGTGACGCCGTACATGGACCGCGGCCGCTGGATGGTGTCCTGCGGAGTGCCCTGGTGGGGCGTTTCCGGGCCGAAGGAACCGATGGAGCTCGGCGTAAACACGGCGCAGTGCTTCTCCCGGGCGATTTCCAGGATATTCAGCAGGCCGTTCATCTGGATGTCCCAGGCCAGCAGCGGTTTTTTCTCGGCGACGGCCGACAGCAGGGCGGCCAGGTTGTAGATGGTGTCAATCCGGTACTTGTCCACGATGGCCGCCAGCATCTCGGCATTGCGGACATCCGCCTCTTCGCTCGGACCGCTTTCCAACAGGATGCCTTTCGGCTCCGCGCCCTGGATAAAACCGGCAACGATATTTCCCTCCGGATACAGATTCCTGAGCTTCATGGTGAGTTCCGAACCAATCTGTCCGGTGGACCCTATGACAAGTACGTTCTTCATGACCGTTCGCAATTTAATTGGGCAACAAAATTACAACTTTTCCGCGAATATTCTTATAAAACGTTGCAAAAATTGCGGAAAAATGATGGAAATGCAAGCGGAAAATGGTAACTTTGTCCCATACACGGAAACACAAAAACAAAAACCATAAGACTATGTACGGAAAGTTCCAGAAACACCTTGCAGACGAGCTGAAGGCCATCGAAGAGGCCGGCCTCTACAAGCACGAACGCAACATCGTCAGCGCCCAGAGCGCCGAAATCACCCTTGAAGACGGCTCCAAAGCCTTGAACTTCTGCGCCAACAACTACCTGGGCCTGGCCGACTCGCCCCGTCTCATCAAAGCAGCCGAGGAAGCGATGCACACCCACGGATACGGCATGTCCTCCGTCCGTTTCATCTGCGGTACCCAGGACCTGCACAAACAGCTGGAAAAGGCTGTTTCTGATTTCTTCCACACGGAGGACACCATCCTGTACGCGTCCTGCTTCGACGCCAACGGCGGCGTGTTCGAGCCCCTGCTGACTGCGGAGGACGCTATTATCTCCGACTCGCTCAACCATGCCTCCATCATCGACGGCGTCCGTCTCTGCAAGGCGGTCCGCTACCGCTATGCCAATGCGGACATGGCAGACCTGGAGCGCTGCCTCCAGGAAGCGCAGGCCCAGCGTTTCCGCATCATCTGCACGGACGGCGTGTTCTCCATGGACGGCAATGTGGCCCCGATGGACAAAATCTGCGATCTGGCCGAGAAGTACGATGCCCTGGTGATGGTCGACGAGAGCCATTCCGCCGGCGTCGTGGGCAAGACCG
>CADBPR010000022.1 GCA_902796555.1 uncultured Bacteroidia bacterium
CTTTTCGGCCCTGATGACCGACGCAGGCCGGCGGGGTTTCACCACCTTCACCGAGAAAGCCCGCGGCCTGATGAAAGGAGCCCCCGCCGTCGTTTCGCTGCATTACAGCGGGGAACTGATGCCCCTGATGATTATCCGGGCGCAGGCCGACACCACCTTCGACATCGCATCCGTGCTGACGGCGGCGGAAGAAGCCGGTCTGAAGAGCCGGCTGGTTTCCTGTCCGGAACTGACCGGAGAAACGGCCTCCCTGCACAAAGAAACGCTGCTGGAAGTGTCCTGGTCCGAGACCCTGATTGCATCCTCCGAGCGCCACATCCGGGAAGGCAGTTCCATTTTGGAAAAAGGGTCCTTCTCCCTGGCCGCCGCGGCGGCTGACGGAGCCGACGCCCTTTTCGTCTGCCACGGATATGCCTCGAAGCTCTTCGCCTTCAATTTCCGCAAGCCCTATTACGACAGTTATCGCTTCTTCGGAAAATTCAGCGACTGGTCCGCCTGGGCGCTGGACGACAGCCCCGGCAAAGGACTGGTCCTGACCGCTTCTTTCCCGGACGAGGAGGCCAAGTATTTCGCCCCCGTCCTGAAAACCCAGAGCGAAACCCGCCTCCCCGACATTCTGCCGGCCGGAACCGTCTTCGCTCTCAGCGTACCGAACCAGGGCGTGGAGGCTTACCTGGAAGCCTACCGCACGTTCCTGGATGCCGACGGCAGCCTGAACGGGTGGCTGAGCCGGGACAAGGCCCTCAAGGACAGCAGCGGTCTGACCCCGCAGTCATGGGCACGGAAACTGGATATCCGGGAAGTCGCCAAGGCGACGGTCCGGACGGCCAAGGGAACAACCTCCGTGCTGTTGCTGCGTCCGGGCCAGGCGGATGCCGGCATCCTGCTGCGCGGCACCGGGCTGGAGCGGATGAAAGACTACAAACCCGCCGTCCTCCCCTATTCCTGGCCCGGCTTTGCCCAGCAGGTCTTCGGCGCCTTTTTCGCCCCTGACCACGAACAGTTCTTTACCTGGTCGGACGGCTGGATGATTGTCGGCGACGAGGCGACGCTGACGGGATGGGCGTACGGCAGCGTCGGCAAACACACCCTGCGCAGCTATTGCGCCGACAACGACATAGCCCTGCCCCGGCAGAGCGCAGCCTTTGGCTGGTACTCCCCCGGCGAGGCCCGCGACTTGTTGGGCCAAGTCTTTGAAAAACCGATGGAAAAGGCCATCCGGAAGACCCTGGAAGGCATTTCTGCCGAGCCGGCCGTCCTCACGGTCCGTCCGGGCGGCGCCACCCTGGAGGTCCGGCGCATCCGGGTCGCGCAGGTCAAATCGGCCGTCGCCGCATCGGCTGACACCACGGTCGAGATTCCGGCCGGCCCCTTCCCGGTAACCAACAGCGGTACGGGCAAGACCAATCACCTGGGGCAGGCGCCCAACGGGACCCTGACCCTCAAGGACGAAAACGGGAAATCCCTGTGGGGTGTTCCGTTCTCCCAGCGGCTCTGCGGCCGGGTCTCCGACATCGACTACTATGCCAACGGCAAAATCCAATTCCTCTTCGCCGCCGGTACCAAACTGTACCTGATGGACCGGCTGGGACGTTTTGTCAATCCCTTCCCGGTCGACCTGGGCAAGGAAATCCTCCTGGGTCCGGACGTCTATGATTTCACCGGTGCGAAAGGCTATTCCGCCATGGTCCTGCACAAAGACAACAGTCTCGGCCTGTATGACTTGCACGGCCGCCTGCGGGCCGGATGGGAAGGCATCCGCGGGACGGACACCATCAAGAACCTGCCCGAACTGCTCACAGTGAAAGGCAAGAAATTCTGGGCGGTACGCACCGCCTCCCGAACCGATATCTACCCCTTCGGCGGGGGCCAACCCCTGACCAAAGCCGAAGGAGACAAAGCTTTCCGTCACGACAGCAAACTGGATGTGAAAGACGGAAGCGTCAGCGGCACCTGTTATGACGGACGGGTGCGCAGCGTCAAATTGGTCAAATAAAACGTACAAAACCCACCTACCCATGCAATTCAGTTCAGTCAACAAACTCTTTGAAAAAAGTTTCCGGGAAAACTGGGACCGGCCTGCCCTCTCCAATTACCAGGGCGTTACCCTGTTCTACCGCGACGTCGCCCGGCGTATTGCCAAACTGCACATCTGCTTTGAGAAGTGCGGTCTCCAGAAAGGCGACAAAGTGGCCATCTGTTCCCGGAACCAGGCCAACTGGGGTGTCAGTTTTCTCGGCGCACTCACCTGGGGTGCCGTTCCGGTCCCCATCCTGCACGAGTTCAAACCCGGTAATATCCATTATCTGGTCAACCATTCCGAGGCCAAGGTCCTCTTCGTAGACGATGTCATCTGGGAAGGCCTGTCCGCCGAAGAAATGCCGGATGTCATGGTCATCGTCAACGTGAATACCTTCAAATTCCTGTTCACCCGGACGAAGGGATTCCAGGAGGTCCGCAACCACCTGAACGAGAGTTTCGGAAGCCGGTACCCCAACAATTTCGAGCCCGAAGACATCAATTATTATGAGGACGGTCCCGACGAACTGGCGGTCATCAACTATACCTCCGGAACGTCCGGTTTCTCCAAGGGCGTGATGCTCCCGTACCGCTCGCTCTGGTCCAACATCGTTTTCGCACGCGAGGCCGAGAAACACATGGACAACACCTCCGAGGTGGTCGCCATGCTGCCCTCCGCCCACATGTACGGCATGATGTTCGAGTTCCTGTTCGAGATGACCATCGGCGCCCACGTTCATTTCCTGACGCGCGTACCCAGCCCCAAAGTCATCCTGAAGGCCTTCCAGGAAATCAAGCCCTGCATCATCATTGCCGTTCCGCTGATTATTGAGAAAGTCTACAAGAGCAAGCTCAAACCGATTCTGGACAAGAACAAGATTTTCTTCAAGATTCCCATCCTGGACAAGATGATTCAGAAACGGATTCTGGGCGAGCTGATGGCCAGTTTCGGCGGCAATTTCGAAGAAATCATCCTGGGAGGCGCCGCGTTCAACCCGGAAGTGGAGACCTTCTTCAACAAAATCGGATTCCCCTACACGGTCGGCTACGGCATGACAGAGTGCGCGCCTATCATCGGCTATGCCCACTGGAACAAGACGAAGCTCTATTCCTGCGGCAAGGCGGCCATGAACATGGAAATCCGCATCGACTCCGAAGACCCCGCCAACATTCCCGGCGAGGTGCAGGTCCGCGGTGCCAATGTTTTCCTCGGTTATTACAAGAACGAAGAAGCGACCCGTTCTTCTTTCACCGAGGACGGCTGGTTCAAGACCGGTGACATGGGCGTGATGGACGAGGAGGGCTTCCTCTATCTGCGCGGCCGGTCCAAGTGCATGATTCTCGGTCCTTCCGGCCAGAACATTTATCCGGAGGAACTGGAAGCGGTCATCAACAATGTCAATTATGTCGTAGACTCGCTTGTCATTGAGGACGACGGCGGCCTGACCGCCCTCATCTACCCGGACTACCACCAGGGCGAGCTGGACGGCATGACCCGGAGCGAGCTGATGGGACGGATTGAAGGCATCCTGCCCGAAATCAACAAAGAGATACCCAACTACGCGAAAATCAAGAAGATAGAGTTTATGCCCGAGGATTTTGAGCGCACGCCCAAACGCAGCATCAAACGCTATCTGTACCAACGGAACTAAGTCATTCAAAAACTTACTTGCCGCATTGTTTTATCATTCCTAAGGAAACAGCTGTTCATGGAAAAATTCGACAAGAGCTACCTGGAGATGGCTTCCGTCTGGGCCCGGAACTCCTACTGCAAACGCAGACAGGTCGGGGCGCTGCTGGTCAAAAACCGGATGATCATCTCCGACGGATACAACGGAACGCCCTCCGGGTTCGAAAATATCTGCGAGGATGAAAACGGGGTGACCAAACCGTACGTCCTGCATGCGGAAGCCAATGCCATCTCAAAAGTGGCCAAATCGGGCAACAGCAGCGAGGATTCCACCCTCTATGTGACCGCCTCCCCCTGCCTGGAATGTGCCAAGCTGATTATCCAGGCCGGTATCCGCCGGGTCGTATACCGGGACGAGTATCGGATTACGGACGGCGTGGACCTGCTGCGCCGCGCCGGTATCGAAGTTGAACAGATTGACCTATGAACCAGCATCAGCATACCTGGCTGGCGGCCCTGCTGGGCGTCATTATCGGGGTTCTGCTGACCCTGGCCATATCAAGTGCGACCCATCTGCGGAAGGTCAAGAGCAATTATGCCGCCTGGCAGAAGCTGACCTACATCATGGAGCATATCCGGAACAACTATGTGGATACCGTGGATGTCAAAGCCCTGACCGATGCCGCCGTCACGGGCGCCCTGGCCCAGCTAGACCCGCATTCCTCTTATCTGCCCCCGGTGGAGCTGGAGGAGGCGGAGACTGAACTGGCCGGTAATTTCGACGGAATCGGCATCCAGTTCAACGTCCCCAACGACACTGCCATCGTGCTGGAAGTCATCAAGGGCGGACCGGCGGAAAAGGTCGGCATGATGAAGGGAGACCGGCTCCTGCAGGTTGATGACGCCGTCATTGCCGGTGTCAAATTCCCCCAGGACAGCATGGTCCGCCGGATGAAAGGGCCTTCCGGTACGAAGGTCCATGTCACCGTCCTGCGTGACGGAGAACGCACCACCTTCGAAATCACCCGGGGAAAAATCCCGGTTCACTGCGTGGATGCCGCGTTCATGGTCGATGATACGACCGCATATCTGCGGCTCACCAAATTCTCGCGCAATACCTATCAGGAAGTGGACGAAGCGGCCCGCCGGCTGCTGGAGCAAGGCATGAACCGGCTGATATTCGACCTGCGGGACAATACGGGCGGCTATTTCGACCAGGCACTGCTGCTCAGCGACATGTTCCTGGAGAAAGGGGACGAAATCGTCTATCTCCAAGGGCTGCACCGCAAACGCGAAGACAGCCGGGCCAGCGGAAAGGGCATACTCAAAGATGTGGCGCTCAGCGTTTTAATCAATGAGAACACGGCTTCTTCCAGCGAGATTTTCTCCGGCGCCATCCAGGACAACGACCGCGGCGTCATCATCGGCCGCCGCTCCTTCGGGAAAGGACTGGTGCAGGAGCCCGTCTATTTCAACGACGGTTCCGCCGTGCGGCTGACCATCTCCCGTTTCTATACGCCTTCCGGGCGCTGCATCCAGAAGCCATACGCAGACGACTACCGTTACGACATTTATAAACGGTACGCCAGCGGCGAGATGTTCGACCGCGACAGCGTCAAGATTGACAGCAGCCTCTCCTACCGGACGGTACATGGCCGGACGGTGTATGGCGGCGGAGGCATCATCCCGGATGTCTTCGTACCGGTGGATACCACCCGCGCGACCGACTTTTTCATCGCCTGCAACCGCAAGGCGACCCAGATGCGCTTTGCCGCCGATATCTTCGACAAGCACAAGGCGGAACTGGCACAGATTGACGATTACCGGGAACTGAGCGATTATCTGGACCGGCTGCAGCTCCGGGAATCCTTCCTGCGTTTTGCCGCCACCCGCGACGATATCCGTCCCGGAGCCGGGGAATGGGCCGAAACGGAACATTACCTGATGCCCCAGCTGCGCGCGCTGGTCGGGCGGTATTCCAAACTCGGGGAAAACGCTTTTTACAAGTTGTATCTCCCAGTGGATGAAATGGTCCGGATAGCGTTGGACACCCCGTCCACCGTGACCGTCGAGAACGAAGAATTTGGACTTTTAGAATAAAAAACGTATCTTCGCCGAGAACGTGTGCTTGTTTAATAACTATTCAATATTATTGTATTTATGAAAAAGGTATTCCTGACAATGGCTGCAGCCAGTATGCTGCTGATGGTGTCAACCCTTTCTTCCTGTAAGAAAGAACCGGCGCCCGCCGAGCAGACAACGCCCACTCCGGAGCAATCTGCTGACCCTTCCCAGAATCCTGCAGGTCCTGACGATGAAAAATCCCAGGACCCGCCCCAGCGGACTGACGTTTCCGAGGATTACGTTTATATCGATGCCGCCCTGGCAGAATTGATCAAGACCGTTGACCCCTCCGACTTTCTGCCCTTGATGGAGACGTTGAACAAATATGATATGGACTATAAAGGTGCTCCTTCGCTGGATGCCGTTTATTTCTTCAACACGGATGCGCAGGCATATGTCCTGAACTGGACCCAGATAACCGGGATCTACACCCTGGGGAGAGCGGTCGGTGCTACGGAACCCGAGTTCACCTATGCCCCGGCAGACGGGAAAATTGAAATATATGTCCCGGTGCTGGATGCGCCGCAGGAACCGGTCCTGCACATTCTGCTGGAACTCGAAGGTGAAACCGGCTGGATTAAAATCGGGGAGCAGGACAACAGCGGCAAAACCTTTGACAAACGCGTACCCGTTCCGGCGCATGTATCCGGAAAAATGGAGGTAGGAACGGATGTCCTGGCTGAATGGAACGTCAATATCGACGTGACGGATGGTTTGGGCGATATGGACTACATGCAAGAGGTCGGTAAGACGACCGCGAAGCTCAGCGGCCGTGTCCGGGTTCTCGATTACGTGCTCAACGTAAACGACGTCCTGGTCGATGTGGACCTGGATGCCATGGCCGGTGCTGCCAAAGGAAACATCGGTCTCAGCAAACAAGGGAAAGCAGTCCTGGGCATCGACATTGATGTCAAGGGAAGCATGCTGATGACTTCGGAGAACTTCAATGTATCCGGCGATATCAGCTTGGTGACCACCGACAAACTCTGTATCAACCTCAACGCCAAGAACTTGCTTGTCGGTCCGGAACTGATAAACCTCATCGAAGGAGAGGAATTCCCGACCGAGGAAGCGGCGGCCGCCCGGGCTGAAAAAGTCATGGACGCCCTGGATGTCGACATCTACTACGGGAACCGTGTCTACGGACATGACAAACGGAATGCCGAAATTTTCCTCTACCCCATTCAAAAATCCGAGCTCGAGACACTGATTCCCGGGCTGGATGACGGGACGGTCAAAGCGACCGATGACGGTAGCGGCGATCCGGAGCCGGAGCCGGAACCGGAAATAGAGTATTGGTTGGTGGTTCCGATGTACGCTTTCCAGTCCGAGAATTTCGAGACAGCCTGGCTGCTGTATCCGGATGAGAAATACCTGATTACCATAGCGGAAAAATTCCCGGAAACGCAGAGCGCCTTGCTCGGTTTCATCAACAAGCTCCAGAAGTTGATGGGGCGGTTCTAGCCGCATGCCGACCGCCCATGGGAAAACGGGCGGTACAGGCGCAACTTATTGCGCAATAAACTGATAGACAATGTCCCCGGCCTGACGCGCCGGGGCTTTTGCGTCTGCGTTGAACCGAGACATCCGCGCCGCCCGAATCGCAAAATCCCGCAGGCATTTGTCCGATGAGGAAGTTTCTTCCTGAATCCGGGCATCGATGACCCGTCCCTGGTTGTCCACCCGTATCAGCACCGTCACCATGCCGCCGCCATAGCAGCGATAGGCCGGAATCGGCAAATGGCTGGCTTTGCGGCCGTCCAGGCTCCAGGACAGCACGGAAGGACCGGAATAGGGCTTTGAAGCCTTGTTATCTGCCGGTTTGGGCTTTGACACGGAGACGTAGTCCTCATCCGGTTCATCCGGCACAAAACCGTTGCGCAGTTCGCCGGCCAGGCGCTGCGCATCTTCATACAGTTTGTCGGCATCCGTTCCCCTGTCGTCCTTGAGCGCCCCCCGGTCTACGGACGTATTGCGGAAATCCACGCCGGAAGTCCCGGCCATCAGGGCGTCCAGGCGGCGGGCGATGGCCTCGTCAAAGGCCTCTTCCCGGGCTTTCTCTTCGGCTTCCTGCTGCTGACGTTCCAACGCCTCTTCGCGGGTAAAATCTATTACAAAAGTATTCTCTTTCTGCAGGATAGAATGGACACCGGTCAGCAACAAAACGATAATCACCGCCAGATGAACAATGACGGTGATATACAATCCGGCCTTGTCTTCGTTGCTGAGGCGGGCCATGGAGCTTATTTCTTTTTCTTTTCGAGCCGGTGAAGGGCTTCCTCTACCGTGGTGGAGATGATGTCGACGGCAACCTTGTTGTGGCCGCCCTGCGGAATAATGATGTCCGCATAGCGCTTGCTCGGTTCAATAAACTGCAGATGCATCGGCTTGACGGTGTCCTGATAATGGTCGATGGCCATTTCAATCGTACGTCCCCGCTCGGCCATATCCCGGACGATAATCCGCATCAGGCGGTCGTCGTCGTCCGCATCCACGAAAATCTTGATGTTCATCTGGTCACGGAGTTCCTTGCAGGTGAAAATCAAGATTCCCTCCACGATGATGACCTCGGCAGGTTCCACCGTCACCGTCTCCGTTTTGGACCGGGAGCAGGTGATGTACGAATACACCGGCTGTTCGATGGTGCGGCCTTGTTTCAATTCGCGGACCTGCTGGCAGAGCAGCTTCCAGTCAATGGCGTCCGGATGGTCGAAATTGATTTTCTGCCGTTCCTCCAACGGAAGGTGGCTGGAGTCTTTATAATACGAATCCTGGGGAATAACGACCACCCGCCCCGAAAGGGACTGGGTGATGGCCCTGACTACAGTGGTTTTGCCGGAACCGGAGCCGCCTGCGATGCCTATTACCAACATATCTTTGCGCTGTTAAAATTCTGCATTTTTGGGCGTTCTCGGGAACGGAATCACGTCACGGATGTTGTTCATGCCGGTGATGAACAGCAGCAGCCGTTCAAAGCCCAGGCCGAATCCGCTGTGCGGAACGGTGCCGTAACGGCGGGTATCGATGTACCATTCGAGGTTCTTGCGGCTCATGCCCAGCTCGTCGATGCGGGCTTCGAGCTTCTCCAGGGAAGCTTCACGCTCGCTGCCGCCGATGATTTCGCCGATTTTCGGGAAGAGGACGTCCATACCGCGGACGGTACGGCCGTCTTCATTTTGTTTCATGTAGAAAGCCTTGATATCTTTCGGGAAGTCGATGAGAATCACCGGTTTGCCGAAATGGGCCTCCACCAGGTAACGCTCGTGTTCGCTCTGGAAATCGGTGCCCCAGTGGACGGGATACTCGAAATGATGTCCGGCGGCGACGGCAGCTTCCAGGATTTCCACCGCCTCGGTATAGGTGACGCGCTGGAAAGGAATACCGAGCACGCTCTGCAGACGGGCAATCAGGCCGTCGTCGTATTTGTCATTCAGGAACTTCAGGTCGTCGTAATTGTGGTCCAAAGCATACTGGACCAGGTATTTGACGAAGGCCTCGGCCAGTTCCATGTTGTCGTAAATGTCGTAGAACGCCATCTCCGGCTCTATCATCCAGAACTCCGCCAGGTGGCGCGGCGTATTGGAATTCTCCGCCCGGAAAGTCGGTCCGAAGGTATAGATTTCACCGACGGCGGTGGCACCCAGCTCCCCTTCCAGCTGACCGCTGACCGTCAGGCTGGTCTTCTTGCCGAAGAAATCTTTGCTGAAATCCACCTTTCCGTTATGCACCGGCACTTTGGCCAGGTCCAGGGTCGTCACCTGGAACATATCGCCGGCACCTTCCGCGTCCGATTCGGTAATCAAGGGCGTATTCAGATAGACGAATCCCCTGTCATTGAAGAACTGATGAATGGCAAAAGCCATGGCGTGACGCAGCCGGAGGACAGCGCCGAAGGTATTGGTACGCAGACGCATGTGGGCCACGCTGCGCAGATACTCAAAGGAAGTGTCTTTTTTCTGGAGCGGATACCGCATCGGGTCGCACTCTCCGTATACCTCAATGGACTCAGCCTGGATTTCGACGGCCTGGCCGCTGCCGACCGAAGCGACGAGTTTGCCCGTGACGGCCAGGCTGGCGCCGGTGGTTATCCGCTTCATCAACTCTTCGTCAAAGCGGGTCATATCGGCCACGACCTGGATGTTGTTCACGGTGGATCCGTCATTCAACGCGATGAATTTCACCTGTTTATTGCCTCTTTTGGTCCGAACCCACCCTTTGGCGAGTACGGTATCCCCCGGCTGCATCTGCAGCAGCGCTTTCACCTTCGTTCTGAGCATCTTGTCCATTCTTGTTTTTCTTGAGTTAGAAAATTATGCAAATATAACAATTACCGCCGTCATTTCCCAATTTAGGAATGATAAAAAAATGAATTGCACCCGTTCATGTATCAATGAAGCAGACTTATTTGAGTTCCTGTGCGATTTTTACCAGGGCCTTTCCGGTACGCCCGTCGATGCAGACGGTCAGCGGAGCGTCGAAGCGGACATGCCGGATATAGTCCGTTTCCTCCACGGCCGGCATCGCGTCCAGGACGCTCGGATCAAAGACATCGCCGCGCCGCAGGAAGGGATTCACATTCACATAACCGGCATTGAAGGCCGTGAGGTTCTGGAAGAAATGCGTTCCCTGACTGGGGTCCACCCGGAAATGTTCCAGGCAACATTCCACCAGGACCTTCGTTTCGGAAATGTCGCTCCATTTCACCGGTACGCCCAGCGACGGAATGCTCGACCCCCAGCGGCCGTAGCCGACCAGCACATAGCCTCTCCCCTGCTGCCGCATCGCCGCGTTCATGGCCGTCAGCTGCGCCGCCATCTCCTGGGTTTTCAGCACGTCGAAAGCACTCTCCTTCAGATAGATGATATCCTGCACATCCCCGATCCAGCCCGTTCCCAGGGCGCTGCCCGAGTACAGAATCGGGTCCGACGTATCGATAGCCTTCCAATCCACCTCGGTCGCGGAACTCTCCACCGAAATCGGCCGGATCTGCAAGACGTTGAACACGGCGTCCTCCCGGCTCAAATCCGCGGCGAACTCCAGTTCCACCCCGCACTTCATCTCGTCCTGGCAGATCTTGAGCAGGGTTTTCAAGATATCGGCCAGGGGGAAGACGCCATATTTGAGAATGTGGGAAAAGGTCACGAACTTGGGCCCTTCCGCATAGGGGGAATCCACCATCCGCATACTCTGGTAATCCAGGGTGGACGCCACTTTGCCCAGCGCTTTGAAACGGGTACAGTCCGGAATCGGAATCCGCTCCAGGTTGACGGCATCGTCCACCGACGTTTTGAATTTGTCCGGGAGCAGGTTCAAGGCATACATCACTTTCTGGGTATCCCGCATCGCCAGTTCCACCGTCGACGTCTGCAGGATGTTCCGGGGATATTCGGGGCTGAAGCGCAGGACTTCTTCCCCGTCCACGACGGCCTTGCCAAGCCCGAAGGCCACTTTGGCCACGCCTTCTTCGGGTTTTTCATATCCGATGGGATAGAAATTCAGGGAACGCGCGACACCGGACAGGGTCGGGAACCAGTATCCCTGGTCCTCGCAGCCGCAGATTTCCTGAATCAGCACGGCCATTTTTTCTTCCGCCAGCACATTGCCGGTGGCTGTGATATAACCGCGTGAAGCCGAGAAATACACCGATGCGTAGACGCTCTTGATGGCTTTGGAAAGCAGGCGGACCTGCTGGTCTTCGTTCTCCGTCTGGGGAATCATATAGGTAGAATAGACGCCCGCAAACGGCTGATAATAAGAATCTTCCAGTTTGGAAGAGGACCGGATGGCCAGCGGCTTCCGGACATGGCGGATAAAGACGCGCAGCATCTGGGTCAGGTCTTGCGGGAGGGTGGACGAGACGAATTCGGAAAGAATCTCCTCATCTGTAATATCCGCATTGATGACATATTGCAGCCCGTTTTCCAGGATAAAGCGGTCGAAATAATCGGTCGTCAGCACCAGGGTCCGCGGAATCAGCAGACGAACGCCTTCCCAGCGGTTGTACAGGTCGTGCTTCTGGAGGATATGGTTCAGAAAGGCCAGACCCCGCGCCTTGCCGCCCAGGGAGCCCTCGCCCAGTTTGGCGAAGCCGATGGCATTGTTGTAGGTCGACGGGTCGAAACGGGCCACCACGCCTTGTCCCTGGGACAGACGGTAATCATGGATGGCCTTGACGGTCAGGCCGCGCAGGTCGGGCGTATGCTCGTCCAGGGGGCGCAGCCGGTTGCCGACGGAGAAAATACCGCGCGCCAACAGCCACTTGGACAAGTAGTTACGGTTAACGATGGCCCGGTATTCTTCATCCGTAATGGTCTTGATGACATTCTCCAGTCCGTACAGGTCGCTGGCCCGCGCCGTCTCCTCTCCGGTAACGGGGTCCTTGACGATAAAGTCGCCGAAGGCGAATTCCCGGCCGATGTATTCGCTCACATCGTGGGTCAGGGTCTTGGACTTCTTGACGACGAAGCCGGCCTGAAGACTCTCCGCGACCGCGCGCATGCTTTCCTGTGAGGATTGGAGGAGGAAGGGCATCTTCGGATTGTCCTCCCGGATCAGGTGGCACAGGTCGATACCGGCGTCGAGTTTCTCCGTTTCGGGCGCGTCGCCGCGATGGAGGACGAAACCGATGTCGGAAATGACGCCCAGGATGTTGCCGGCGTACTGTCGGTACAGGCTGACGGCATCGGTATAGTTCGTCGCCATCAGAATCTTGGGCCGGGAACGCTTTCGCATATACTGCTGTTTTTCGTTCAGGGCATCCCGGATGGAAGCACTGTTCTGCTGGAGGACCAGTTTGTACAGCAGGGGCAGATAGGTGGAATAATACCGGACGGAATCTTCGACCAGCAGGATGGCCTGAACCCCCTCCTGCAAGATGTCGTGTTCGGCATTGAGGGAGTCTTCTATCAACTTGACGATGGCGATGATCAGGTCCGTGGAATTGTTCCAGCAGAAGAAATAATCGATAGCAGACCCGTCGTTCTCCCGCAACTGGCGGGCGACCTCCCGGGAATAGGAAGACAGCAGGACGATGGGGGTATCCGGGGTCCTGGCTTTCATCCGGCGGGAAAAATCGAAGACGTCGATGGCTCCGACATTGTACATCGTGATAATCAGGTCGTAATCCCCCTCCCGGTTCAAGGCTTCCGCCGTGGTTTCCACCCGGTCGAGGACCGGCGGATTGCTCAGGTTCAGTTCGGCGTATTCCTGGGAAATTTTCGCATCCAGGTGGCCGTCCTCTTCCAGAGAATAATAGTCATAATTGTTGCAGACCAGGAGAATTTTCCGGATTCGCCTGTTCATCAAGGATGTACCGTTTCCCATTGTACGTGATGTTTTATACGAGTCCCTGGTCGCACATGGCGTCGGCAACTTTGATGAAGCCGGCGATATTGGCGCCCTTGACATAGTTGACGTGTCCGTCTTCTTCCGTCCCGTAGCGCAGGCAGGCGGAATGGATATCCGCCATGATGCGGCGCAGCTGCGTGTCCACTTCTTCGGCCGTCCATTTCTGCCGCATCGAGTTCTGGGACATCTCCAGTCCGGAAGTAGCGACGCCGCCGGCGTTCGATGCCTTGCCCGGAGAATACAGCAGACCCGCCTGCTGGAAAACCGCGATGGCTTCCGGCGTCGAAGGCATATTGGCGCCTTCCGCTACACAGAAGCAGCCGCCGGCCACCAGGGCCCGGGCATCCTGCTCTTCGATTTCGTTCTGGGTCGCGCAGGGAAGCGCAATGTCGCAAGGGATTTTCCAGGGACGCTCATTCGGATAATAGGTCGCGGAAGGATATTTGCTGACGTATTCTTTGATCCGGCCGCGCCGGATATTCTTCAATTCGAAGACGTAGGCCATCTTTTCCTCGTCCAGTCCGTCCGGGTCATAGACAAAACCGTTGGAGTCCGAGAGGGTGACGACCCGGGCGCCCAGCCGCATGGCTTTCTGCGCGGCATACTGGGCAACATTGCCGGCGCCTGAGACCAGGACGGTCTTGCCGGCGAAACTTTCTCCCCGGGTTTTGAGCATCGCCTCCGTAAAATAGCAGAGACCGTATCCGGTGGCTTCCGGACGGAGCAGGCTGCCGCCCCAGGCCAGGCCTTTTCCGGTCAGGGTCCCGGTAAATTCATCACGCAGCCGCTTGTACTGGCCGTAGAGGAAACCGATTTCGCGCGCACCGACACCGATATCGCCGGCCGGCACGTCCGTATCTGCGCCGATATGGCGCTGCAGTTCCGTCATGAAACTCTGGCAGAAGCGCATGACCTCGTTGTCGGAGCGACCCTTGGGATTGAAATCCGAACCGCCTTTCGCTCCACCCATCGGAAGCGTGGTCAGGCTGTTCTTGAAGGTCTGTTCGAAGGCCAGGAATTTCATGATGCTGAGGTTGACGCTCTCGTGAAAACGGATACCGCCCTTATATGGGCCGAGGGCGCTGTTCATCTGCACGCGGTATCCCCGGTTGACATGGATTTCTCCCCTGTCGTCCATCCAGGGCACCCGGAACATGATCACACGCTCGGGTTCGACGATTCTTTCCATAATCTTCAGGTCCATCAGCAAAGGATAGGACGTAATATAAGGGGCTACGCTTTCTACGACTTCGCGGACGGCCTGGTGGAATTCTTTCTCTCCGGGGTTTCTGGCGATGACATCCGCCATGAAACGCTCCACATAATTTTTACTGAATTTGTCCATTGTTAAGTTTGTAATTTATCATTCCAAAACAAACAAAGATAGGTATTTTTAAGAGAAGACGTTCACCCTCTGACGATTAATAACGTTTCAATAAAAAGCGGCAACGAAAAAAGTTAAAAAAAATGGCGGAAATGCTTGCAGATTGAAAAAAAATGCCTACATTTGCATCCGCGTTTGAGAAAACGACCAGCCTGGTGCGGTAGTTCAGCTGGTTAGAATGCCGGCCTGTCACGCCGGAGGTCGAGGGTTCGAGTCCCTTCCGCACCGCAGAAGAGGTTCAGCGAAATGGCTGAGCCTCTTTTTGTTATGTATAGTTGCGCTCCCTCGGAGCGAGCCTTGCATTTGCGTGTGCGGGAATAAATATGTATCTTCGTAGCGCTTATGGCTTCGAAAAAAGGTAACATACTCATTGTAGACGACAACGCCGGAATCAGACAGGCGTTGAAGATTCTCCTTCCCCTCCATTTTGCCGAGGTGGAAACGCTGCCGTCTCCTGTCATGCTGGTCAGCACGCTGGAACGCTTCCGCCCGGATGTCGTACTGCTGGACATGAATTTCAACTCCAGTATCAATACCGGCAACGAAGGCCTTTATTGGGCCGGCGAAATCAAGAAAATGGCTCCTGAAGTGGAAGTGGTGCTGTTTACGGCGTATGCCGATATCCAGCTGGCTGTGGAGGGCATGAAGCGCGGGGCCTTCGATTTCATCGTGAAACCGTGGGACAATGACAAACTGGTGGCCACGCTCACTGCGGCACGGGACAAAGCCCGGAAGGCGATGGGAAGAGACGCTTCGGACGCCCCTCTCGGACTGACAGACCGCCATCCCGGGCAAAGCAAAGGATTCATGTATTGGGGTACTTCGACGCAGATGGCCGCCATCCGGAAAACCGTCGATAAAATTGCTCCGACAGATGCCACGGTGCTCATCACCGGTGAAAACGGGACCGGCAAGGATGTGCTGGCGCGGGAAATCCACGCACACAGTCTCCGGAGCGGGAAGCCCATGGTGGCGGTGGATGCCGGAGCCATCACCGAGACCCTGTTCGAGAGCGAACTCTTCGGCCACGTAAAAGGCGCGTTCACGGATGCGCACACGGACCATGTGGGCAAGTTTGAGCAGGCCGACGGCGGGACCCTTTTCCTGGATGAAATCGGCAACATTCCGCTGCACCTGCAGGCGAAGCTGCTGCGGGTCATCCAGAGCCGGAGCGTGGTTCGGGTGGGCGGTTCCCGGGCCATTCCCGTGAACATCCGCCTCATCTGCGCCACGAATATGGATTTGGAGCAGCTGGTGCGGGAAGGACGTTTCCGCGAAGACCTCTACTATCGTATCAACACGGTGCATCTCGCCCTGCCGCCTCTTCGGGAGCGCCGGGAGGATATCGTGCCGCTGGCCGAACGTTTCACCTGCCAGTTCGCCGAAAAATATCACCGCCCCGTTTCGGGACTGGACGACGCTGCCAAGGCAAGGCTGGAAAGCGGCCGGTGGAGCGGCAATATCCGGGAGTTGCAGAATGTCATTGAGAAGGCAGTCATCCTATCTGACGGCACGATGCTCACGGCAACAGACATTCAGATTGAGCCGTCCAAGGCAGGTGTTCCTGCTTCCGGCATGCTCAAGGCCGTCAGCGAGGCGGAGGAAGAGAGGCTGATACGTGAAGCCGTGGAACATTCGGGCGGGAACATTTCCGCGGCAGCGAAGGCCCTGGGCATCAGCCGGCCGACCTTATATGCCAAAATGAAAAAATATGGACTATGAGAAGGTATGTGGTTCAAAAACTACGGACCTTCGGTCCTATCCCTCCCATCTGCGATGGGCCCCTCCCGCTCACGAAGCCGCGGGCGGCTACGGTTTTTGAACCACATACCTTCTCATGAACACCGTTTCGATTATATTGCTTTGTGTTGCCGTTGCGATTGTTGCGGCGGTGATTGCAACGCTCAGGACCCGGCACAAGGACATCAAGAAAGTTGCCTATATGATGGACGCCCTGGAGGACGGGGAGCTGAACTTCCGTTTTCAGGAGACCAACAAATTCAACCGCACGCTCAACCGTATCCGGACCATTTTCGAGAAGCAGCGTCAGGCACACGAACAGGATTCCTGGACCAAACTCATCCGCGTCCTCACGCACGAAATCATGAACACGGTCTCCCCTATCGCTTCGTTAAGCGATGCCATGGCAAAATCTGTGGATGAAAACGGTCACAGCGAACTGGATATCAAGGCCGGCCTGGAAACCATCAGCGACTCCTCCAAGAACTTGATTGGCTTCGTGCAGACCTACCGCCAGCTCTCCGGCGTGGCCCGGCCTTTGCGCCGCGCAACGGACCTGCAGGAGCTGATGGACAAGGTTCTGTCGCTGAACCGCGAATATGCCGCCTCCTGCGGCGCGGTCTGCCGCTATCGGCCGGAAGAGCCGGACCTGCTGATTTACGCCGATGAAGGGCAGATTTCCCAGTTGCTCATCAACCTCATCAAAAATGCCCTGCAGGCGGGCGCGAAGAACATCGACATATCAGCCCGGATGGGCAAGGATGACGACGTGATCATCCAGGTGGCGAATGATGGCGAGCCGATACCGGTCTCAGCGCAAGAGCAAATCTTCATTCCTTTCTACACCACCAAGAAAGAGGGTTCCGGCATCGGGCTCTCCCTGGCCCGGCAGATTATGCGCCAGCACAACGGCAGCATCGACCTCGTTAAAAGCGATTTAAACCAGACCGTGTTCCGTTTGGTGTTTCGATAGGCGATTTGTCGGGGAATATAGACTTACTTGCTGGGCCTCAGAATCATAAAGACGACGGCGGATACACAGATAGAAATCCCCAGCGCCATTTTCAAAGTAAGGGGTTCTCCGAACATCAGCGTTCCGATCAGGATGGCCGTCAAAGGTTCAAATACGCCAAGGACGGAGGTCTTTGTGGGCCCGATATAACGGGAAGAGATGGCAAGCGTCAGCATGGAAATCATCGTAGGGACAAGGGCCAGGCCTGTCAGGTTGAGCCAGTCGGTCCCGGAGGAAATCCCCTCCAGCATTCCGCCTCCCTGTACTGTCCGAATGGTTGCGAAAAGCAGGGTCCCGGTCAGGAGCGCATAGAGGGTAAGCGTGTGTTCCGACACCTGCTTGATGCGCTTGCTCCGGTTTACGATAACGAGATAGAAAGCATAACTGAGGGCTGAACCAATGGCAAGGAGGATACCGAGAGGCTTTATCTGTGCATCACCGGCAGGTTGTGACAACAACAGGATTCCTCCGAATGTAGCCATGATGGACAGCCAGGTCTGCCAGCTCGGATAGAACCGGAGAAAAACCATGATAAGCGCCACAAAAACCGGGTACAGGTAAACCAGTGTCGTCGCAAGTCCGGATGGAATGAACGCGTAGGAGGCGAAGAGAAACAGGCTGCTGAATGCAAACAGGAGCCCAAGTAAAGCCAAAAGCCCCAGTTCCGGCCCTTTCACACGGAAGGGCTCTTTCTTCACAAGCATCCATCCGGCGAGCAGAAGGGCTGATATCCCATAACGGAAAAACAGCATGACAAGAACAGGGACACCGCTTTCAAGCAGGGGCTTCGCAAAAAGAGGATTGGTCCCATATGAAATACCTGCGATGATGCCGGCACAGTATCCTATCATTCGTTTATGAGATAGCGGGTCCATTTGCGTTTGATTTTGGGGCGCAAAGATAACGCTATTTGTTCGTTAAATAAAGAAAAACCCGGTCTTTCTTCGGAGAGCGGCCACCGCAGGCGACGATTCAGTAGTTGAGACGGGTGAACAGGTTGGCGGCGATGAATATGGTCAGTATTTTCAGGAAATTGCTCATGACAGTTTCGCTTTGAGCCGCTGGCGGGCTTTGGTGACGGATGCGGGCGAGATTCCCAGAAGGATGGCCTGCTCGGATACGGAGAATTGCAGGTGCGAGAGAATATAGGCA
>CADBPR010000023.1 GCA_902796555.1 uncultured Bacteroidia bacterium
CGAGAAGTTCTCCATGAGCTTCCTGGCAGCCAATATTTCGCAGAATGTCAACGGCGTATCCATGCTGCACGGCAAGGTGAGCCAGGAAATCTTCGACCGGATGTATCCGGGCTACCTCCCCGAGGAACTGCACGTGAGCTATGTGACCAACGGCGTCCACTACCCGACCTGGGCTTCCAAAGAGTGGAAACAGCTGCATGCCAAGGTGTTCGGCGAAGCGTTCCAGACCCATCACTATGACAAGTCCTGCTTCGACGGCGTCTATAACCTCTCCGACGAGGAGGTCTGGGGCGTCCGCAAACTGCTGAAGACCGACCTGATTCAGACCATCAAGAAGCGCCTGTCCAACCCGGCCAGCGGCAGCCACTATTCGCCGAGCCAGATTGTCACGATTAAAGAGACCCTGCGCGACGACGTGCTGACCATCGGTTCCACCCGCCGTTTCGCCACCTATAAACGGGCGACCCTGCTGTTCAGCGACCTGGACCGCCTGGACGCCATCGTCAACAACCCGAAGATGCCGGTCCAGTTCATTTTCGCCGGCAAGGCCCACCCGGCCGACCGCGCCGGTCAGGACCTGATCAAGCAGATTGTCGATATCTCCAAGCAGGAGCGTTTCATCGGCAAGATTGTCTTCGTCCCCGGATATGACATCACCCTTGCCAAACGGATGGTCCAGGGCGTGGACGTCTGGATGAACAACCCGACCCGTCCCCAGGAGGCTTCCGGCACCTCGGGCGAGAAGGCGGCCATGAACGGCGTCATGCACTTCTCCGTGCTGGACGGCTGGTGGGTGGAAGGCTACAAGGAAGGCTGCGGCTGGGCCCTGCCGATGGAAAGCACCTATGAGGACGACCGCTACCAGAACGAGCTCGACGCCGCGACCATTTACGGCATCATCGAGAACGAAATCGCACCGGTCTACTACGACATCGATTACCGCCTGGGCCGTTCGACCCGCTGGATCGAGTATATCAAGAATACGATTGCCAAGGTGGCCTGCAACTTCACCACCAACCGCATGCTGACCGACTACTGCAACCAGTATTATATCCCGCAGTCCGAACGGACGGCGGAACTGGTGGGCGACGACTACCGCAAGGCCCGCGAAATCGCGGCCTGGAAGCGTCGCGTGGAACGGGAGTGGAACAACATTGACGTGGTCTCCTACACCCGTCCGGACGATTCCTACACCCTCTCGCACGACAATCCGATTCACGGCGTGGTGGAACTCCACATCGGCGAACTCGACCCGGAAGACATCGGCGTGGAAATGCTGTTCTGCACCAGCGATGTGCGCGGTAAGCTGCACATCCAGGACAAATGCGAGTTCCGTGCGGCCGGTTATGAGGACGGCGTGGCCCGTTACGAGGCCGACATCATCCCCGAACGGACCGGTATGTATCAGGTTGCGACCCGCATCTATCCGAAGAATCCGGCGCTGCCGCACCGGCAGGACTTCGCCCTCGTCAGATGGCTGTAGCCGCCACCGGTTTTTTTGACGGTGTCCATCTTGGGCACCGTCAGGTTTTATCCCGCCTCGTGAAGGAAGCTGCTTCGCGGGGCGAGGATAGTCTTGTGCTGACCTTCTGGCCCCATCCGCGGACGGTCCTGCAGGACGGAGCCAGGACCCTGCGGCTGCTGAATTCGCTGTCGGAAAAGCGGGCGCTGCTCCTCGCCGAAGGCGTGCAAAGAATTGAGGTGCTGGACTTTACGAAAGAGTTCAGCGGTCTCACCACCCGAGCCTATCTGCATCTTCTGCAGGAGCGTTTCGCCGTCACGGAGGTGCTGCTCGGCTATGACAACCGTATCGGTTCCGACCTGCTGCCGGCCGCACAGGCCGCCGACGAGGCCCGCCGCATGGGGCTGGATGCCCGGGTGCTGGAGCCGGTTGTCCGGGGCGGTGTGGAAATCAGTTCGACCCAAATCCGCAAAGCCCTGTCCGAAGGGCGCATCGCCGACGCGAATGCGATGCTGGGCTATCCCTATCTGCTGCACGGCGTCGTCGTGGCGGGGAACCGCATGGGCCGCACCATCGGCTTCCCGACCGCCAATATGCAGCTGTATGAGCCGCTCAAGCAGCTGCCCGGGAACGGCGTGTACTGCGTGGAGGCGGAGGTGCTGGGAACGGTATACAAGGGCATGTGCAACATCGGGGTCCGTCCCACCGTGGGCGGCGGGGCCATCACAATCGAGACCCACCTGTTCGGATTCGACGAGGATATCTACGGCCTGGATCTGCGGGTCCGTTTCCTGCGGAAAATCCGGGACGAGAAGCGCTTCCCCTCCCTGGATGCCCTCCGTGCCCGTCTGGAGGAGGACCGGGCCGCCTGCCTGTCGGAATAACAGCCCCTGTTTTTTTGCCGGCGGCGGGCATCGAAAAAATACCGCACATTTGCGATTTGTACCAAGATTTGCTATCTTTGCATGGACATGGGTTCTGCCACAGGGGGCAGGACTCCTTTTTAGTTACCCTGTAGCGCGAAAACGGCCCCTGTGGGCCGTCCATTGAAAAAGATTATTATGGCAGAAAATCATTACATGACCCAGGAAGGTCTGGATAAACTGAAAAAGGAACTGGCCGACTCCCTCGCCCAGCGCCCCGTGATTTCGGCGGCGATTGCCGAGGCCCGCGAGAAAGGCGACCTCTCCGAGAATGCGGAATATGACGCAGCCCGCGATGCGCAGGGCCTGCTGGAAGTGAAGATTGCCCGGCTCAAAGACATGGTAGCCAATGCGAAAGTCATCGACGAGTCCAAGGTGAACACCGAAACGGTCAGCATGCTCAACAAGGTGAAGATTGAAAACATCCTTGCCAAGCAGGTGATGGAATTCACCATCGTCGGCGAGACGGAAGCGGACTTCGCCCACGGCAAACTGGCCGCCACCACCCCGATTGCCAAAGCCCTGCTGGGCCATGCCAAAGGCGATATCGTGGAGGCCAAGGTTCCTTCCGGCGTGATTAAGTTCAAGATTTTGGATATCAGCATCTGATGGCAACGATTTTTACCCGCATCGCCCAAGGCGAGATTCCGTCCTACAAAGTGGCGGAAGATGAGAACTATTATGCTTTTCTGGACATCAGCCCCCTGGCAGAAGGCCATACGCTGGTGATTCCCAAGCACGTGGAGGACGACTATATCTTCCATCTGGACGAACCGGTCTATGCCGGCTTGTGGGCCTTCGCCCGCAAGGTGGCCCTGGCTTTGAAAGCCGCCGTCCCGTGCCGGCGGGTGGGTGTCGCCGTCCTGGGCATGGAAGTGCCCCATACCCACATCCACCTGGTTCCCCTTCAGACGGAGGGTGACATGGATTTCCGGAAAGAACATCTCAAGCCCGCGCCCGAGCGCATGAAAGCCATTGCGGACGCCATTCTTGCCGAGTATGAAAAATTATAGGATAGCCTTTCTTTTCACTGCCGTACTGGCCCTGGCCGGGTGCGGCGGTGCCCGTATTGACGGGACCCTGGCGGATGCTCCCTCTTCGCAGGTGGTCGTCCGTCTGCTGGACGGCAACCGTTACAAGACCCTGGACACGCTGAAGACCAACGCGGCCGGCCATTGGACCTGCCGGGTGGATGTCCGGGCGGGGCAGCCGGAATTCATCTATGTCTTCTATAAAGACACCCGCATCGCATCCCTGCTCCTGCAGAAAGGAGAGCGGGCCAAGGTGGTCTCCGATACCCTGGGCAATTATTCCGTCACCGGTTCTCCGGAGACATTGAAGCTGATGGAGGTGGAACGGGACGAAGCCCGTTTCGCCAGCGAATTTTCCGCGACCTCGGCCCGTCTGGACGACCTGGATCCGGCTTCGGCCGAAGCCCAGGGCGTGAGCCGCGAGCTGGCCAAACAATATGTGGCCTACTACCGCAGCCGTGTCAAGTACCTGATGGACAATCCCTATTCCCTGACGGTCGTGCCGGTGCTGTTCCAACAGGTGGGGGTAAACCTGCCTGTGTTCAGTCAGGCGACGGACGCGATTCATTTCCGCAATGCGGCCGATTCGCTGAAGACGGTCTATCCCGAATCCCGTTATGTCAAGGCCCTGGACGAGGAAGCCCGCCGGCGGTTCAACATGATGGAACTGGGTACGCTGGTCCAGAATGCGGAACAGGCCGGGTTCCCGGACCTGGAACTGCCCGACCAGAACGGCCGGAAAGTCAAGCTCAGCCAGGTGTCCGGCAAGGTGGTGATGTTGTATTTCTGGGAGGCTGCCCAGGCGGAGCAGAAGATGTTCAACCTGGACAAAATCATCCCGTTGTATGAGCGTTATCACCCCAAGGGGCTGGAGATTTACGCGATTTCCCTGGATGCGGACAAGTCCGAGTGGGCAGCTGCGGTGCGCAACCAGCAGCTTCCCTGGGTGAATGTCCACGACGGCAGCGGCATTTCCCTGCGGCTGTACAATGTGTCCTCCATCCCGGCTTCCTACCTGATTCAGGACGGCAATCTGGTCGCGGACGCGACCATCACGGACGAAGCATCCCTGAAAAGGTACCTCGATACGGTACTGTAGCATCCTTCAAAATAACCTGCATCTTTTGAGCGTCTGAGCCGTCCTCTGCGGCAGGAACAAAGATGCAGGTTTTTTTGTGCTCTTTAAGAATGACTTAGAACAGCTTTTTGCGGCTGACGGTGGCGACAAAGTCCTTCAGGTAGAAGGGCTCGAAATAGGCCACATCTTCCCATCGTTTCCCGGACCAGGCGTCCTCGGCCAACAGGGCCATGGCGTCGGCCCGGGGACTGCATTCCAGGATGTCGACCTGCGGACCGGCCAGCAGGTCGCGGCATTTTCCGGCCCCGTCGCCAATCAGCAGCACCGGCCCTTCGGCCCGCTGCGCGGCAAAACTGTCTTCCGTAATCACCTGTGGCTGAACGGGTTCAAGCGCCTTCCCGTCTGGGGTGAATACGGTGGCGTAGACCTCCATCCGCCGGGCGTCAATCATCGGGATGATATACCGGTAACGTTCCCGCTGCGGTGCCTGGGCGACCAGCACATCCAGTGAGCCGACCGCCAACAGGGGAATCCCGGCGCCGAAACAGAGCCCCTTGGCCGTGGACACGCCCACCCGCAGTCCGGTATAGGAGCCGGGGCCTTTGCTGACGCAGACGGCGTCGCAGTCCTTCACCGTCAGGCCTTTCTCGTCCAGAACTTCCTGCACGAAGGGGGCCGTCAGGGCAGCATGCCTGCGCGAGGCGTCTTCCCGGGAAGAAACAATCGTTCCGTCGATTTCCAGCGCGACGGAGCACAGCGCAGTAGAAGTTTCAATCAACAGGATACGGGCCATGGCTTATTGGTTGAGGAACCATTCTTTGAAGTAGGGGAACACCGTGTAGGCGATGTCTTTGATGGCGGGATACAGGACCGACCCCTCCATTGTTTCGGGTTTGACGAATTCGAATTTGGCGTTGAGGGAGTCGAAAAGCAGAATCAGCAGCCCGATCAGCAGCAGCGCCTTGACCAGGGCGAACACCACCCCCAGCAGTTTGTCCAGCCAGCCCAGCATCGCTAGTTTCAGCACGCCCTGCAGCGCTTTCGCCAGCAGGCTCAGGCCGATGATGACGGCAATCAGGACCACGGCGAAAGAAATCACGTGAAGGACCTCCGGCGAGACTTCCAGGTAGGGCGCAATCCAGCCGCTGACCATGTCGGAAAACTTGAAAGAAGCCCATACGCCCACGATAATGCCGAGAACGGCAGCGGCTTGGGTGGTGAAACCTTTGATGAGTCCCTGGATGATGGCGGGGACCAAACAGACGAGCAGAATGATGTCGACAGTGTTCATGCTGATTTGCCTATGTGTAGGAAAATTCGTATATTTGCTGGTTAAACAGGCAGTCCTGTGGACTGCGCTGCAAAATTACGGAAAAAATATGACATTTAAAGAGTATAAGGGTCTTGATTTGACGGCTGTCGGCAATGAAGTGCTGGACAGATGGAAGAAAATGGGCGCGTTCGAGCAGTCGCTGAAGTTGCGGGAAGGAGCACCTGCCTTCATTTTCTTTGAAGGACCGCCTTCCGCCAACGGCATGCCCGGCATCCACCATGTGATGGCCCGTTCCATCAAGGATGCCATCTGCCGCTACAAGACCCAGACCGGATACAAGGTGGACCGCCGTGCCGGCTGGGACACCCATGGCCTGCCCGTGGAATTGGGCGTGGAGAAGAAACTGGGCATCACCAAGGCTGATATCGGGACGAAGATTTCCGTGGAAGAATACAATGCCGTCTGCCGGACGGAGGTGATGAAATATACGCAGGAATGGGTCAACATGACCGAGCGCGTCGGGTACTGGGTGGACATGAACGACCCCTATGTCACCTATGACAACCGCTACATCGAGACCCTGTGGTATCTGCTGCGGAAAATCTACGACAAGGGGCTGCTGTACAAGGGGTACACCATCCAGCCCTATTCACCGACCGACGGTACCGGCCTGAGCTCCCACGAACTCAACCAGCCCGGCTGTTACAAGGATGTGACCGACACGACGGTGACGGTGCAGTTCGAGGTCATCAAGGACGGCAAGTCCCAGCCGCTCTACGGCACCGAGGCTTTCCCGGTCTTTTTCCTGGCCTGGACGACCACGCCGTGGACCCTGCCCTCCAACACCGCCCTCTGCGTAGGGCCGAATATCGACTATGTCCGCGTCCTGTCCTTCAACCCCTACAGCGGCGAACCGGCCGTCTACGTGGTGGCGAAGGCCCTTGTCGGGGCCTGGTTCAACCCCAAGGGTGAAAACGTACCCCTGGAGAGCTACAGCAAGGGGGACAAGGTGATTCCGTACAAAATCCTGGAAGGCACCTTCAAGGGCAGCGACCTGGTGGGCATCCGCTATCACCAGCTGATTCCCTGGTTCAAGCCCCAGGGCGACGCGTTCCGGGTCATTCCGGGCGACTATGTCACCACCGAGGACGGTACCGGTATCGTACACATCGCGCCGACCTTCGGTGCCGACGATAAGAAAGTGGCGACCCAGGCGGGCATCGGGCCCGTCATGGTGCTGGACCGCGACGGAAATGCCCAGGCCCAGGTGGACCGTCAGGGCCGTTTCTTCCGCCTGGAAGACATGGATCCGGCCTTTGCCGCCACCGTGGACCCTTCCTATCGGGAATACGCCGGCCGCTATGTCAAGGCCGGTTACAAGCAATATTTCGAACACCAGGAAGAAGAGGGAACCCTCGACATCGACCTTTGCGTGATGATGAAGGCCGACGGCAGGGCGTTCAAGGTGCAGAAGCATGTGCATAATTATCCGCACAGCTGGCGTACCGACCTGCCGGTCCTCTACTATCCGCTGGATTCCTGGTTCATCAAGGCGTCGGCCGTCAAGGACCAGATGGTGGCCCTCAACCGGCAGATTGCCTGGAAGCCCGAATCTACCGGTACCGGACGTTTCGGCCAGTGGCTGGAGAATATCCAGGACTGGAACCTCAGCCGCAGCCGTTTCTGGGGCACACCGCTTCCGATTTGGCGCACCGAAGACGGAAAGGAGGAGAAATGCATCGGCTCCGTGCGCGAGCTCTATGCGGAGCTGGACAAGGCGGTCGCTGCCGGCATCATGGCATCCAACCCCCTGCGGGACAAGGGCTTCGACCCCGATGATATGTCCAAGGAAAACTACGACCGCATCGACCTGCACCGCCCCTATGTGGACGGGATGTTCCTGGTGTCCGACAGCGGCCGGAAGATGGTCCGCGAGACCGACCTGATTGATGTCTGGTTCGACTCTGGCGCCATGCCGTATGCCCAGGAAGGCCTCCGGGGCCTGGACAAGCCGCAGTTCGGCGCCACCGCCGACTTTATGGCGGAAGGCGTGGACCAGACGCGCGGATGGTTCTACACCCTGCATGCCATCCACACGATGGTCAGCGGTACGCCTGCGTTCAAACGCGTGATTTCCAACGGTTTGGTGCTGGATAAAAACGGCAGCAAGATGAGCAAGCGTCTCGGCAACGCGGTCGACCCCTTCTATGCGCTGGACCGCTACGGCGCCGACGCCCTGCGCTGGTACATGCTGACCAACGCCCAGCCGTGGGACAACCTCAAATTTGACGAAAACGGCGTGGAAGAGGTGCGCCGCAAATTCTTCGGCACCCTCTACAACACCTACTCCTTCTTCGCCCTCTATGCCAATGTGGACCATTTCGACCCGTCGGCCGCCCAGGTCCCGGCGGAGGAGCGTCCCGAGATTGACAAGTGGGTGATATCCAAGCTGAATACCCTGATTACCGATGTCCGGGCGGCCTATGAGGATTACGACCTGACGCTGGCCGGCCGGCTGATTCAGGATTTTGTCTGTGACGACCTCAGCAACTGGTACGTGCGGCTGAACCGCAAGCGTTTCTGGGGCGGCGAAATGAGCCGGGATAAACTGAGCGCCTACCAGACGCTGTACGGGGTTCTCTGCAACGTGGCCCTGCTGGCCGCGCCCATCGCGCCCTTCTATATGGACCGCCTGTGGTGCGATCTGGTACCGGATGCCGACTGCGTCCATTTCCAGCGGATGCCCGAGCCCTGCCAGGATGGAATTGACCGCGATTTGGAAGAGCGGATGGCCTTGGCCCAGAAGGCCTCTTCAATGGTGCTCGCCCTGCGCAAGAAGGTGGGTATCCCGGTCCGTCAGCCCCTGGCGAAGCTGCTGATTCCGGTGATTTCCGACCGGGTGCGCAGCCAGCTGGAAGCAGTACAGACCCTGATTCTGGGCGAGGTGAATGTCAAGCAGATGGAATTCATCGCCGACACGACCGGTATCATTACCAAGAAAATCAAACCGAATTTCAAGACCCTCGGAAAAGTCTACGGCCCCCGCATGAAAGAAATCGCCGCCGCCTTCGCCACGCTGGACCAGTCGGTGATTACGGCCATTCAGCAGGCGGGCGACTATACGCTCACCCTGCCGGGCGGTGTCGTTGTCCTGCATGCGGAAGACTACGCCATCTCCTCCGAGGATATGCCGGGTTGGCTCGTCGCTTCCGAAGGCGCCATGACCATTGCCCTGGATATAGAACTGACTGATGCCCTCCGTCAGGAGGGGACGGCCCGTGAACTGATCAACCGCATCCAGAATGTCCGCAAGGACAGCGGACTGGATGTCACGGACCGAATCCGTGTGGAACTGTTCGCCGAAGGAACGGCGCGCGGGCAGATTGCCGCTGCGCTGGCTGCTTTCAGCGACTATGTGGCATCCCAGACCCTTGCCGTAAGCGTCCGCCTGGCCGACGCGCCGGTGGAAGGCATGGCTGCTGAATGGGATGACGGCAGTATTATCATTAGCGTATCACGAATCTAACCTTGTAATAACATGGAAAGCAAACAGAAAACCGAAGTTGTCAAGAACCGCTACAGTGATGAGGAGTTGGAAGAATTCCGTACCATTATCAACGGTTTGCTGGAAAAGGCGCGCAAAGAGTATGCGACCCTTCGCCATGTGGTGATGAGCAACGGTACCAACGACATCGAAGATACCACCCCTTCCTTCAAGACGGTGGAAGATGACGGTGCCATGCAACTCTCCAAGGAAGAAGCCAGCCAGCTGGCACAGCGTCAGTACAAATTTATCCAGAACCTCGAGGCCGCCCTGGTCCGTATCGAAAACAAGACCTACGGTGTGTGCCGGGTGACCGGGAAACTGATTCCCAAGGAGCGTCTTCGTCTCGTGCCGCACGCGACCCTGACGGTGGAAGCAAAAGAAATGTTGGCGAAAGGCGGAAGATAGCAGAGTGATGAAAATACGGAAGGGAAAGATACTTCTCATAGTGGGCATTGTGCTTGTCGTCATTGACCAGGTCATCAAGTTCCTGGTCAAGACGAACATGGGCATCGGAGACCATTTCAGCGTGCTCGGCGACTGGTTCCAGATTCTCTTCATCGAGAATGAAGGGATGGCCTTCGGCATGAAATTCGGTGGCGCATGGGGCAAACTGGCCCTGTCGCTGTTCCGCATCGTCCTGTGCGCCCTGCTCTGCTGGTGGATAACCAAGCTCTCGCGCCGGGGGACGGACCGTGCCAAAGGGGCGGATGCCACGCGCGAACCGGTCCCGACCGGCGTTCTGGTGGGCCTGACCCTGATTACAGCCGGGGCCTTCGGCAATATCATCGACAGCCTGTTCTACGGTCTGATTTTTTCAGCCTCTGCACCCGGGCAGGTAGCCGTCCTGGGCGGGTCCTATGCGCCTTTCCTTTTCGGGAAGGTCGTGGATATGTTCTACTTTCCGCTCTTCACCTGGCCGGACTGGGTGCCTTGGCTCGGAGGACATATTTTCTTTGAGCCGGTGTTCAATTTCGCGGACAGCTGCGTGACCGTCGGAGCCATCTACCTGATTCTGTTTCAATGGAAATTCTTCTCGAAAGAGGACGAGAAATAAATAAGTTTGGGCCCCTCCCGTTCATGTGGTCACGGGCGACCACAGGTTTTGAAACGAGGTAGCTGATTTTCTTCATTTTGTAATATTATTTCGTAATATGAAAACGAACTTCCCCATAGTTTTATTGCTGATGATAGCTATGAGCTCCTGTACCCGCACCAACCCCTTCCTCCAGGAATGGGACACGCCGTATGGCACCCCGCCGTTCCACGAAATCCGCCTCGATGACTACAAGCCGGCCATGCTGGCTGGTATTGATGCACAAAAAGCTGAAATTCAGGCAATTATAGATAATCCCCAGGCGCCGACGTTTGAGAATACCATCGCGGCTTTCGAACTGTCCGGCCAACTGCTGGCGAAGGTGGAAGGCGTCTTTTTCAACCTGGCCGAGTCGGACTCCACGCCCGAAATGCAGGCCATCGAAGAAGAAATGACCCCGTTGCTGACAGCGGCTTCGGATGAGATTTTCATGAATCCTGCCTTTTTTGCCCGGGTCAAGGCCGTCTATGACAACCGCGATGTGCTGGACCGGGAGCAGCAGATGGTGACGAAAGAGCTCTATGAGACCTTCGTGCGCAACGGTGTGGCCCTGGATGAAGCCGGTCAGGCCCGTTTCAAAGAAATCAATACCCGCCTGGCTTCCCTGAGCCAGAAATTCGGAACCAACCTGCTGGCCGAGAACAACGCCTTCAAGGCCGAAATCGGCATCAGCGTGTCCAATTATCCGGATTACATGACTTCCACCGCCGACCGTTCCCTGCGCGAAAAGGCTTTCAAGGCCTATTCGTCCCGCGGAAACAACGGCAATGCCTATGACAACAACGAGATTGTCCTGGAAATCATGAAGTTGCGGACCGAGAAGGCCAATCTGCTGGGCTTCCCGACTTCTGCCGCCTACCTGCTGGACGACAAGATGGCGAAGACTCCGGAGGCCGTGGATGCGTTCCTGGCCAAAATCATGGATGCTTCGATGCGGCGTGCGAAAGAGGAAATCGCTGATATGCAGGAGATTATGGACGAGGATGTCGCCGCCGGCCGCTTGCCTGCCGGAACGAAAATCGCCCCGTGGGACTGGTTCTGGTATGCCGAGAAGGTCCGTGCCCGCAAATATGCCCTGGACGAGGAGCAGACCAAACCGTATTTCCAGGTGGACAGTGTCCGCAAAGGCGTTTTCTATGCCGCCGAAAAGATTTATGGAATCCATATCGAAGAGGCTCCCGACGTGGAGGTGTACAACCCGGCTGTCAAGGCTTATAAGCTGACCGATGCCGACGGCTCCCTGCTGGGCATCTTCTACGTCGACTATTTCTCCCGCGACACCAAACGCGGCGGTGCCTGGATGAACAATTTCCGCGACCAGTATGTGGATGCTTCCGGCCGGGATGTCCGTCCCATCATCGTGAACGTCTGCAATTTCCCGCCGGAGAGTCCGTCCCTGCTGACGGTTGACAATGTGACCACGGCCTTCCATGAGTTCGGTCACGCCCTGCACGGTTTCCTGACCCGTTGCCGTTACCGGACGGTCAGCGGTACCTCCGTGGCCCGCGACTTTGTGGAGACCTTCTCCCAGTTCAACGAGAACTGGGCTTTCCAGAAGGAAATTCTTTCTCACTATGCCAACGATTACCGTACGGGCGAACCGATTCCGGACGAGTTGGTGGCCAAGATTGTGAATGCGCTGAAATTCAATCAGGGCTTCACCACCGGCGAGCTTTGCGCCGCGTCCATCCTGGATATGAAATGGCATGAAATGACGGCGGAGCAGCTTGCCGCCTTCACGGACGCCGCGTCCATCCGCGCTTTCGAGGAGAAGGTGTGCCAGGAAATGGGCCTCATCGATGAGATTATCCCGCGTTACCGGACCACTTACTTCAACCACATCTTCAACAGCGGTTACAGCGCCGGCTACTACAGCTACTTGTGGTCCGAAGTGCTGGACAAGGATGCGTTCGAGTATTTCCAGCAGCAGGGCATCTACAACCCTGAGGTGGCCCTGAAGTTCCGCCAGACCTTCCTGGAGAAGGGCGGCAGTGAAGAGCCCATGACTCTGTACGAACAGTTCCGCGGCGCCCAGCCCGATCCCGGCGCCCTCCTCCGCGCCCGCGGACTTCAGTAGGCTGCTCCCGGATGATTGTCTTGTTGAGGCTGACCTCTTTGGTCGGCCTCAACTTTTTTTATGCGCACCCCGGGAAACTGTCCCGCCCGGCAGATGTGCAATGCCGCCGGGCAGTCCGGACAGGAGATTGCCTATAATCACCTCGACCTGCCGCGAAAAATCACGAAAAACGCTGCGGTTCTCGGGAAATATTCGTACCTTAGCGACGGGACCCTTGTCGAGACCGTCCGCGGGGACGGGTGCGGCCTTGCGTGATAATATGTCATATAGCAAGCCTTTTATACAAATTCCCAAAAAGATACGAGATGCAATCGAAAAAAGTAAGCGCTATCTTGGAAAATAAGGGTTTTGAGCTCTTATATAATGCCAAGATGCATGATTTCTGCAACGCACTGGGTATAGATATCCTGAATTGTGATTCTTATCGGAACGCCAGAAGGTATGGACGTTATTATCAGGCAGTTGTGAAGGACGATTGTCAGCAAGGATATGTTTATCGTCTCCGGAAGAAGCAATTCAATACTTTTTATGGTGACGATACCTCGTTGAACGAATGGTCTAATAGCGAAATGGTTTTTTCTGAACAATTAGACTCAATCAAGGCAGGGATGGGCGTGGCAATCTGGTACGCCTTTTCATTAGCCAAAACGTTGATGTCTCTTTCAGAGTCATTTACGGTAGCTTTAGACTATACGGACGTCGATGATAAGCGCTACGCTTTCTACGGTGAGAATGATTGTCCCGATATGATACGCGTCAGTTTTTATATCAATCGAGAAAGTTGTGAAGATGCCTTTACGAATGACTTCAGCCGCTACGACCCTGCCTATTGTGTGATGCTGATAAAGTATACAAAAGATTGATTCACGCTGCTGCCCCGGTACTCAGAAAAGCGATGCATGCCATTATCGCGAATAAACATCTCTGTGCCATGACGTTAGATTTGTATTTGCAAATATAATCAAGTATTCCCAGATAAATGACTCATGTTGAAAGAGAGCTCCCGTACGTTAGGGAACCCTCCTTCTGCTGAATGTCGTGTCTGGTTTATCGGGTTCTGCAACTTCCGCACGCGGAAGTCTTTACAATGCCTTCACCTGTTCGAGAGTCAGGCCTGTAGCTGCGACGATTGTCTCAACTGCAATCCCTTGTGCTTTCAATGCCCGAGCTACTTGAAAGATGCCGGCTGTCAGACCTTCCGCCCGGCCTTCCTCCCGGCCTCTGGCGAGGCCTTTCTCCAGTCCCTTGGCTTCGCCGATGCGGATTCCTTCCTTGCGGTAGAAGGACTCGATGCCTTTCTTTTCGTATTCGGTAATCATCGTTTCCATGAC
>CADBPR010000024.1 GCA_902796555.1 uncultured Bacteroidia bacterium
CTACCTTTTCGCACCTTTAAGCACCACTAAACGCCAATAATTAACGGGTATTTTCGGGTAAGTGAGCCGATTTTTGGGGAATTTTTGTACCGCTAATTATTTGATTATCAAAACTATATCCGTAGGATTACGGCCAAAATATACTTAGTCCCTTTCGGGATAGAAGGCTTTTGTACACCCATACGCATCGAAATTCAACAAAAGGAACGAAATTATTCCATTCCCCATGCAAAGTTAATCGATTTTAGACAAAGAAATACAATAAAAATTATTAATTTTGTAAATTAGGAATAATATGAACGAACAGATATGAAAGATTTTGTCAAAATGACCCTTGCCGTCATCTGCGGCATCCTGCTGAGCAGCATCATCTGCCTCTTCCTGACGATGGGATTCTTCGGATCCCTGGCTGCTGCCGGCAGCAGCGCCAAGCCGGTTCTCCCGCGCGAAGGCATCTTGAAAATGGACCTGTCCAAAATCGCCATCGTAGAACAAGAAACGGCCCAGACGGACCCGATGGCCCTGTTGCAGGGAAGCGAAATCACCCCGGTCGGCATCTGGAACGCCGTCCAGGCCCTTGACATCGCCGCCGCCGATCCGGCCGTGAAATGCCTGTATATGAAAGTGGACGGTGCCGGAACGGACCTCGCCGGCGCGGAAGAGCTGCGGGCCGCCCTGCTCCGTTTCCGGGAAAGCGGGAAAGCCGTGATTGCATATACCGAATCCCCTACCACCAAAGATTACTACCTGGCCACCGCCGCCGACAAAATCATCATGAGTTCCGCCTCCGGCGCGGGTCCGATGATAACCGGTATCGGCTCCCAGATGTTCTTCCTGAAAGACATCCTGGACAAGTTGGGCGTCAACGTACAGCTGATTCGTCACGGCAAATACAAATCCGCCGGTGAAATGTTTATCCGCAGCACCCCCAGCCCCGAGAACCTGGAACAGAACCAGGAAATGATCAATTCCCTGTGGAACACCCTGTCCGCCGCCATCGAAGAGAGCCGCGGGCTGCCCCAGGGCCGCATGAGCGAACTCATTGACAATCTGCGCCTGAACAACGCCCAGGACATGATGCAGAACGGTCTGGTGGACCAGCTGCTGTCCAAGGAAGAGCTTCGCCAGCTGCTGACCGTCCAGGCCGGTAAGGAGCAGTTCACCGACGTGCAGTTCATTCCCTTTGCCGATTACGCCAGCGCCAAGGTCCTGCCCAATCTGAAGGCCAAAGAAAAAATCGCCATCCTCTATGCGAGCGGCGACATTACGGAAGAAAACAAGCCCGGGCAGATTGGCGGTGACGCCTATGCCGCGCTGATTGCCCAGATCCGCCGTGACAAGGATATCAAAGCCGTCGTTTTCCGCGTTTCCTCCCCCGGCGGCAGCGTACTGGCCTCCGACAAAATCAAGCAGGAAATCGAACTGCTCCGCAAAGAGAAGCCCGTGATTGCTTCCTACGGTTCCTATGCCGCCTCCGGCGGCTACTGGATTTCCAACAGCTGCGATAAGATTTTCAGCGACCGCACCACCCTGACCGGTTCCATCGGTGTTTTCAGCATGATTCCGGACCTGAGCAAGACCGCCAAAGATATCCTCCATGTCGGTATCGCCACCGTCGGTTCCAGCAAGCACAGCGACATGATGTCCATGATGCGCCCGCTCGATACCGATGAGAAAGCCTACATGCAGGCCTCGGTCGAAGAAATCTACAGCCGCTTTGTCCAAACCGTCGCCGAAGGTCGCGAAATGGAGCCCGATTTCGTGGATTCCATCGCCCAGGGCCGGGTATGGAGCGGAGCCGACGGACTCAAACTGGGGCTGGTCGACGCCATCGGTACCCTGTCTGACGCCGTCAACTATGCCACCATCGCGGCCGCCGGCAGCGAAACCGGCAAGACCTTCGATATCGTCACCTACCCCGAACCGCTTACGACCCTGCAGACCCTGATGCTGATGCTCGACAAGAGCGGTCAGGATACCGACGTGCTGGCCGGCACGCCGTTCAGCGGCATCGGACAAGCTTTCCGCAGTTGGGAATTCGGGCGCAACGACCGTTTCTACGCCCGCATGCCTTACGCGTACGTGATTGAGTAAGCAGCTGCATATGAACCGAAAAACCTTGATTTTCTGTCTGGCCGGCCTGGCCGTACTGATTGCGTTGACCGTCACCGGCATTTTTGTTCTGTATCGGAACACGGATACCGGCAAGGCTCCCGAAAAGCGCACGGCCCGCGCGGTCAGCGGCGATTACCGGTTGCTCGAAGCCGTTCCCTCGGACGCCGTCATGCTCCTGGTCATGGACAGTGCAAAGGATGCTTTTGATCTGCTGACAGACAGTACCAAGGTCTTTTCGGCCCTGATGACCGAC
>CADBPR010000025.1 GCA_902796555.1 uncultured Bacteroidia bacterium
CTGCAGGGCGATGGGCAGGCGCAGCTGGCGCCCCGAAAGCTCATACACGGGAACCGTGTACTCGGCCAGGCCGAGACTGTGGGTGAATGGAACGTCCGCGTACCGCACCGCGGAGGCCGCCTCCGGCGAGGGAGGCAGGATACGCTCGGTCTGCGTGGCGCCGCGCTCGTAACCGATGCCGCTGCTGCCGCTGTCCTGGGCACGCATGCGCTGGGGGATAGCAGACCACAGGCCTGCCGCGAGCAAGATGGCTGCAGCAAAACCGAAAAATGATTTCTTTTTCATGATAATAAAGTTTGAAAGGAACAGGTGCCCTTTACTCCAACTTGGCAAATCCTTCACGGAAGGCGCGGAGTGTCTCGGTAAGGTCGGCGTCCAGGGACAACTGGTTAATCACCTTGTCGCCGCTGTAGTCATTGCAGCTGAACCACACGGCCCCTTTGATTTGCTGCAGATAAGGATGGTTCTCCCGATCCGCAAAATCATCAAACATAGCCTCAACCCACCGGGCCTGGGAGTCCTGGTTGCGTTTCAGCACGCCGGAGGTATCGCCGCCGGCACCGCAGGCAAATTCACCGATAATACAAGGCATCCGGGAAAACAGAACCTTGTTCTTCTCGTAGAGACTCGTATAATGGTCCCGGAAAGAAGTCGGGCTGCCGTTGTTGTTCATCTCATAACTGGTCAGGCCCAGAATCTGGACATAGTCGTTGCCGGGATAATAAGGCAGGTCCTCGCCCCAGTTGGAATACGGACAGCTGACCGCATTGGGGTTCCAAATCCAGATGACGTTGTCCACGCCGTTCTCGACAAAAATCTTGTACAGCCGCTGCCAGGTCAGGCGGAAAATCTCCGGATCCAGCAGGGTCATCATCCCGCAGTAGCTGGTCCAGTCCGAATTCATCTCGTTGTTGAGCCGAAACAGCACCGGCGCACCGTAGGCTTTAATATCCTCGGCCAGCTGGCGGAAATGGTCGTCATACTTGCCGCGCAGGATATTCCACATGGGTGTACGGCAGCCCTGGGGGTCCTGGGAACTGACCCGGTTGTTGTCGGTGGTAAACTGGTAGGTGAACTGCAGGACGGGCTTGCCGTTGAAACCGTTGCCGCCGGCCACTTCCCGGGCCATCGTGCACGGGAAATAGTGCAGGTCGCTGTACCAGCTGATATGGCAATAGGTGGGTACGATTTCCCAGTTGTGGTTCCACCCATCGGCCCCTTCCAGGCGGGTCTTCTCGGAAAGGAAGCGCGCCCGCTGGCTTTCATAGATGTCTGTCTGGCTGTCAAACGGAAGGGTCGCCACAAAAGCGCCGAAATCCAACGTCTTCTGATTCAATAGTTTATGATAGTAGGCGCGGGTCTCTTCGTTCCAATGCGGATCATCCTTGGGCTCCTGCTCGGGCAGGTAATTACGGGACCCGCCCCGGGCGGCGAAGACCCGGAAAGATTTGGCAATCGCCTCGAATTCCTCCGCCTGGTCGGTCTTGGACTTATAGAGCAGCAGACCGAAGCGGCCATACTGGCCATCCGGCCGGATAATGGCGATTTTGTAGAAAGGAAACTCGATTTCGCCCGGCTCGTTGATTTGAACCGACCAGATTGTGACCACGTAACCCGGCAGGTAATCCCTACTTTCGTTCACCTTCGGGTGGTTGTAGCGCATGTTGTTGAGGTTCATGTACAACTGTCTGTCGACATAGCGGTCCAGCCATTCGCCGGTATAGATGCCGTAGCCATGGGCATCATGGCTGTACGGCCGGACCGTCTCCAGGGTCACGCGCAGGCGGGCGTCCGTGAAGTTGAACAGCATCCCGTATTTGGCCAGGGTATAGTCCATTTCCAGGCCTTCGCGCGGGACGGTCAGGGCATAGCCGTCAGAGCAGCTGACATACCGCATCCGGGTGTTGCGGTAGAACTCATAACGGTTGTCGCCGGTGCCGGCGGACAGGCTCAGGTCTTTCGTATAGGCGCCATTGTGAAAGAACTTCATGTAATGGATGTGGTCAGGGCCGGTGAAGACCTCGTCGGCATACGCTTTCTGCCAGACGGATACGGCCCCTTTTTCCATACCCATCGGGTCGGTCACCTCGCCCCACACCTCATCGGCGGAAGGGTCGGATGAGACATCGGCGGAAGGGTCCGCGGAAGGTTCTGCAGAGGGTTCATCGGAAGGGGATGCCGACGGTTCTTCGGACGGTTCCGGAAGCGGGTCCGGGGTTTTCTTGCAGTTCCACAGCGGGGCGCAGAACAGCACAGCCAACAAAAGCGTTACAATTCGTTTCATCGATAGAAGTTTTTCTTAAAAGCCTGCAGGTCCTCGTCTTCCCGACCCAGGACACAGCGGATGAACCAGGCTCGCAGGAAGCCCGTTCCGTAGCCTGTCAATTGCACAAATGATGCCGCGACGGACAGCAGGCCGACCTGCAGGGAGCGGTTTTGCCGGGTGGCGTCGACCCCGATCAGCAGGGCGTACAGGACAGGCGGCGCGAGAAACCACAGGCTGAGGGGGCACAGGGCCAGCAGCAGGAGGCAGCCCAGGGTAAAGGCGGCGGGCAGCAGGTGAACCGGTTTGAGGGAATCCGGATATTTTTTATACAACTGAATCCGGGCGATGCCGGAATTGTGGACCTGCCGGAAGAACTTACGCAGGTCCGTACGGCGTTTGTGCCACACCCATGCCTCCGGGAACAGCCGGCAGCGGTACCCGGCCGCGAAGATGCGGATGCTCAGGTCGATATCCTCGCCGAAACGCATTTTGGAAAAGCCGCCCAGGGCCGCATACACCGCCCGGCGGATGCCCATGTTATAACTCCGGGGGTAGAATTTGTCCAGTTTTTTCTTGCCGCCGCGAATCCCGCCGGTCGTAAAGAAAGAGGTCATCGCATAACTGATGGCCTTCTGGACCGGTGTAAAGTCCGGATGGGAACGGTCGGGGCCGCCGAAGGCATCGCAGTCCTGCCGGGCCAGTTCCGCTTCAATCGCGGCGAAATAGCACGGCGGAAGGGTTACGTCCGAATCCAGAATCAGCAGCCACTCGCCGCCGGCCCGTTCGGCACCGTAGTTACGGCTTTGTCCGGGGCCCGAATTGGGCTTCTGGAAATACTTGATATCCAACCGATTGGCGTATCGTTTCACCACATCGCCGCAGGGCAGGGAACTCCCGTCCTCCACCACCAGCACTTCAAAATCGCGAAAAGGCTGTGCGACGAGGCTCGCCAGGAGTTCGTCCACTTCCCCGGGACGGTTGTATACCGGAACGATGATACTGAAGCGGGGCATCAGTTCTCTCCCTCCCTGGCAACGGCGGCATCCTGCTCCCCGGCCTTGAAGGCATGATCGGGGACAGGACGCTTCTCGAAAAGGTTATAGCCGAACACGGTCGGCAGTCCTTTGACCTGGACATAACCATGGTCCGTCAGCCGCTTGCGGCGGACTTTCGCATCGGTCTTGACCAGCACGAAATCGGCCCGGCGCTGCTCCACGCAGGCCTGCTGGTCGCCCGTCATCTGGCCGGTGCAGCCACCCTGGAGAGACCAGTAGCGGCAGGCGGGCAGGGCTTCGGATTTCATACCGAGCGCCTTGTCCGAGCAGCCGTAATACAAAATCTTGGGCTTGAAGGCCTTGGAAGCGATATAATCCTCGACGTCATGGGCATTCTTGCGGCGCGTATTCAGCTCCTTCGGGGTGCCGAAATATTCTTTCGTATACCATTTGCGGTGCTCATAGCCCACCAGGCCGAAAACGACCAGTATGCCCGCGATGGCGGCCAGCTGCGGCCAGGTGTGCTCCTTGACGGCAAACCAGAACGCCAGGGGGATGAACACCATCAGCGGTCCGCAGATGATGATATAATAGCCGCGCGCGAAGACCAGAATCATTCCCACGAACCAGGCCGTACACACCATCGGGAACCATTTCCATTCTTTCAGCCAGGTAAAGGCTGCAGCGCCGCCGGCGAGAATCATCAGCAGAATCCAGCGGAAATCTGCCCGGTCCTTGACCATCTGCAGGAAATAGTTGCGGGAAGACTTGAGGTTGGCGATGGTCTGCGGCGTCTGGATGAAATAGTCGTCAATGAAGGCCATCAGCGCGCCCTGGCAGGCAAGCCAGATGAGGATGGGAACAATGATGACGGCAGCCCCGCCCACGGCCGACCAGAACACCGGCCAGAAACGGAGTTTGTCTTTCCACAGACGCAGCAGCATCACGCCCAGGAAGACGGCTATCATCAGGCTGCTGTTGTATTTAATCATCAGCGTGCCGCCGAAGCACAGACCCCAGAGGAAGAAGGCCCGGCGCCAGTCTTTATCGGTCAGTTTTTCCGTAAAGAGGATGCGGACAGCCTGCCAGAAGGTCAGCGCCACAAAGATAATCGCCGTGTCTTCGCTTTTCGTTTCATAGTGCATGGACGGGATGAAGAGGAAGGGTATCGTCAGCACCACCAGCAGGCAGGTACCCCATTCTTTCTTCACGAACATCTTGACCGTCAAGTACATACACAGCAGCGTACCCAGGTATCCGATTCCGTTCAGGATAAAGACGCCGACATAGTCGTGCGGACTAATCAGGTAAGCCAGGCCGTAGACCAGCCAGAGCAGCGGACCCTTGGAGTCGGCAAATTCCACATAGGGAATCATCCCGTTCATCAGTGCCTTTCCGCAGGTGAAAAACCAGGGGGTGTCGCGGCGGTCGACATGGTCGCGGGAATAGAAAATGTCATGCAGGGGCGAGTCCTCTCCGACAAAGTAGTAGAACACGACGAAAGCCGCTGCCGCCAGCAGGAACCAAAGCCAGTCTTTCCGTTTCATTTCAGTACGGTTTTGATTTCATAATGGGAGCCCCGGCGCTTTTTGATGCCGGTGTACTCACCCAGCACGCCGAAGGCGAGTTTCAGGGATTTCCAGAAGGTGTAGGAAGTCTCTCCGGCCGCCCGTTCGGCCCGGGCGTAATACACTTTGGCGGAGGGGAATCCCAGTTTGGGAACCAGGCCGCGGAGGTAGATGTCGTCCTCGCCGTATTCGGCCAGTTTGTGCAGGGACTGCAGGCCCATCAGACGGAAATCGGCATGGTCGGGAATCACCTTGGTGCCCAACAGTCGCATGATGGCATAGAACAGATGGGCCAGGGAGCGTTTCATGAAGGTGTCCGTGTCGCGGTTGTTGCGCACGCCGTAGACCACCTCGGCTCCTTCCGCATGCCGGATGACCATCTCGCGAATCGCGTCCGGGTCGTCCTGCAGGTCGGAGTCAATCGTAACGACTGCATCCGCGATTTCCCTTGCGACCGACATCCCTGCCAGCAGGGCTGCCTGATGGCCGGAATTCTGCATCAGGTCCACGCCCAGCACGCGCGGGTCTTCCCCGTGCAGGCGCTCGACCAACTGCCAAGTCCCGTCCGTACTGCCGTCGTTGACGACAATCAGATAACTTTCCGGCGCGATGAGGCCTTCGGCCGTGAGGCTGTCCAGAATGCCCAGCAGGCGCGCTGCGGAGATGGGCAGTACTTCCTCCTCATTGAGGCAGGGAGTGACAATCGCAAGTTTCATCATAAGCTATTCTTTTTCAGTTTGTTCTGCCAAGTTGCGGGCCAGTTCCAGGAAGGCCAGGCCGTCCGGTCCGGAAGACAGGGCGGCAGGCTCGCCGGCGTCGCCGCTTTCGCGGATGCTCTGCACGATGGGGATACGCCCGATGAGCGGAATTCCGAAACGTTCCGCCATCTTTACACCACCGTCTTTCCCGAAGATAAAGTACTTGTTTTCAGGAAGTTCCGCCGGCGTAAACCAGGCCATGTTCTCGACCAGGCCGTAGATTCTCCGGTTGATTTTCTCGTTCCGGAACATGTCCACGCCCTTTTCCACATCGGACAGGGCCACGGCCTGCGGCGTCGTGACAATGACGGCGCCTTCCATCGGGATGTCGCCGACCAGGCTGATGTGGATGTCTCCGGTGCCAGGAGGCATGTCAATCAGCAGGAAATCGAGCACGCCCCAGCGAACCTGCAGAATCATCTGCTTGAGGGCATTGCAGGCCATCGGACCCCGCCAGATCAGCGCCTGGCCCGGCTGGGCGAAATAGCCGATGGACATCCATTTGACGCCGTATTTTTCAATCGGGAAAATCACCTCGGAACCATTCTCTTCAAGGGCCTGCGGGACAGCGCCTTCGGTACCGGTCATCAGCGGCACGGAAGGACCGTACACGTCGGCATCGGCCAGACCGACCCGGTATCCCAGGCGGGTCAGGGCGACGGCCAGGTTGACGGCGACGGTGGATTTGCCCACGCCGCCTTTGCCGGAAGCGATGCCGATGATATGGCGGACGTTGTTGACTTCGTCCAGCGTCAAGTCATTGACAGTCTTCTTTTTGGGTTTGTCTTCCACCGCACGGCCCGCCACGGCGCGAACGTCGATTTCCGCACCAGCGGGGGTATGACGGTACAGGACGGCCCGGGCGCTTCCGACCAGGTATTCCGTCAGCGGGTCCCGATGCTCGCCGAAACGCAGCAGGACGGTAATCCGCTTGCCATCGACGCTGACTTGGTCCACCATACCCAACTCCACGATGTCCTTATCCCCTTTTCCGGGATGACGGACCTCGCGGAGCATTTCCAATATTTCTTTTTCGCTCATTATTTCACAAGATTCATCTCCTTCAACAGATAGCCGGCGCCGCCGAATTTATCCATGATAAACAGGACATAGCGGATATCCACGCAGATGCAGCGCTGCAGGTCCGGTTCGAACATCACGTCGCTGGACATCGACTCCCAGTTGCCGTCGAAGGCAAGGCCGATCAGCTGTCCCTTGGCATTCATGACCGGGCTGCCGGAGTTGCCGCCGGTGATATCGTTGTTGGTCAGGAAGCAGGTGGGCAGTTCACCGTTCTTGTCGGCATAAGCGCCGAAGTCGCGGGCCTGGTACAAGGCTTTCAATTTGGCCGGGACACGGAACTCATAGTTGTCCGGGTCTTCTTTTTCCATGACGCCCTTCAGCGTCGTATAGTGCTGATACAGAACGCCGTCCTTCGGAGAATACGGCTTCACGGTACCATAGGTCAGACGCATGGTGGAGTTGGCGTCGGGATACGAGGGCTTGCCGGCATTCCATTCCAGCAGACCGGCCGCAAAGGCCTTGGACCCCTGCTCCAGGTCGTCATTCCTGCCATAAATGGCCGGATACAGCGCCATCACCTTGCTGATGACGGCGTTGTGCAGGATGGTGGCCGGGTCGTTGGCCAGGTCGAAACCGGGCCGGATGGCTACCACTTTTTCCGGGTCGGCGAACACGCTGTTTGCGAACAGCCAGTCGACATATTCACCGAAGTCCATGTTGGCAAAGTCGCCGATTTCGGTGGGATACAGGTCCGGGCGGGCTTTTTCGCGGAAGAATTCCAGCATCGCCACGGCCATGCCGCGTTCGGTGTTGCTGTCGAAGTCCTTGAACAGGGCTGCAGCAGTCTGATTGGCTATCTCATACGCCGCAGCCGTATCCGCTTCTGCGCGCAGGGCACCCTGGAGGGCACGGGACCAACGGGAAACAATGCTGTTGGTGCCGATGGAATAGAGCGACTCGACCAGCAGGGTCACGTCTTCGTTGGCCTGCTTGGTTGCGGCCTCGGAAGCGGAAATCTTGGCCAGCGCGTCGCCATAGCGGGCCTGACGGGCCGGATCCTGCGCCACCCAGGCCATGAAGTCGGCCTCTTTCTGCCGCTCACGGCCGATGATGTTCAGTTTGTCGAAAGCCAGTTGCTCGCCCTGCCATTTCTTCCAACCGTTGGCGGAGGAGGCGTATTTGTTGGCATACTGCAGCCGGATGGCCGGGTCGGATTCCATACCCTTGAGCATGGCGTTCTGACGCACGGTGCGGGCCGCCACGGAAATGCCGTAGCCGGACATCATGTTCTCCAGCTGGTCGGCCGTCTGGAACCGCTGGGTGCGGCCGGGATAGCCCATAATGAAGGAGAAGTCTCCGGGCTTGACACCCTGCAGGGAAATCGCCAGGGATTTGGCGGGGCGGTAGGGCACATTGTCGGGGCTGTAAGCGGCCGGCTGGTTGTCGGCGCCGGCATAGACCCGGAACATAGAGAAGTCGCAGGTGTGGCGGGGCCACATCCAGTTGTCGGTTTCGCCGCCGAATTTACCCAGCGATGCAGGCGGAGCGCCGACGAAGCGGACATCCTCGTATACCTTGGAAATAATCAGGTAGAATACGTTTTCGTTATAAAAACCGGTCACTTCAATCCGGCAGCCGGGGTTCTCGGCCTGGGCATCCTTGCGGATGGCCGCGATGGCGTCTTCCCGGGCCTTGTCAATGGCTTTCGGGTCGCCGTTCACCACCGCCTTTCCGGCAGCGTCCACGACCGGCGTGACATCGGTCATGCTGACCAGGAAGGTGACGGTCAGGCCGGGCACGGGCAGTTCTTCGGCCCGGTTCATGGCCCAGAATCCGTCCTCCAGGTAGTTGTGTTCCGGGGAGGAAAGGCCCTGGATGCTGGAATAGCCGCAGTGGTGGTTGGTCACCAGCAGGCCTTCGTCCGAAATCATTTCGCCGGTGCAACCGCCGCCGAAATGGACGATGGCGTCTTTCAGGGACGCGTGGTTGATATCATAAATGTCCTTCGGGGACAGTTTGCAGCCCATGGAGCGCATGGTCTTGGCATTATACTGCTTCAGGTAGGGAAGCAGCCACATTCCTTCGTCCGCCCAGGCGGCAGCCGCCATGCAGACGGCCAATAACGTACAGACTAATCTTTTCATATTCTTTTCATACACATATTGGCACAAATATACCCAATAAAAAACGGCCCGGCAAGTTTTTGCCGGATTTTTCGGAAGGAACCTGGCGCACACGGCCTCCTTTTTGCCGCCTGCGCTCCCGCCGCCGCCCCCATACAGAAGGGGCCCGGACGCCGTTCGCGGGCCGGGAAACCGGTTATCGGGAAATATCGGCATCGCCGAAAAGCGTGGGTTCCAGTTCTTTGGGGTGGAAGGAGCGGCGGTGCCACGGGGTGTAGCCATACAGGCGGATGGCGCGGATGTGCTCCGGCGTGGGGTAGCCCATATTCCGCTCCCAGCCGTATTCGGGATAGTCGCAGGCAAGGCGGACCATACATTCGTCACGCCAGGTTTTGGCCAGCACGGAAGCTGCCGCAATCGAAGCGTACAGCGCGTCGCCGTGCACGATGGTTTTGTAGGGATATCCGTCGAAGGGCCGGAACCGGTTGCCGTCAATCAGCAGGAACTGCGGACGGACGGCCAGTTTGCGGACCGCCCGCTGCATCCCCGTGATGGATGCCGACAGGATATTGATCTGGTCTATCTCTTCGGGCTGCACGGCCTCGACCGCCCAGGCAACGGCTTCGCGCTCGATGATGGGGCGGAGGGTTTCCCGCGCTTTGGCCGTCATCTGTTTGGAGTCGTTCAGCAGGGGATGGTAAAAATCTTTGGGCAAAATCACGGCGGCGGCATAGACCGGTCCGGCGAGCGGTCCGCGTCCCGCCTCGTCGCAACCCGCTTCAAGCAAATCGCTGTTCAGATACGGTTTCAACGTGTTCATGGCACGAAGATAGGAAAAACCGGGGGGATTTCAAAGGATTACGGGGTCTGCCGCTGCTTGAGAAAGGCGATGATCGTGTCTTTGTCGGCGAGCTGGCTGCGCAGCTGCTGGCACATTTCCCTGAGGTTTTTGTTGTCGCTTCGGAGCTGGTTGTTTTGGTCTTCCAACTCTTTGATTTTCTTGGCATACGATTCCCGGTAGGGGTCATTCAGCACCCCGTCGCCGCTGAGGTCCGCCGGGTCGTATCCCAAGACCAGTTTTTCTTTGCTTACCCCCAGCGCACCGGACAGGGCGTCCAGGTGGATATTCAGGATATGGGTCTCCCCTTTTTCCAGATTCCGGTAGGTGTTCCGGCCGATACCGATTTTGTCGGCCATCTCGGCCTGGGTAAGACCGACGCGTTCCCGCTCGAAAGCGATGTTGTTTTTAATCGTAAGGTCGTCCATCGTGTAATTCATTTAGGAATGAAAAACTATCGTTGCTTCAGTAAAATGAGGCAAGCAATTGTTTTGAATGACTAAGTCAGACCTTGCAAAAATATGTGTTCTCCACCGGTGAAAAAGGCCATATTTTCTGTGCAATGACCCGTTATTCTGTACACATGAACATAAAAGATGCGCAGAAAAGATAAAAAGTGTAAAAAAATGAGGTCAGGCGGCGCAAAAAAGGCCCGGTTTATTTGGAAGGACTGGAAGTTTGACGCACCTTTGCACCAACTAAATTTTTGACACGATGGAATCTGACAGCCTTTCCCTCCATTATGAAATCTTCGCGGACCTCCTGCTGGAGGACAGGATATATCTGGATCCCGAAGTCTCGTTTACGCGTATCTGCCGTTGGATGGGTGCGGACGCCCGGCAGTTGGACGATTATATCCGGTCGGAACTGGGCCTGTCGGGCGAAGCGCTCATCCGGCGGTACCGGCAGGGTGAACCGGCTCGCCTGCAGGCGAAATACGCCGGGCGGGCGGCTGCGGAGCGGGCGTAAAAGGGCCGTTTTTACAAATAAATTACGCTATTATTGGTATTAGCCGATTTATTTGCTATTTTTGCAAGGATATACCGTTTTCGATTATATTTATCAATTAATAACGCGTTATAATGAAATCGTACGAAACCAAAGATGTCCGCAATGTGGTCCTCCTCGGCAGCCCGAGGTCCGGAAAGACTACGCTTGCGGAAGCCATGGCCTTCGAAGGCAAGGTGATTGACCGCCGCGGCACCGTTGAAGGCAAAAACACCCTTTCAGACGCCACCGAGTTCGAGCAGACGAACCAGAAGTCCGTTTACTCGACCCCGATGTATGCGGAATTCATGAACACCAAAATCAATTTCATCGACGCCCCGGGCTCCGATGACTTTGTCGGCGGTGCCGTTTCCGCATTCAAGGTGTGCGAGACCGGTATCCTCCTCGTCAACGCCCATCAGGGTGTCGAGGTCGGCACTGAGATTTTCGCCCGTCACGCCGCGAACTACAATGTCCCGCTGATTCTGGCCGTCAACTTCCTCGACCATGAGAAAGCCAACTGGGACCACACCCGCGAAACGCTGAAGGAAGCCTTCGGCAGCAAGCTCGTTTTCGTTCAGTTCCCCGTCAACCCGGGTCCGGACTTCAATGGCTTCGTGGATGTCCTGAAAATGAAAATGTACCGCTTCAAAGATGCCAACGGCACCCGTGAGGAACTGGATATTCCGGCAGAATTCGCCGATGAGGCCGAAGAGCTGCGCCAGGAACTGATGGAGAAGGCCGCGGAAGGCGACGACGCCCTCATGGAGAAATTCTTCGAAGAGCTGACCCTCAGCGACGAAGAAATCAACAAGGGCCTCGAGCTGGGTCTGCGCAAAGGCGAGCTGATGCCCGTCTTCTGCCTCTCCGCCAAGAACGACATCGGCGTGAAGCGCCTGATGGAATTCATCATCACCGGTACGCCGTCCCCGCTGGACACGGTCGCCAAGACCCTCGAAGGCGGCCAGGTGAAGTGCAATGTCAGCGAACCCACCAGCATCTTTATCTACAAGACGTCCGTCGAGCAGCACCTCGGTGAGGTTTCCTACTTCCGCGTGATGAGCGGCAGCCTCAAAGAAGGCGCCGACCTGGTGAACCCCGAAACGGGCAACGGCGAGCGCCTTTCCGCTATCTACGCCGTAGCCGGTACGAAGAAGGAGAAAGTGTCCCAGATCAACGCCGGTGACATGGGCTGCGTCATGAAGCTGAAAGCCGGCCGTACCGACGTGACCCTGGCCTCCCAGGGCATGGATGCAATTGAGCACATCCAGTTCCCGGACCCGAAGTACCGCTGCGCGGTGAAGGCCACCGACAAGAACGACGAGGCCAAGGTGGGCGACGCCCTCAACAAGATTGCCGCCCAGGATCCGACCATCCTCGTGGAATACTCCAAGGAACTGCGTCAGACCATCCTCAGCGGCCAGGGCGAACAGCACATCAACCTGGTGAAATGGAGAGTGAACAACGAGTTCAAACTCGATATCGAGCTCTATGCTCCGAAGGTGCCGTACCGCGAGACCATCACGAAGGTGGCCACGGCCCGCTACCGTCACAAGAAGCAGTCCGGCGGTGCCGGTCAGTTCGGTGAAGTCGCCATGCTGATCTGCCCGATCGTGGAAGGCGGCGAGTTCCAGAACAAGTTCAAAATTGACGGCAAGGAGACCGAACTCAAGGTGAAGAACCGCCAGGAATTCAACCTCGAATGGGGTGGCAAACTCGAGTTTGTCAACTGCGTTGTGGGTGGTGCCATCGACGAGTCCTTCATGCCGGCTATCCTCAAGGGTATCAATGACAAGATGACCGAGGGCCCGCTCACCGGTTCCTACGCCCGCGACATCCGCGTGTATGTCTACGACGGTAAGATGCACCCGGTAGACTCCAAGGAAATCGCCTTCATCCTCGCTGCCCGCAATGCCTTCAAAGAGGCTTTCCGCAACGCAGGTCCGAAGATTATGGAGCCTATCTACGATGTGGATATCCTGACCCCGTCCGAGTATGTCGGTCCTTGTATGTCCGACCTCAACGGTCGCCGCGGTATGATTATCAACCAGGATATGGACAAGGGCTTCACGGTGCTGCATGCGCGCGTTCCGCTCGCTGAGCTCTACCGCTACTCCACCACCCTGAGCTCCCTCACCGCCGGTTCCGCGACCTTCACGATGCATTTCGCCGAGTACCAGCCGGTTCCTGCCGATGTGCAGACCAAGCTGCTCGCCGAATACGCCGCACAGGCCGAGGACGAGGATTAATCCTGCCTGTTCTCAGAACGAAAGGAGGTCGACCCGACGGTCGACCTCCTTTTCTATGCAACGGACGCTAGTCCAACAGGCGCTGTTACAGGCGCAACGGACACTACCGGCCCAGCAGTTCGAAGCCGGCTTTTGTGCCGCGGCGGCTGTCCGGACCGATTACCACTTCGAAGGCGCCGGGCTCGGCCGCTTTCTGAAGGTCGCTGCCGTAGAACGCCAGCATATCGCGGGTAATCGTAAACGTAACATCCTGGCTCTCACCTGCTTTCAAGAAAATCTTCCGGAAGCCCTTGAGTTCTTTGACCGGACGGGTCACACTGCCCACCACGTCGCGGATATACAGCTGCACGGTCTCTTTTCCGTCCCGGTCACCTGTATTGGTCACCCGGACCGTCGCTTCGACAGAACCGTCCCACGGCATTTCCGCAGCGCTGAGCGTCGTCTCGCCATAGGTAAAATCGGTATAGGAAAGACCGTAACCGAAGGGATAGACCGGGTCGTTGTCGACATCCAGGTAATTGGTCCGGAATTTCTCGAACCAGTGGCCCTCAGGCAGGGTGCGGCCGGTCGTTTTGCGGGCATAATACAGCGGAATCTGACCGACGTTCTTGGGGAAGGTCATCGTCAGCTTTCCGCTCGGGTTCACGTCGCCGAACAGGACGTCTCCGATGGCCAGGGCAGCCTCGCTGCCGCCAAACCAGACATCCAGGATGGCGCTGACATGCTCCTGCTCCCAGCCCAGGGTGAGCGGACGGCCGTTGAACAGCACCAGCACGACGGGCTTGCCTGTCGCCAGCAGGGCCTCCAGCAGCTCCCGCTGTACGGCAGGAATGCTGATATCGGAGCGGCTGGAACTCTCACCGGACATTTCGGACGCCTCGCCCAGCGCAGCAATCACCACGTCGGCACCGCGGGCGACCCGGAGGGCCTCCTCACGCAGGGCCTGGGCGCTGCGCGGGTCACGGTGCAGGTCACGGCCGAACATCGTAGCCCGCTGCTCATAAGCGGGGTCTTCGGTCAGGTTGCTGCCGCGGGCATAGGTAAAGCGCACGTCGGGAGCCACTTCCTGCAGGCCTTCCAGCAGGGTCGGGGCTTCTTCCAGGCGGGCGGCGACGCTCCAGGTACCGGGCATATTGGTGTGGGTATTGGCCAGCGGACCAATCACGGCCACCGTACCTTTCTTGCTGAGCGGCAGGATTTTACCGCCACGGAAAGGTTCGTTCTTCAGCAACACGAAGCTCTCGGAAGCAATCCGCCGGGCAGCGGCGCGATGCTCCGGACAGTACACGAACTTGGCGGCCGCCTCGGGGTCGCAATACTTATAGGGGTTATCGAACAGGCCCAGTTTGTATTTGGCTTCCAGGATTCGCCGGCAGGCCTGGTCTACCGCCTTGACAGACAGTTTCCCCTCGTCGATGGACTTTTTCACCGTACCGAGCAGGCCTTCGCTGACCATATCCATATCGATGCCGGCATCCAGTGCCCGGCGGCTGACTTCCTGCAGGTCGCCGATACCGTGGACAATCATTTCCGAAATGCCGGTGTAATCCGTCACGACGAAGCCGTTGAAGCCCCATTCCTGGCGGAGCACGTCGTCCAGCAGCCACTTGTTGGCGGTCGCCGGGACGCCGTCGATATCATTGAAAGAGGCCATCACGCTGCCGGCGCCGGCTTCCACAGCCGCCTTATATGGCGGGAAATAGTCGTTGTACATCCGAATCCGGCTCATGTCCACCGTGTTGTAATCCAGGCCGCCTTCCGCCGCACCGTACAGGGCAAAATGCTTGACGCAGGCCAGGATATGGTCATTGCCGGACAGACTGTTGTCCGGTCCCTGATAGCCGCGGACCATCGCTTTCGCGATTTCGGCACCCAGGTACGGGTCTTCGCCGGCACCCTCGCTCACACGGCCCCAGCGGGGGTCGCGGGCGATATCCACCATCGGGCTGAAGGTCCAGTTGATGCCGTCTGCTCCGGCCTCGCGGGCGGCAATGGCGGCAGATTCTTCGACAGCGGCCATATCCCAGCTGCAGGACAGGCCCAGCGGTATCGGAAAGACCGTTTCGTAGCCGTGGATAACATCCATGCCCACCAGCAGCGGAATGCCCAGCCGGCTCTCCTCAACGGCGATTTTCTGTACTTCCAGAATCTGGTCCACGCCTTTGAGGTTGAACAGGCCGCCGACCTCGCCCTTGCGGATGCGCTCGGCCACATCGCTGCTTTGGGCCTGTCCGGTCACGATGGTGCCGGTTACGGGCAGATTCAGCTGTCCGAGTTTTTCTTCAAGGGTCATTTTCCCCATCAGTTCATCGATAAACCGGTCCATCTCAGACCGGGAGCCGCCGCAGGAAAAGAGCAGCGGCAGCAGGGCGGCAAGGCCCCATTTGATGTGTCTATTTTTCATTTGTTACTTACGGATAATCGCCGTCCAGCCGCCGCCGGAGGCCATATGGAAGGAAACCTTGCCGTCGGAAGGAACCGCCACCGTCTCATGCTTGAAGTCGCGGGCCGCCTTCTCGGCATTCAGACCGTCCTTGAACACTTCCATCTGCCAGGCACCGGGGCCGAGGATACCGCTCAGGTCCAGCGTCATGTCACGCTTGCTCCAGTTGGTGATGGCACCCACATACCAGGTGTCGCCCTTGCGGCGGGCAATGGCGCAATACTCGCCGATTTTGCCGGTCAGGGCCACCGTCTCGTCCCACACCGTCGGGCAGTCCGCGATGAAACGGGTGCACTCGGGCTCGCGCAGGTAGTTGGAAGGAGAGTCGCACAGCATGTTGAAAGGAGACTCAAATATCACGTATTCAGCCAATTGGCGGCAACGGGTACCCTGGCTCATACCTTCGGAATTGACGCTGCGGTAGCTGCCGAAGGAGCCGTTGCGCATGGCGCCCTGGGTATAGTCCATCGGGCCGGCGAGCATGCGGATGAAGGGGATGATGGTCTCGTAGGTCACCTGGTCGAAGGCACCGGTCCCCGGGTCGAACACGCCCCACTTAAGCTGCTCCAGGCCGTGAACGCCCTCGTAGTTCAGCACATTGGGGTAGGTACGGTGCAGGCCGGACGGCTTGAAGGCGCCGTGGAAGTCGCAAAACATGTGGTATTTCGCAGCGGTGCGGGCGGCGTCGCGGTAGAACCGGACCATCTCCTGGTCGTCGCGGTCCATGAAGTCAATCTTGAAGCCCTTGATGCCCATTTCGCTGAAGTGTTTGCAAACGGCTTCCATATCGCGGTTGAAGGCCCAGTAGCCGGCCCACAGAACGAGTCCCACGCCCTTGTCCTGGGCATATTTCGACAGCATCGGGAGGTCGATTTCAGGAATGACCTGGAAGAGGTCGGCCTGCAGGTTCACGGCCCAGCCTTCGTCGAGGATGACGTATTCGATGCCGTATTTCGCGGCAAAGTCGATGTAGTATTTGTAGGTCTCGTTGTTGATGCCGGCCTCGAAGTCCACCCCGTAGAGGTTCCAATCATTCCACCAGTCCCAGGCCCCCTTGCCGGGCTTGATCCAGCTGTAGTCCGTATTCGGGTCGGAAGGCGCTCCGAGGAGCCATACCAAATCATTGTCCATCAGGTCTTTGTCGTTATCGGTAACGGCAACGATACGCCAAGGGAAAGCGGTCGGGCCGTCGATTTTGGCGATGTAGTTTTCGCGCTCTTTGACCACGCCCTGCAGCATGTTGTGGCCCCCTTGCTCCACCACCTTCGGATACGGGGCGAAGTCGGCGGTCAGCACGCGGTCATGGTCACCGTTGTACAGATACATGCCCGGATAGTCGGTCAGGTCCGATTCGGTGATGCAGACCCGCAGGCCGGAAGGTTCTTCCACCGCCAGGGGCAGGAAGGCCAGACGGCGCTGGTCCCACTGGGACAGGGGGATATGGACATACAGGTTCTCGAAAGAATTCCAGTACTGGCGGGTGAAATCCTTCTCGTCGAAATCGCGGACATACGGAATAAAGCCCTTCCAGTCGGCCGGGAAGGCGAAATCCGCCTGCTCGCATGCCACTTCCCGGGCCCCTTTGAGCTGGCTGACGAAACGGTAGGCGACACCGGCGTCATACGCCCGGAAAATCAGGTCGAACTCTTTGAATTTCAGGGTCATTTCGTTGTAATGGTCCCGCACTTCGGCCTTCTTGTAGACAACGGGCACCAGGGTCTGGTCCAGGCTCTTGCGGACCACCTTGCGGACTTTGTCGTCCGCGCCGAAGACCACGCCGTCCGTCATCTTCATCGACACCGGCGTCCGGTCCAGCAACAGGGTCTGACCATGCGTAAGGGTATAGCGGATGTCGCTGCCCACCGTGACGTTGACGGTCAGTTTGCCGTCCGGAGAGGTAAGCGCATAATCTTTGGGAGCGGCCAGGGCCGCGGCTGCCATGCCAAGCAGCAGAATCGTGGTGATGAATTTTTTCATAATTATGTGATATTCAGTTCTTTCTTCATATCCCGCAGCAGGTCGAAAGCCTGCAGGGGGGTCATGTTGTTCAGGTCGGCCTGGCGCAGGGTGTCACGCAGGGAGGAGAGGGTGGGGTCGTCCAGCTGGAAAAGGGACAGCTGGATGGAGCCGTCGCTTTCGACGGTGCCGGCCGGAATGCTCCGGGCCTTGCGGATTTCTCCATAGCTGGCATCCTTGGCTTCCAGTGCCTTCAGGGTAGCCTCTGCGGCGTCCAGCACCTGCTGGGGCATACCGGCCAGCCGCGCCACATGGATACCGAAACTGTGGGCCGTGCCCCCTTCCGCCAGCTTGCGGAGGAAAATGACCTGCCGGCCGGATTCCTTGACGGCGACATGAAAATTCTTGACCCGGGGATAAATGGAAGCCAGGTCGTTCAGTTCATGGTAATGGGTGGCGAACAGGGTTTTGGCGCCCTGGCCGTATTCGTGGATGTATTCGACGATGGCGCGTGCGATGGACATGCCGTCATACGTAGACGTGCCGCGTCCGATTTCGTCGAGCAGGACCAGGGAACGCGGGGAGAGGTTGTGGAGAATCATGGCCGTCTCCAGCATCTCCACCATGAAGGTGGACTCGCCTCGGGAGATGTTGTCCGTGGCGCCCACGCGGGTGAAAATCTTGTCGAACCAGCCGATTTCAGCGCTGTCGGCGGGCACGAAAGACCCGGTCTGGGCCAGCAGCACAATCAAGGCGGTCTGGCGCAGGAGGGCCGATTTACCGGCCATGTTCGGACCGGTCAGGATGATGATTTGCTGGCTGTCCGAATCCAGGAAGACGTCGTTGGGCACATATTCCTCGCCCGGCTTCATCAGGGTCTCGATTACGGGATGGCGGCCGGCGCGAATCGTCAGCGTCCGGTCCCGGGTCATCACCGGGCGGCAATAATGGTTGTCAATCGCCAGGCGGGCAAAGCCCGAAAGGACGTCCAGCCGGGCAATCACGGCGGCATCGGCCTGGATGGTGGCGATTTCCTGCTGAATGGCGTTCACCAGTTCGCCGTAGACCTTGACCTCCAGGGCGTAAATCCGCTCCTCGGCGCCCAGAATCTGCTCTTCGTAATCCTTCAGTTCCTGGGTGATATAACGCTCTGCATTGACGAGGGTCTGCTTGCGGACCCATTCGGGCGGGACCTTGTCTTTGTAGGTATTGCGGACTTCGAGATAGTACCCGAAGACATTGTTGTAACCGATTTTCAGGGACGGGATGCCGCTCCGCTCGCTCTCGCGCTGCTGCATTTCCAGCAGGTAGTCTTTGCCCCCGGAAGAAATCTTGCGGAGCCGGTCCAGTTCCGCGTCGACGCCGTCCCGGATGACGGGGCCTTTGCCCAGCGCCGCCGCCGTGTCCGGTGCGATGGTCGCTTCGATGCGGGCCTGCAGGGTCTCACAGGCGGAAAGCTGCGCGGTCAGCCGTTTCACGTCGACATTCTCGCGGCCGATTTCCCGGATGGGACGCATTTGGGACAGTCCCCGGCCCAGCTGCAGAATTTCGCGCGGTGCAATTTTGCCGGCCGCCGCCCGGGAGACGATACGCTCCAGGTCGCCGATGTTGCCGATATGCTCGCGGACGGCATCCAGGTCGTCGGAATGGCCGGTAAAATGCGAAACGACGTTGTAGCGGCTTTCCAGCTCTTTCAGGTCGACGGAAGGCATGGCCAGCCAGGTCCGCAGCAGACGGGCCCCCATCGGGGATACACAACGGTCCACCACGTCAATCAGGGCCACGCCGTCGCGTCCGGCTGCACTCTGGAAGATTTCCAGGTTCCGGACGGTAAAGCGGTCCATCCAGACAAATTTCCCTTCGTCGATACGGGAAACCGAGCAGATATTGCCCAGGCCGCTGTGCTGGGTCTGTTCCAGATAGACCAGCAGCGCCCCGGCGGCACAAACGCCCAGGGGATAGGGGTCGATGGCAAAACCTTTCAGGGTATCCACCTTCAGTTGGCGGCAGAGCCGTTCGCGGGCCGCTTCATAGACAAAGGCCCATTCGTCCACGGTGGACAGGTACCAGCCTTCGCCGAACAGGGCCCGGAAAGGCTTTTCGCTGCCCCGGGACACAAGCAGTTCGCGCGGGTGGAAGGAACTCAGCAGGGTCGCGATATATTCGGTCGTACCCTGAGCCACGCGGAAGGTGCCGGTGGAGATGTCCAGGAAGGCGGCGCCGCACTGGTTTTTCTCCATGCAGATGCCGGCCAGGAAGTTGTTTTCCTTCTGCTCCAGCATGGATTCGCCCAGGGCCGTACCCGGCGTAACCAACTCGGTGACACCGCGTTTGACCAGTTTCCGGCCGACCAGTTTCGGGTCCTCCAGCTGGTCGCAGACCGCGGCCTTGTAGCCGGCGCGAATCAGTTTGGGAAGATAGACTTCCAGCGCATGATGCGGGAACCCGGCCATCGGCAGGGGGCCCTTGTCGCCGTTGCTGCGTTTGGTCAGCACCAGCCCGAGCACCTTGCTCGCCAGGACGGCGTCGTCGGAATAGGTTTCATAGAAATCACCGACCCGATACAGCAGAATCGCCTCGGGGTACTGTGCCTTGACCTCGAAAAACTGCTTGATCAGCGGGGTGTCTTCGGTGATGTTCTTTGCCATATCTAACAAATATACGGTTTTTTTGAATGACTTGTCACTTTACCACGATTTCTTCCACCGGTTTGTCCAGGACCAGCAGCGGCTTCACCGGCCAGGAGAACGGTTTGGCGAGGCGGAAGGTGACCTTGGCGCGGATATCGGCGGAAGAAGCGCCGAAACGGGCCTCATAGCTGCCGGAAGCGGTTTCCCAGGCGGATGTCTTCTCGTTGAAAGAAGCCAGGGTATACGGGTCGACGGTCAGGGTTACGGTCTCGCTTTCGCCGGGGGCCAGTTCGCGGGTCTTGGCAAAGGCTTTCAGCTCGTGAACCGGCTTGACCAGGCCGCCTTCCGGTGCGCTGACATACAGCTGCACCACTTCCTTCCCCTTGGCGGAACCGGTATTGCGGACCGTTACTGTAGCGGTCACCGTACCGTCTTTCGCCACCTTTACGGCCGGTTTTTCATAGGAGAACGTCGTATACGACAGGCCGTATCCGAAGGGATAGGACACCGGAACGCCGGCTGTGCCGAAATAACGGTAACCGACCCAGATGCCTTCCTGGTATTCGGTATAGCCGACATTGCGGACATTCGCGGCCGCCACGCCGGGATAGGGGTCCGAATAATAGTGGTACGGGAAGTTGCGCGAAGAGGGGATGCCCATATAGTCCACCGGGAAGGTCATCGGCAGACGGCCGGAAGGATAGGCCGTGCCGCAGAGCACGTCCGCTACGGACAATCCGCCTTCCTGTCCCGGCGTCCAGGCCAGGAGAATCGCATCCGGAATATGCTTCCAGGAAGCCGTCTCGATTACGCCGCCGACATTCAGGACCACAATCAGTTTGCGGCCGTGGATATGGCAGGCATCCGCGATTTCCTGCATCAGAGCGCGTTCCCGGGCCGTCAGGGACCAGTCGCCTTCTTCGGCTTTGCGGTCATTGCCTTCACCGGCGTTGCGGGACAGGGTCAGAATCGCCACTTCGTTTTCGATAGCGTTCTTAATCAGGTAGTTACGGTCGATTCCCATTTCGGGCACAACCGGGTCGCCGAGCAGGATGTCGGCACCCAGCGCCCGGTTGCGCATCTCGGTTTTCTGATAGGCGATATACTGGTGGTACCAGTCGGCCAGGTTCTCGTCCACAATCATGCCGTGCTCTTTGAGACCTTCTTCGATGTTGCGGACGTAGGCTTTGTTGACATTGCCCGAGCCGGTGCCGCCGGCGATGAAGTCATAGGAACCGACGCCGTACAGGGCTACTTTCTTTACGTTCTGCAGCGGCAGGGCGCCCCGGTTTTCGAGCAGTACCATGCCTTCCGGTGCAGCAGCCCGCACGATGCGCGCATGTCCCTGCAGGTCAGGTTGTTCCGAGAATTTATATCCGGCAAAAGAAGGCGTCCGGACGATGAATTCCAGCAGGTGACGGACATTGCGGTCGATATCGCTTTCGGCCAGCGTACCCGCTGCCACGGCGTCCAGAATCCGCTGTACTTCGCGGTCCGAACCAGGCTCCATCAGGTCGTTGCCGGCATGGACCGCGTTCGGGGTCCCCTCCTTGCAGCCCCAGTCGGTCATCACGATGCCGCGGAAGCCCCATTCGTCGCGCAGGATGCCGGTCAGCAAGTCGTGGCTCTGCTGGGTGTAAGAGCCGTTCAGTTTGTTGTACGAGGACATGATGGTCCAGGGGTCGGCCTCGCGCACGGCGATTTCAAATCCCTTCAGGTACAGTTCGCGGAGGGCGCGGGGGTTGACCCGGCTGTCATTCTCAAGCCGGTTGATTTCCTGGTTGTTGGTAGCGAAGTGCTTGACGCTGACACCCACGCCGTTGGACTGGATGCCGCGGACATAGGCCGCACCGGTCTTGCCGGCCAGGAAGGGGTCTTCGGAGAAATATTCGAAATTCCTGCCGCACAACGGGTTACGGTGCAGGTTCATGCCGGGGGCCAAGAGAACGTCCACGCCGTATTCCTTGACTTCCTGGCCCATGGCCGTGGTCAGTTCGGTCACCAGCGGGGTGTTCCACGTGGAGGCCATGACCGTGCCGACCGGGAAACCGGTGCAGTAGTACGTACGCTGGCTGCCTTCCCGGGTAGGGGCGATGCGCAGGCCCGCAGGGCCGTCCGCCAGCAGCACGGAAGGGATGCCCAGCCGGGGAAGAGGACGGGTGGAGCCGGCCACACCGGGTACGCGGAAACCGTTAAAAGGCTTCTCGGCACCGGGCGGAAGACAGCCCCATTCGCAACCCACCAGCAGATGGGCCTTTTCTTCCAGGGTCATGGCGGCGAGAACCTCGTCGATGTTGTCGGTGCGAAGGCGGGGTTGCGCAGCGAGAGATACGGTACAAAGGGCCAGAACAAGGGCCGTCAGCAACTTTTTCATGGGTTATTCTTTTTCAGTGTTTTTACGATTCGGGTTGAGGGCGGGAACCAGGAGACCGCCGATGCTCAGGAGCAGGAAAATCAGCAGCGTGACGGATGTGGCGCGGGAAATCCGCGTGCTGAGCGGATAGGAAGCCGGTTCGAAACGCAGGGTCAGGGTATGCTGACCGGCCGGCAGTACGGCGCCGCGCAGCGTCCAGTCGGCCCGGAACAGTTCGACGGCAGTACCGTCCTCCAGCCACGCTTTCCAGCCGTTGGGATAGTAGATTTCGCTGAAGACAACGGCCTGCGGTACGGCGGCCGTATAGCTGTATTCCAGCTGGTTGGGCGCATAGGACTGCAGGGAGATGGTGCAGAGGGAGTCGCCCGCGGGAATATCCACCTGGGCGAAGTCCGGTCCCAGCACGGCCTGGCGGCGGAGGTCCGCTCCGCCCAACAGGGCAATTTCTTCATCGGGGGTGGCCGCCCGGACCGCTTCACTGACGCACCAGACCGGACCCATCGCGGCAGGGTTCACCAGGGGCGCCGCCGCGCCGTCCAGGATGATATATTTGTCATTCAGCATCGACAGAATCGGCAGTTCGGGCAGCGCCTCCTGGATTTCGGACACGGTCTGCGCACCCCGGGCCGCCCCGTAGATGCTGTTGATTTCCCCGGTCAGATAGTGCTCTATCAGGTCCTGATAACGCTGCAGCTTTACCGGCGAGTAGCCGCCGATATTTTTGTGGAAATAGCTCGGATGGGAATCGTTGAACACATTGACCGTCAGGTCCAGGACCCGGTAGTCCAGTTCCGGGTCGGCCAGGATGGCCTTGTCGACCGGGCGCTCGGTAAACTGCCCGTCAAACTGGCGCTGCGACACGAAATGGTCTTTGTTCAGATAGCGCTTGCCCACGGCGAAGAGGTTGATGAGCACCATCACGCAGACGGCGACCCCGGCCAGGACCTTGCGGTTCTGAGTCCCGGGGCGGTAGGCCCACAGCAGCAGGACAAAGGTCAGGACGACCAGCACCAGGGCCATCAGGGCATCTTGCCGCAGAAGCATCATCCGGTCGGCAATCAGGGCTTCCACCAGCACGTCGGGCTGTCCGGCGTCCACGGCTCCCGTAAAGGAACGGCCGATGCCGGTCATGGCCAGCAGGCAGAAGCCGCCTGTCACGCCCAGGGCGATGCCGCCCCATTTCAGGAATTCTTTCCGTTCATACTGTCCCTTGACGATGCGGTCCAGGGCCAGGAAGCCCAGCATGGGCAGGGTGAGCTGGAGAATGAACAGGGCCATGGACACCGAGCGGAACTTGCTGTAAAAAGGCATGTGATGGTACCAGAACTCGGTAAAGGCCATGAAATGGTTGCCGACGGCCAGCAGGATGCCGATGACGGTGGCCGCCAGCATCCACCAGCGGTCTTTCCCTTTGCACAGGCCCAGGCCCAGCAGGAAGAGGAACACGGTGATGGCGCCCATATACATCGGACCCGCCGTAAAAGGCTGCGGCCCCCAATACATCGGCAGGGCCTTGGCGACCTGTTTGAGGTTGCCCTGGCCGGCCCGGCGCAGGAGGTCGATGGTGGCGGACTTGTCGGGATTCACGGCACCGGCGGAGGCACCGCCGTTATAGTCGGGAATCATCATGTTCGGCAGTTCTTCCCAGCCGTAGGACCAGGAGGTGGCGTAGCTCAGGTCCAGTCCCTTGCTCTTGGCAGACCCGTCGCCGCTCAGTTCGGAGCCGCCGCGCATGGTCTGCTGCGTATATAAATAAGTCGGAATCAAGCGGTTGGCATTGGTCGCAATGCCCAATGAACCCAGCAGGAGCAGGGCGGCCGAAGCGGCGAAAAAGCGGCCCAGCAGGTGCCGGTTCTCCCGCACTGCGGACAGCCAGATAATCAGGGCCAGCGCATAACAGAAGATGATGATGGCCAGGTAGTAGGTAATCTGCACATGGTTGGCCTTGATCTGGAAATTCAGGGCCATCGCGAAGAGCGCGGCCCCCAGCAAGGTCTTCGGCAGCCATTTTTTACCTTGAAGGGCGGCCTTGTAGGTGAAAATCACACCGGCCAGCACCCAGGGCGCAAAGGCCAGGGCCAGCATCTTGGCATTGTGGCCCACCTGAATAATCTGCATGTTGTAGGAGCAGAATGTGACGGCCACGGCGCCGCCGGCCGCAATCAGGCCGTTCATGCCCAGGGCCAGCATCAGCAGGAAGGCGCCCAGCAGCGAGATGAACAGATAGCTCGCCGGCCTCCGGCCCGTCAGCATCAGGTTGTAAAGCGGTTTGGTCCAGTCGCCGGCGGTATTGCCGGTCAGCATGGTGGTCGGCATGCCGCCGAACATCGAATTGGTCCAGGCCGTCCGGTCCTCCGGGTGGGCCTCATTCCATTGGTTGGTCTCCCGGGCCATGCCGACATAGCCGGAGATGTCGCTCTGGTCAACGATTTTACCCTGCAGTACCTGCGGCACAAAGCCATAGGCAAGTACCAGGAAAAAGAGAACGATGCCTGCGTAGGCAAGGATATGCTTGTAATTCTGTTTCATAATCTGTCCAAAATAGCGGCCATCTGCCGGGCGGTGGCGCGGCGTTCAAAGCGGTCGATATTCCCCTGTGTATCGTGGTCGGTACCGGTGCGGTAAGCCTCCCAGGCCTGGTCGATGGCCCGGCGGGTGGCCGCTTCGTCTTCCCACGCGACGGTCTGGCCGGCAGCCGTTTCCTGCAGGACCCGTGCCATGGCGCCGTCGGTCTGGCCGATGCCCAGGACGGGACGGCGGGCGCCCAGGTATTCAAACAGTTTGCCCGGCAGGGTGGCCCGGTATTCCGGTTCCTTGCGCAAGGGCAGCAGCAGCAGGGAAGCGCCTTTCTGCAGGCGGACCGTTTCGGTATGGGAACGATAGCCCAGGTCCTCATAGGAAAGGCCGGCGTCTTCGATGGCATGGCGGACGGCCGCGTCGGTCTTGCCCGCCAGCACGATGCGCAGACGCGCGGCAAACGCCGCATCCGAACGCACCTTGTCTTTCAGGACCTTCCACAGCACTTCCGGATTCCCGTCCGCAGCGAAAAGGCCGGTATGGACCAGGGTGAAGCAGTCCGGACGGGGCACCGCGGCCGTGAAATCATCGGCGTCGAAACCGTTGGTCACCAGTTCCACCGGCGTGTCCGTCATGGCCCGGAATTCGTCCTGTACCAGCGGGGAGACGGCCACCACGACGGAGGCGTCATCCAGCACCTGCTTCTCCAGGCGACGGTGCTGGCGAACGGCCCAGGGCGATAACTGTAAATGCTTGAAATAGAAAAGTTTGGTCCACGGGTCGCGGAAATCGGCCACCCAGGGGATACCGGTGGCTTTCGCAACGCCGCGGGCAATCAGGTGCATGGAATGGGGCGGTCCGGTACTGACAATGGCGTCGACCGGGTGTTCCGCCAGATAGCGGGTCAGGAAACGGACCGAAGGGCGGACCCAGCCCCGGCGCGGGTCGGGGATGAAAAAGTTGCCGCGCACCCACATGGCCAGGCGCTGTTTCCAGTTCTTCCGCTGGTGGTTGATGGGGTTGACCTGGCGCCGTGCACCGCCGCCCGAGAAGCGGTTGTATATCCCGTAAATTTCTGATATATGGGTCTTTATCACCTCCGTCTGCGGCGGAATATCGGCCAGCAGCGTCGTGTCCGTGCCGGGCATCTCGGGATTCTCCGGCGTATAAATGACCGGCTGCCAGCCCGATTCCGGCAGGTATTTGGTGAATTTCACCCAGCGCTGAACGCCGGAACCGCCGGAGGGCGGCCAATAATATGTAATAACGAGCACCCGCTTCATATCGCGAAGATACAAAAAAAATCGTATCTTCGCAGCCAAATCAGCTTCTATGGAAAACAGGAACCGCAAAAAACCGCAGCAGATTGAGGTACGGGGCGCCCGTGCCCATAATCTGAAAAATATAGACATCGATATTCCGTTGGGAAAAATTGTCGGCATCGCCGGTGTTTCCGGGTCCGGGAAATCTTCGCTGGCCCTGGGGGTTTTGTATGCCGAAGGGTCGCGCCGCTACCTGGAATCCTTGTCGACCTATACCCGCCGCCGGATGACCCAGGCGGCCCGGGCGCAGGTGGACGAGGTACGGTATGTGCCGGCTTCGCTGGCCCTGCACCAGCGCCCCGGCGTACCCGGTATCCGGAGTACCTTCGGGACCATGTCAGAGCTGCTGAACAGCCTGCGGCTGATGTTTTCGCGTCTGGCCAGCCACCGCTGTCCCAACGGTCATTATCTGGAGCCGTCGCTGGCCGTGGCGGCCGAGCAGGAGCTGGTCTGTCCGGTCTGCGGCGCCCGTTTCTATGCGCCCGGCGCCGAGGAACTGGCATTCAACAGCCAGGGCGCCTGCCGCAGATGCGGCGGCACCGGTCTGGTACGGACGGTGGATGAGTCCACGCTGGTGCCGGACGATTCGCTGACCATCGACCAGGGTGCCGTGGCCCCGTGGGGTTCGCTGATGTGGTCCCTGATGAAGGATATCGCCCGGGAAATGGGCGTACGGACCGATGTCCCCTTCCGCGACCTGAGCCCGCAGGAGAAGGAGATTGTCTACCACGGCCCGGCCGAGAAAAAGCATATCCTGTACCGGAACGAGAAGACCAACAACTTCGCCGAGATGGATTTTACCTACTATAATGCCGTCTATTCGGTGGAAAACGCCCTGGCGAAGGTGAAGGACGAGACCGGAATGAAGCGGGTGGAAAAATATCTGAAAGAGGAACCGTGCCCGGATTGCGACGGGACCCGCCTGTCGGAAGCTGCCCGGGCGCCGCGTCTGCGCGGCATTTCCCTGGCCGATGCCTGTAAAATGACCCTTTCCGAGCTCATCGTGTGGGTGGCCGGCGTACCGGCATCCCTGCCGGAGGCGATGCGTCCCATGGCGGAGCGCATCTGTGAATCCTTCCAGGATACGGCCCGCCGCCTGGTCGACCTGGGCCTTTCCTACCTGTCCCTGGACCGGGCGGCATCCACACTGTCCACCGGGGAGCGGCAGCGGGTCCAGCTGGCCCGTTCGGTGCGCAACCGGACCACCGGCGTGCTCTATGTCCTGGACGAACCGTCCATCGGTCTGCATCCTTCCAACCTCGAAGGCCTGACCGGCGTGATGGACGACCTGGTGGCGGACGGCAATTCCGTCGTACTGGTAGACCATGATACACAGGTACTTGCGCATGCCGACCATCTGATTGAGCTGGGCCCCGGAGCAGGGGCCGGCGGCGGACAGGTCATCGCGCAGGGAAGCATTCCGGAAATCCTGGCCAATCCGGCCTCCCGCATCGCGCCGTTCCTCGCGGAGCAGCGGGGTGTCGCCGCGACGGATTCCTCCGCGCTCTTCCGCCAGGGCGAAGTGCACCTGCAGACCGCTGCGATTCATACCGTGCATCCGCTGGATGTGCGATTCCCCAAAGGCCGGCTGTCCGTGGTGACCGGCGTGTCCGGCTCCGGAAAGACCACCCTGATTCTGGAGAGCTTGATTCCGGGGCTGGAAGCGGCTGTCGCGGGCAAAAAACTGCCGGCTCATGTCCTGTCGGTCGAGGCGGCGGGCATCCGACAGGTCAAACTGATTGACGCCACGCCTATCGGCATCAACGTGCGTTCGACCGTGGCGACCTACAGCAATGTCCATGACGAACTGCGCAAAGTGTACGCCCGTACGGCGGAAGCCCGGGAAAAAGGCTGGAAAGCCGGGGATTTCTCCTACAACACCGGGTCGCTCCGGTGCCCGGTCTGCGACGGAACCGGCAGTATCAGCCTGGACGTGCAGTTCCTGCCGGATGTCGATATCCCCTGCCCGGACTGTCATGGCGCCCGCTACGCCCGGGATGCCTACCGGGCCCATTATCATAACAAGGCCGGCCAGGTGATTTCCCTGCCGGAACTGATGGCCCTGAGCGTGGATGAAGCCCTGCCCTACTGCGCCAATATATCAGTGGTACACAGCCGTTTACAGGTCCTTCACGACCTTGGGCTGGGCTACCTGACCCTGGGTGAAGCGACCCCCAGTCTTTCCGGCGGCGAGGCCCAGCGGCTGAAACTGGCCAGCGAGATGGGACGGGCCCAGGGCGACAGCGTATTCGTATTCGACGAGCCGACCATCGGCCTGCATCCCCTGGATGTACAGACCTTGATGCGGGTATTCCGGCACCTGATTTCGCTGGGCGCCACGGTGATTGTCATCGAGCACGACCTGGATGTCATCCGGCAGGCGGATTATCTGGTGGATATGGGGCCCGGCGGCGGGCTGGAAGGCGGCCGGATTGTGGCCACGGGTACGCCGGCCGAGGTGGCCGCAAACCCGGACAGCATCACCGGACGGTATTTGTAGGCAGGTCCGGATGACCGTTCTGTACGAGGGTCCTATACTCCGACGGGGTCACGCCCAGGCGCTGTTTGAACAGATTCTGGAAGGTCCGGCGGGAGCGGAAACCGGCTTCTTGTGAAATCGCTTCGATTTTAAACTCTTGCTTGGAAGACAATAACTTACAGGCATACGCAAGGCGTTTTTCCACCAGCCAGGCCGGGATGGAGCCCGGTGCGTTTTCGCGCTTCATCAGACGGAGCAGGCGGCGCTGGGACAAGCCGAAATAGGCGGAGATGGCCTTGACGTCCACGTCCGGATTCGTGTACAGCCGGGTTTCGTCGAGTTTGCGGTCCAGCCAGGAGAGCAGTTCGGCGTCGGTCATCTGCGCCGGGTTCTCGGAGGCCGATATCGTGTCCCGGATTTTCCCGATATCCGTCGCCGCTTGTTTCTGTTCCAGCACCTGCCGCGTCAGTTCCTGGTTCCGGTCCACTACTTTCCGCGTCGTATGAAGCAGAAAGATGCAGACTGCCAAAACCGCCAGAAGCGCCAGCGCAATGGCCAGAAAAGAGATGATGAAAGTATCTGACATAGTCTGTGTACGGGTATGCAAAATTACGGTTTATACCTGGCATTTTCCCTATCAACGATGCGCAAAATGCGTAACAGATTGGCAAAAACCAGCGCAATACATCATCCCAATATGGCTTAAACGGATAAATCCGCGCAAAATCCGTAACTTTGTCCGGATAGCAAAACAGAAGCGATGAACACAAAAAGTCATGTGGATTTTCTCGAGAGCGGACTGCCCCGCCCCCTGATAGAGGCCGCCATTGCCATCATGGTGGCGGCCGCGATGCTGTCGTATACGCCGGTGGCCGACTGGATGCGCGCGCGGATCCCTTTCATCCAAGCCCTCGTCAATACGCTGGGAATGGTGGTGGCCTATTACGCCTGCCTGCGCGGCATGCGGCCGCTGCAACATCCGCTGACCGTGCTGTGGTGGGTGGTCATCGGCTTCAATATCGTCGGCTTCGCCCTCTATTGGATGGGTGACGACGCCGCTGCCGTAAACGCAGCGTTCGCGACTGCACTGCCGCTGGCCTACCTCCCGCTGGGGGTACTCCTGATGGTATGGTACAGGGGCAACCTGGAGCGGGTCGGACTGTGGATGGTCATCCGGATTCTGGTCGTCAACCTGGTGCCGGTGGCGTTTTTCCTGCTGGGACTGCTCGAAAAAACCTCCTGGATGATTGTCCAGGAGGTGATTACCATCGGCGTAGAACTTGTCTACGTATGGACCCTTCGCAGGGTTTTGGTACAATAGTCAGATTTACTTCTTCGTGAAAGTTTTGGGGAAGGTCATGAAGAAGGTGCCGTCTCCGGCAGTGAAGTTCATGGTATTGCCGCTGATTTCAAACCAGATGCTGCCGACTTCTTCACCCTTGAAAGAACTCACGAAATAATATCCCTTGGAACCGCCGTTCTTGATGACATAGTCATAGGTAACCGCGGCCAGATCGCCGTCTTTGCGGGTCATCTGGGTGTTGGTAAACGTCAGGACGACCGGGGTAACGGACATTTCAATCTCCTTACCGTTCAGGGTAGCGGTATTTCTGATCTGGCCTTCCCATGTACCGACGAGCTGTTTCTGGATAGCGGAAACATTTGCGGAGTCATCGGTGCCGGCCTTGTTGCAAGAAACGAAAAGCGCGATGCAGGCTGCTACAATTGCAAATAACTTGATTGTTTTCATTGTTAAATAGTATTAAAGATGATTGATAAAAATTCGTTTCGGTATTTTGTTTGAAAGTTTGCAAAGATAATCATTCCGAAACGCGGTTTCAACACAGTAGAATGGCAAATCGGCACGCATATTGGCAAAAATAGTCGCAACAGGGCGTCAGAACCACATCTAAAAGTCCCTTCAGCGACCGGCCGGAGGCAGAAATACCCCCTAATAGGGGGTTCAGACGATAGTCTGAGGGGGTTAGGAGACCCGAAGGGGCCGGCCAAAATTTCTTTTTGGTCGGC